>JBBKVK010000165.1:0-7402 GCA_037968395.1 Saprospiraceae bacterium | reverse complement strand
GATTTACCTCTATGGCTGATGTAGATGGGGATGGGTTTCTCGATATTATTGTTGTTAGGTCAAATCACAACAATGATGGAGGGATATGGATATGGAATCCTAGAGACACCTCACTAATTGCTCAAACAGACCCAATTCTTTCCAAAGGTCTTTCAGGTGGTTTAGCTTCAATTGGAGACATAGATAATGACTGTTTCCCAGAGATAGTTGTTAGTTTTGAATATCAATTAAGAGTATATTCTTTTGATGGATCAAAGACGTTAAAATTAAAATATACTTTGCCCACAACGGATGAATCGGGAGTTACAGGGGTAACCTTATTTGATCTCAATCAAGACGGAATGATGGAAATAATTTATCGAGATGAGACAGAGCTAAAAATCATTGATGGTCCTACAGGTAATATCATAACTTCATATCCAGTATTAAGTAGAACATGGACAGAATCGCCAATAGTCTCAGATGTTGATGACGATGGTCAAGCAGAGATAATTGTCAGCGGAGGAATAGAGCATAAAGATTCCATCCGCCTCTTCTGCTTCGAATCTGCATTAGAACCATGGGCACCAGCTCGAAAGGTATGGAACCAAACAGGCTACCATATCACCAATGTAAATGATGACCTTACCATCCCTCGCTATCAGCAGAATATGGCGACTTTCTTTGATACAGATAGTTGTGCTCAAGAGACTTGTCCACAAGTGTATAATACTTTTGGGGTGCAAGCTACTTATCGTACTCAGCAGGGCTGCAGGGTTTGGCCAAATGAGGATTGTATTGAATATGAAATTTGTGATAATGGTATTGATGATGACCTTGATGGTCTAATTGATTTATTTGATCCAGATTGCTCTTGCAATGATTTTGCTTTTCAGGCAGCCTGCCAATCCTCATGTGATATTGTTCCTGATAGTTTTCCTGATATTAAGATGAAGTTAAAATGGCAATCTCCAGTAGTCTCAGATTTTGCAAATTTCACTATCCCTTTAGTTATTCCTAAAACAAATAACAAAGACGGGTACCTGTATTACAAAGGGTTAAGAGGTGTAATGGGTAATTCTATAAATAAGGTATTCAAAATTTCTTCTTTAGATGGCAATTTGATTGACTCATTCGATATTATGCCTGACAATTTATTTTTTAGTGCTATAAATAATCCTTCTGTTGGTAAGTTAGATGATAGTTTATATATTTTTTTAAACGATTTTAAAAACTTGTATTGTTATAACGAACTTGGAAGCTTAAAGTGGAAAAGAGAAAACACGTATCCGAATGTCAGTAATTTAGTTGATTTTGACCATGATGGTGTATTTGAAGTTTATGTAGGGTATGATATCATAAATAGTCAGAATGGTAATTTCTTGTTAAGAATGGATAAAGATGGATGTTCTGCTAATCCTGAATGTTCAATGGTTCAGTCAATTGCTTTCGACATTCTTCCTAGACAAGGAGTAGAGTTGATCTGTGGGAAACATATCTATTCTGTTAACCTGAATAATAAATCTGATAGTTTAGGTAACACGTTTACTACACTAATTATGCCTGACCCTGTCTTGGATGGATATTGTGCAATTGCAGATTTCAATAATGATGGTCTCAATGAAATTGTAGTATCTAGAGGAAATGAGTTTAATGATGGAGGTATATGGTTGGTTGATCCCAATTCTCAAACACTGTTGGCTGAATATAACAGTGTTGGGATAGAATCCGGATTGCCTAAGCTTGCGGATTTAGACGGAGATTGTATTCCAGAAATAGTGGTTACATTTGAAAATGAGTTGCGTATCTTTAAATATGATGGTACTATGATGCTCAAACCTATTTTTACAAAAAAAACCACTGACCGCTCAGGTAGATGTTCAGTATCTATATTTGATCTGAATCAAGATGGAAAGATGGAAATCATCTATCGCGATGAGACTATTCTGTATATTTTTAATAATTCGGGAGTAATTTTAGATAGTATAAACCTATTAAGTAAAACAGGATATGAATTTCCAGTCATTGCAGATATTGACGGAAACGGGTCAGCAGAAATATTAATAGATGGTTATCTAACAAATGTAAGCGAATGTCGCCTTTTTTGTTTCGAATCCGCCTTAGAACCATGGGCACCAGCCCGAAAGGTATGGAACCAAACAGGTTATCATGTCACCAATGTCAATGACGACCTTACCATCCCTCGCTATCAGCAGAATATGGCAGCATTTTTTGATACAGATAGTTGTGCTCAAGAGACTTGTCCACAAGTGTATAATACTTTTGGTGTACAAGCTACTTATCGAACACAAGAGGGCTGCAGAGTATGGCCAACACAAGGACTTGACTTTTCAATCAAAGCGGATGTCCATTGTTTTGAGACCAATTACGAAGCTTGTGTTTATGCATTAGGAGCTGATTCTACTGCATTAGCAAATGGAATTCCTGTCTCAATATATTACACTTTTCAAGATTCCCTTTCTGAATACCTTTTGATTGTTACTGATACCATAAGTAGCGATACAACTTGTTTTATTTTACCTTATTTTACAGACACTGACTCCATATTTATTGTGCTAAACGATGATAGTGTAATGTTCCCTCCTACTTTTGAAAACACCTATATTACTGAATGTGACTATTCGAATAATGTTTCTGGTTTGAAAGTAGAAAAATCTGATTTTAGTATGAGTATTCTGAACTATTCTTGCACTGGAGATAGCATTCAATATTGTTTGGAAGTACAATATGGTGGTCCTCCGTTGATAGATAGTTGCGTTGGGATTGCTTGCTATTTCGAGCATCCATCGGAGTCATTACCCGCACTTGAGATAACAGGACATTGTTTTAAGTTCGATTCTACAAAAACAATTTTAACCGATACAATCTGCATAACAGTCCCTTTTACTCCAGGCGAATACTACATGTATTGGACTATTAATGATGCAGGAGTAGGACCTGGAATTGATGCTTCGGAGATAACAGGTCTTTATGAGTGTGATTACTTAAATAATATTGATGTCATATATGTAACGTTAGACCCTTTATCTCTCAACCTAGGTCCCGACATCACCAAGTGTCAAAGCGAAGTAATCACCCTGATAGCAAATCCAGAATTTACCAGCTATCTTTGGAATGACTTGACGACGGATTCTATCTATTCGAGTAGTTTTGAAGGCTTACATTATGTAGAAGCTACGGATGCTTGTAGTAGAGTGTATCGTGATACTATAGAATTCATCCTAGATGGGCTGAATGATATAGACTTGGGAGCAGATATTGATGTGTGTCCCACAAATAAACAAAATATCACCATATTAGGGGACTTTGATCAGGTGAATTGGTTTCCTACCAACAAGGTAGATTGTGATACCTGTAGATCAGTGGATATAGTTTCTGATACGTCTTTCCAATTGATTGTCATTGGTCAAAAAGGAAGCTGTGTGAGTATAGATACCATGGAGATTACGATTATACCTCAAACAATTGTAAAAGATACCATTTCGATCTGTGAAGGTGACGATTATACGGTGCAAGATTCGTTGCTAAAAACTGCAGGGATATATACTTTTGACTTGAATGATTGCGACAGTGTGTATCAGCTCGATCTGAGGGTAATACCCATGCTGGCGACGAAAGATACGACTATGATCTGTAGAGGTGATTCTATAGAAGTTGGTGGAGTTTGGCTTTCAGAAGCAGGCATATATCCTTTGACATATCCTACCAATGCTGGTTGCGATAGTATGGTGGAGCTTGCATTGTTGGTGGAAGATGTCTATGCTTCTTCCAACGAAATGTACATTTGTCCAGGCGATTCCATTCAGTTATTTGGAGTGTGGCAAAAAGAGGCGGATTTATATACCACTACTTTCCAATCCGTAGCTGGTTGCGATAGTCTTGTTTCCATAGATCTGATACACCATAGAGATTATATCTTTTTTGATACAATAAGCCTGTGTGATGGCGATTCTATCCAATTGGGAGGCCAATGGGTGAAAACCGAAGGTACGACTACCCTACCGCTTCAAACCGTGAATGGTTGCGATAGTACTTACAATGTATTTCTATCTTTTGGCGGCATATTTATGAAGTCCGAAACTATCACAATTTGCGAAGGTGATTCTGTCTTAATCGACACTATTTGGGTGAAGGAAGCAGGCGAATATCCTGTCACTTTCCAGAATAATTCAGGATGTGACAGTCTTATTACCTATCAATTAAGTGTTAACGAGATCATGACAACAAGAGACACCTTCGAGCTATGCCAAGGTGATTCTATCCAAATTAATAGCAAATGGATCAAAAAAGCAGGCTTTTATATTGACACCCTAGCCGATGGAATTTGCTATAAAATAAACACGACTCTTGTCAAAGAAAATCCAATAGAGGTAACAACGTCACAATTTACTTTATGTCCTAATGACTCGATAAATATCAATGGTACATGGCTTACTGCTTCTGGAGAATATCCGTTTATGCTCACTTCAGCACTTGGTTGTGATTCCTTGTTTACAGCAGCAATTACGATGCTCGATACTCCACCGCCACCAGACGTTTATCTAGACTGTGATGCTTTAGAAACATTAGCACAAATATCTACTACATCGAATTGGGACATTCTTTGGAGTAATGGTCAAAGTGGTGACTTTACAGTATTTACAAAACAAGGCACCGGCAGTGTAAGTCTTACCAGTCCGCCAGATTGTGAGGTGATCTATGAATTTGATCTCCTTCCAGTGCCCAATACCAATAGTTTTCCAGCACTTAAAGACACGTTAGTGCAAAAGGGAACCATTCTTGAGTACTTCTTACCGATATATGCCACACAGTGGGATATACAATGGATTCGATCATCAACTGTTGTCGATACTATAAACACTTTTAGCTTTATAGCGAATAATACAGAGACGATTACTGTAGAATTGATCCACATCAGTGGATGTACCTATACTCTTAGTTTTACTATCCAAGTTATAGAAGAGGAGCTTACAATACCCAATGTATTTTCCCCAAATAATGATGGTGTCAATGACCAATGGACTATTGATTTGTCTGCATATCAGGATCCTGAGGTTATTATATTTGATCGATGGGGTAACATGATGTATCAGAGCAAAGAATCAATCTCAATTTGGGATGGCAGGTTTAATGGAAAATTCGTGGGCCCTGGAGTGTATGTGTATGTGATTCGCTATTCTACAAGTGGCAAACAACAGCAGCAAAGCGGGGATGTAACTGTAATAAGGTAGCCTCTTTCCGACTTTTTCAGGCGGAATGTGCTGCAGTGCTGAGAGGTTCACAACACACAAAAAGTATGACAGAAAAAAATGGGGGCAGTGCCACTTACACTTGGTGGATGTCCGTGAAGGGGATGATGGTGGGGAGGTGAAGTAAAAGGAGAATGGTATTGCTTTAAAATTAATCTGTTGAATGTCCTAACGTACCAACCCAGTAATGCTCAATACCAAGGTTTTTCAACATTGGTGTTAATTTTCCTATTGCTTTTCTGATATCAATATCATCTGGGTGTGCAATTGCAATTCTATCTTTGGAAGTATAATTTCGATGTTTGCATTTGAAGTACTATCTGAAACTAATCTTGACTACCCAAGTATAAATTGGAAACCCCTAATTTCATATACTAATATTGAAATACCGGGGGAAGTTGAACCAGAAGAAAGAATTCATCCTTTTGTGAAATTTGATGTATACAAAAACTTTACAAGTACATTTAAGTATAACAATTCTCCAAGAGTAAAACATTACAATAATTTAGAGATCAACAGGATAAGTGGAATAGATAATTATTATTTTTATCCAAGACTTCATAATGGCTTCAATTTGAATTCATGTCCAAATTGCGAGATTGGTATGCTTATTACGTTGGAAAAAGATAATATCGTCATAGGACAACGAAGAGTATCGTCAAACAATGGCAATATTGTGTATGATAATAATCTACCTATACCTTTTATTGTTGAAGAGGGGGATTTAAGTAAATATGAAGTAAATTACTACGCAGATACAG
The DNA here is from genome assembly GCA_037968395.1 of Saprospiraceae bacterium. Taxonomy (GTDB): domain Bacteria; phylum Bacteroidota; class Bacteroidia; order Chitinophagales; family Saprospiraceae; genus JADKBO01. Next base: position 1,392 of record JBBKVK010000165.1, on the reverse strand, counting down.
AATTTGGTTCATATGCTGTTTTAGAAGCTTATGAAAGGTTTGGAAATAGTGCAAATTTAATAACAGGTTATGTTAGTACACAAAATAATCTAACTAATTTTAATGGTGCTGGTATTAGAAAATTGACAAGTCGTGATGTTAATTTATATCATATTATTAGGAATGTCGATGGGAGTTATTTTAGAAATTGGGGTCAAATACTTTACAACCCTAATGCAGATAAAGATGATGAAGATACAGTAAATATCAACGAAGAAGCTCCTAAAGATATTTTTGGCAAATTATTAAATGTATTAAAAAAGCAGGACCTAGAAAACATTGAGGATAGAGAAGCGGAAATTACTGCATTAGAATCAATTGTAACAAATATAGATAACATTGACGAAGCTACAGACATTCAGGGAGTATTAGACCTTATCCCTGCAAGTATCAATACAGAGGTGTTATGGCTTAATGCAATACCTACAAAACAAGAGGTACAAAATGGAAATACTTATAGTGTAATAGAAAAATGGAGAGGTGCAACTTACAATAATTATTCGGATAAATATGGTGGTAGGGCTATAAATATGGAAGAAGCAATTAATCAACAGATAAATGAAGGCTATGTGATTACTACTCAGTCGGGAAATTATGATACTGGAGCCCAATCTTTGACAAAGACTCAGACTACACTTTCTTCAGGTGCAACTTATGGTGCAAGCTTAGGCGGTCCAATAAGTATATCAAAATCTAAGTCATTGTATTCAAATGCTAGAAATTTATCAGATTATTTTGACATCAATGGGGATAGATATCCTGATTTAATATTTGATACAAAGGCACGATTTACTAATCTTACAGGAGGGTTGTATGAGATTGATTTTTACGGAGGCAGTCATAGTTGGGGAGATGTTGGTAACTCGACTTCCGACAATGAAGGTTTCGGAGTGTCGGGAGTCATTGGTAAGTCAGGAAACCAAACAGGATCGACTGATGCTAAAGGAGGTATAAAAGCGTCTAAATTTCTTGAATATAGTAAAGGCTCAACTATTGGGTTAAGCGGAAATGCTGGAGAAGGATCAAGTGAGATTCAAGTATCTTGGTTTGATATTAATGGAGATGGATTAAGTGATCGAGTATCCCAAGATGAATTTGGTGTTATTACTGCTAAGCTTAACTATGGTCAAGGGATTGATGAAACGATTCCAGGCTCAATTATTACCATCAATATTCCTGCATATGGTCCACATATTGCAAATATATCTAGGAGTACCTCTGACAATTTTGGATTTGGTTTAGGGTTTAGTGTATATCAGGGAGCAAGTATACATGGTGGCATATCTGCTGGGAAAGGTACCAATAATTCAAAAACTACTTTTTTAGATATAAATGGTGATGGATTGTTAGACT
>JBBKVK010000164.1:0-38954 GCA_037968395.1 Saprospiraceae bacterium | reverse complement strand
ATTTTATATATTTATAATACATTTACTTGCTATCTTTAAGCATTTAAGAAGTATTAAACTACATTTAATACTTTTGCCGAAAGTTATTCCAAAACGTTCAACCATTTGCCTTGTTTGGTTGAAGAGATTTCATTATCGTACATACTGCTGCATCTTGTAGAAGGTTTATAAAATCGCCCAGAATACGTTGCAGTTAAATCGACAATAAACGTTTTAGATTTTCTATTTGCTAGATTGAAAAAGTAATTGACACTTGCATCTTTAACATCACAGTAAGTATAGTTATCAGAGGTGCCTGATGATACACCTGTCATTCTTTCATTATTTATTTCCCAACCAGATGGCAATGTAAACTCTAAAGCTAAGTTGTCTAAACTGTATGATTTTGTGCCTAGATTATTGACAGTAATCACTGCCTTAAAGTTAGTGCCCTGCTTGAGGGATGTAATATCAATCGGCAAGCTATTTTCTGAATTTGTGTACGTAATATCCATAGATATATGCCGATCCTGTATTACCTTTTCATTACCCATGGCTGGCTTGCCAGAAATAATTAACACTCCATATAGATCACCCTCGCTTGTATTCTTCACTTTGAGACCTTGGTCTTGGTTCGCATTATTTAAAGTTGAAATTGACCTTGTAAATGAAGTCTTATTGGTATTAAAATCAAGTGATTGTCCATTATTACTTTGGAAAGACCCTTTCATTCCTTTAGCATCACTAACGAGTAAAAATTTACCAATTGACATTAAAGATATGGCTGTAGTCTGTGTGCTATACCATTCATCTTTTGACAACCTGCTAGTTATCTCTCGAAATAATTTAACTGAATTTATCTTATCATCTATCAATATATAATACTCCATAATAAAACCTAGATCTCTTAGTTCAGAGCCATAAGTATATCCAAAATTATCATATGGTTCAGGTTCAGGAGACAAATTTTTAACTATTTGTTTGGCAACATCTTTTTGACCAATTATAGCATATGCAGTTGCTAACAAATATTGAGCTGTTGTTGATTTTAATTTTTTTGTTCTAATCCTATTCATAGATCCTAGGTCAGCATTACCACTTTTGGCTAGAGTATATAACCGATAAGACTGTGCTAAATCGTTATAAGCATATTTATCTTGCTCCCAAATACTAGCCATCTTCTTTTGATATTTAACCCAATCACCTATCATACTACTATTAACATAATAACCTTTTGCTTTAGCTTCTACTAAAAAGTCACCTGCATAGCTTGTCGCCCAATCATCACTTTTACCATTATTTGGCCAGTAACTAAATCCACCTGATACTTGTTGAAATCTAGCCATTTTTTGAATACCAGCATTAATATTTGTCTCAATGTTTTGCTGCTGTTTTTTATCTACATCACTTATATTATTAACATACAATTGAGGAAATACTGATGATGTGGTTTGTTCTAAACAGCCATAAGGATACCTTATCAAATACTGTAATCTCTTTCCTAATTTGAAGGGTGGAACACTGTACAACTCTAAACTCACTTCATTACTTCCTTCCACGCCATGGAGTAAATAATCTAGTTCTTTACTACTTCCTTTTTCTACCATGAAATCCATCGTCTTCACTTCAGTCACATTTGGATTAGCTATTTCTATATTTATTTGCTCATTACACTTTTCATTTCCAGAACTGGCAACAATATTGAAGGTTGCACTACCTGTTTTTTGCGGCACTGTAAATCTAAATTTTTCTAATTTATCGCCTGTTTTATCAAAGCTGATATTAGAAAGTTGTTTCCCTAAGCTCTTGGCTGCTCCACCTGGATTAACTTCAATATTCACATTTCTGATTTTACTATCTAAAGCAAAAACATTAACACCCATTTCAATTTCCTCCCCTGGGGCAAGAACCCTAGGCAAAGTGGTTGTGACCATTAAAGCTTGTTTTACTGGCACAGTCTTTTCACTACTCCCATAAGATTTTTCATTTGCCCCAACAACCATTACCCTAACAGAACCTACGTAATTGCTCATTTCTAATTCATGGCTATTTGTTCCATTTTTTGATAAGTCGAATGGACCCAAATACGAAACAGTAGGCTTAAATCTATTTGCCTTTTGAACTCCAGGTGCTATACCTTCTCCATCGCCACCGATACTAAACATATTCATGATACCTTTATCATAGCCAGAAGCTACAAACTCATAAAGATCCCATGTTTTAGTATTTAATGCTTGTTTACCAAAAAACTGATCATGTGGATTAGGAGTTTTAAAACGAGTTAAATCCAGCAGACCTTCATCAACCACAGCAAGAGTATAAGACATTGATTTACCATCCAGTTCACTTACTTTTATGGCATATTTAAAATTTGGTTTGATTTCTGAAGGTGCAACGATCATAGGGGATAAGATGGTCTTGGCATTCTTGATTGTAACTGGCAATACACCATACATCCTTAATGGAAGGTCGTTATTATGCTCATCATATGGCTGAATTAGCATAGCATGGATATAGATATTTGGTGACATACCTTCGTCAGTTGATACTGATATTTCTGTTTCATCCTTTTTACCATTTATCCAAAATGATTGAGTAACATTATTGGAATTCTCGACAGTAATTAGAATCTTAGATTTAGGATTTGAAGGTATTTTTACTTTAACCTTTTCACCTACATTATACTCTGTTTTATCCGAAGCGAAATTAAACGTTCTTGGGCTATTAACTTCGTTACTTGGATAGCCCCATTCACTGGTATAAAACAATTCTCCCGTACAATGTCCAGTTTCTGTATCACAAATTCTAACTAGATAATTCCCATATCCTTGCAAGTCAGCAGTCCAATTAGCTTTACCATCTTTATTTGTTTTCAGCTTAGATTGCTCGATAGCTCCTAAATGATTGGCAGAACTATATTCATACATATTATTGTAAGATCTATTGTACCACCAATTCCATTCGGCAGCATATAGGCCAATGGTAAGGTTTCTATTAGAAATTGGTTTACCATCTGTATCGACTACGACTATTGGCACATTCGTTTTTTCTCCAGAATTGATAAAATTCGAACCCCACCTTGATTTAGGAATCTTAATACCTACATAAGAAGTGTAAGGGTTCACATTCACAGAGACATAGTCTTCGCTAAAGTTTCCGCTTTTTTCATATACCCTAGTCTTTATATTGGCTCTAAGCTTTCCTTTTGGTTTAATGCTTTCATCAATTGTTAAATCATAACTTGTACTGCCATTATTGTCTAATACACCTTGAAGTACTTTTTGTGTTTGAAAATCTGAATTTCTAGCTGGATCATCAAAAGTATAATCTCCATAATTTTTAAACCTTGTAACTTGCTCCTTATATTGTACTTCTGCTTCTGTCTTTAATCCATCAGCTGTTGCACCATGCAACCACATAGCATTGAACGATAATTTAGTTTTCTCTTTTGATAAGGTGTATTCAGGGAATAAGTTGGTATAATTTATTTTTAATTTATTAGGCTTAATATTTTCTACTTTTAAGGTCTTAGAAAAATAAGAATTGCCTACAATAACCTTTACAGACCAATTACCTGTTGGTGCCCCAGAGTTTATTAATATGGCTTTATGGTAAATAGGACCACTATTTCTATCAGACTTACCTTTAAAAACCATTTTACTTCGAGCATCTCTAATCTCAAATACTATTGGATGGTCTGTTAATATATTATTGTCACTATTCTGAAGTACAAATGATAAAAACATTGTATCTCCAGGCCTCCAAACTCCTCTTTCACCATAGATATAGCCATCTAATCCATTAGACTTTTTATTACCAGACACATCAAATTCACTTAATGAATTGTTATAGCCATCTTGTAAATTTATATATCCAAACTCTCCATTGTTTTTTGCAATTATAAATGATGGGTTTCGTTCTGCTTGTATCGTCACCATACCATTATTATCTACCGTAGAAGTGGTGATTAATTGTTGTTGGTAATCATATAATTCGACAGTAGAACCGCTTAATGGACCAGCTTCTCTTAGATTGGTAGTAATTACTGTCCAATTTTTTTCATCTTCATTTCCTTTGACTATTAAACCAACATTTGATGAAAGAATATTTTGATTTATAAATCTTTCAGACATATAATAAGACCTGTGACAAGGATTATCTCTTTGATCATATTCGTATCCAGAATAATCTGATCCATAATCCATTAAACCATAAGTGCCATCATTAATATTTGTATCCACATCATCGCATAATTGGTTAGCAGCATATCCAATTCTATAACCAATATTTATTTGATAGACAGCACCCTTATCGGCAGAGATATATTTATTTAAATCTAATGCATATTTTACCCACTTATCAACATTTGGAGTATTATCGAGTTGTAATAAATCTACTTTTTGGGTATAAACAGTTCGACCTACTACCCTCTGATTGATATTGTCGTTTAAGTTATTGTATTGTAGAAACTGTAAAACATTATCTTGAAAAAGTTTAAATACTTCTACATCAACATACCTTAAATTTTTAGCATTAAAAGGCATTATTATTTTGCCCTCTGAAGGTATTATCATCCCTTGTCTTATTGCTGCCAATTCAGGAGTAGCTAGGTCAAAAGAAAGCTGAACCACATAGTCTTTTGCTAATGTTTTTCTCTCAATATTTTTGATAGCTTTATCCAAAACAAGTTCAAATGGACTAGCAAGACTCTCTTTTAGGTAAATATTTAAAATATTTTTATTGATTTCATAAGTGAAGCCTGCAGAATAACTCTTTATTCTAATTAATCCGTCTACGTTTTGGTTCGGATCTAAGATATCTGAAAAGGTCAAGGATATTTTTTTATTGCCATCTCCGTAAGTATTATATCCTAAAACCTCATATGCTCCTTTTGCTGGTACTCTTACTTTCGTTGAACCTATAAACTTAGAATCTATAGTTCTTGCATCCCATTTAATTGCCAAACTTGATTCTTCGTCCTTTCTTAGGATATTTTGAATCGTATAATTGTGCTGAAAACCGTTACTCTCTTGCCAAAGTGTTTGCAAAGCATTATTTGACTCTTGGCTACTTGACAACATAGATTTCACGGCATCAATATCCATATAATCAGACGATAGGATTGACCCACTTAGTGACAATGCCTTACTGTCCATACTTTCATAGCTTAACCCTTTTGAGGTGTGAGTAAATGATATGGGTAGCACTTCATATTTTATTACAATGATGTCTTCTTTTGAACTATCTAGTCCTAGAATTTCCTTTACTTTTAAGGAAACAGAATATATTGACCCATTAAGGAATCTTTCTTTTGGTTTAAACAGAATTTTTGAGGCAGAAACCCATATAAAATCACCACTAACCTCAGGTTCAATCCAAGCTTGGCTTTTAGGTAAAACTGTGCCAATGTTTTCTTCGCCATTTTCAGTATTGCTAAAAGTCAAATGAATTTCATCACCGTTTTTTAGATACGTATTACTCCGTTGACTTATATACTGATCAACAATCTTGTCATCAGTATATATATTAGTTTTGTGTTTTTTATTACAGGATAAAATAAGTAATAAGGTTATTAAAATCAAGAAAACAGGCTGTTTCATTGTATTTAGATTAATGTGAATTTAAATATATTACCAAAATTATGATTAAAGATGAAAAGTGCCCTTAAAGATAATTATTAGTAGTCAATTAATTACAATTCGTAATTGAAATTAAATTATTCGTTACATCAAGAAAAAAAATATAATTTTTTGAAACTTTATTGAAGTAGTATCATTAAATAGGAAGCTAAAACATATCACATTGAAATTAAATTTCGCCTTATTATTATTGACAATTAGTATTAGTCTTGGAGCTCAGACAGAAGTGTCATTATTTGGAAAAGTTTTTGATGAAAAAACAAAAGAACCACTTATTGGTGTCAACATTATTTTAGAAGGAACTGACCAAGGGACAACGACAGATTTAGATGGAAAATACATTTTAGAAAACATCACCCCAGGAAGTTACAATATCTCTGCTAGTTACTTAGGATATGTGACCTTTACAAGAAGTAATATCATCGTTAAATCTAAAGGAAATGATGATATAAACTTTTCGTTGATAGAAGGAGGACTTCAATTCCAAACTATAGAAGTAACAGCTAATCCTTTTCAAACATCGATCGAATCGCCGCTGTCATTACAAAGACTTTCACCCGAAGAAATTAAAACATATCCTGGAGGTAATAATGATATTGCCAAAGTTGTACAAAGTCTTCCCGGCGTATCGGGATCAATTGGTGGATTTAGAAATGATGTAATCATCAGAGGTGGAGCACCTAACGAGAATGTTTATTACCTCGATGGTATTGAGATCCCTAACATAAATCACTTTAGTACCCAAGGTAGTGCAGGTGGCCCTGTTGGGCTACTTAATGTAGATTTTATCGAAGGCGTAGAGTTATCATCCTCAGCATTTGGTGCTAAATATGATAATGTATTATCTGGTGTGCTTCAATTTGATCAAAAAGTAGGAAATCAGAGAGAAAGACAAACCAATCTAAGACTTGGTGCTAGTGAGACCGCACTTACGACAGAAGGGCCACTTTTTAAAGGAGACAAATCTGAATCTAATACTAGTTATATTGTATCTGTCAGGAGGAGTTATTTACAGTTTCTATTTGAGTTAATCGGGTTACCCATTAGACCTGATTACTGGGATTATCAATATAAAATTAATCACAAAATAGACAATAACAATTCTATATTCATAACAGGAATTGGCTCAATAGATGACTTTAGTGTAAAAGCACCAGATAATTTTGACTTTGAACAACAAGCAGTTTTAGATCAAGTACCTATCATTAATCAAAAGACATCTACAGCTGGAGTAGGATGGAAGAGGTTGCTTAAAGAGGGAAAAGGAGTCATGAATACTAATGTTAGCGTCAACTACCTCTATAATGATTTCTCAGCTTATAAAGACAATCAGAATTTAGAAGGGCTATATCTAAAAAACCAAAGTAAAGAAACAGAACAAAAAGTAAGATACTCTTATACAAGGTTTATCAATGATTGGTCAATAACTGGTGGAACTAATGTTACCAGATCAATATATTCTAACGAAAGTCAAAACTTAGTTTATAACAGTATCTATCTAACTAAATTAGATTTTATAAAATATGGTCTTTTTGCTCAGGTCTCTAAATCCTTCTTTGGTGGGAAATTAGATTTTTCAGCAGGTTTAAGAGCAGATGATAACACCTTTTCTGCTGAGAAAAATTCTTTGTTAAAAACCATATCACCGAGGCTCTCGTTCAGTTATGTTATTGATGATGCTAATAAATGGAGACTAAATGCTTCTGTCGGAAAATACTACAAAATTGCCCCATATACAATCTTAGGTTTTAAGGATAATAATGGTGAATATACCAATCAAGATTCTCCATATATTGGTAGTTTACACTTAGTTACTGGGGTAGAATATAGATTGGGTAATTTGGGTAAAATTAGTATTGAAGCCTTTTATAAAAAATATAACAATTACCCAATTTCGATTCTTGATGGAGTATCATTAGCAAATAAGGGTGGGGATTTTTCTGTATTAGGCAATGAAAATGTAACCAATCAAGGTGAAGGTCGTACTTCTGGGATAGAATTATTAATACAACAAAAGTTGTACAAGAATTTTTATGGTATTCTAGCTTATACCTATTTTACAAGCGAATTTACAAATAGAAATGGGAAATATCTTCCATCGGTTTGGGATAGTCGAAATTTAGTCTCTTTTACAGGAGGTTACAAAGCTCCTAGAAATTGGGAGTTTAGTGTTAGGTTTAGGCATGCTGGTCAGACTCCATATGCACCTTATGATTTGAATCAAAGTCTGACAACTTACCCAGCTTTAATTTTTAATTATGAAAATTTAGGAAGTGACAAACTATCTTCCTTTAATCAACTAGATATTAGGATTGATAAGAAATGGAATTTTAAAGCCTTGGCATTAAACCTTTATTTAGAATTTCAAAATGCATTAAAATCTAACATACCAAGTCCACCAACATATGGTTTAGATAGAGACGAAACTGGTCAAATTATAGAGCCAAGAAAACTTGTACAAATACCTGCAAACCCAAGTATTTTGATACCAACAATTGGAATGGCTATTGATTTCTAGATTTGTATAATTTTAAAGTGTTTTTTCATATCGATAATGGTTTATGCCTACTTCTTCGAAAGAGTCCCCTATCCTATTGTAAGCCAACTTATCATAGAAAGGACAAGCTGTATCTCTAGCATGTAATTCCATTAATGTAAACCCTTTGCTTTTGGCAAACACTTCACTAAATTTTACTAACTCCTTGCCTACTCCCTTACTTTGATGTTCTAAACTGACAGCTACTTGTCGCATCTTTATTTGATTATCTGACAGAGGCTTGAGCACTAAACATCCGATTAATACTAGATTTTTATCATAAATCCCAATATGAAAGGAATCATATTCATTTGATAATTGCTCCTCTGTAAATTCCATTTTAAGTGGTTTTCTTAAGATAGCATCCCTTAAAACAATTGATTCATGGTACTCGGGAGTCCCAAATTCAATAATAGATTTAATTAGCATTTTCTATTAATTTTTAAAATTAATGAATCCAGATCATCCATGATCTTCACTGGTATTTTTTCAAGTCTCACTTTATGATAGTTTTCCCAAAAAAGAAGGAAACAATACCCACTTACCATCAAGGCACAAAGGAATAAAATTGCCTTTCCAAATCCAATAAATACAACACTAAGAATAAACGTCAAGATGTAAAGAACAATAATAGAAATAAAAGAAGTTATTCCTAAAACAGGCGCAGCAAAAGCATCTCTCTTTACCTTATTATTTCTCATCCAATATCCAATATATACAGGTATAAAATGAAAGAACAGACCAACCAATCCAGGTACAATAAGCAAAATTTTCCAAAAGGAACTAATACCCATTGGCCTCTTACCACCATTTACTTTTAAAATTTCGTCATATAATACTTCAATTTCCGTCGCATATGATAAATCCCCACTTTCTAAAATAACAGACAAGTTTTTCAATGTTTGGAATAACTTGTCATTTTCTGTCTTTCGTGGATAACTTTTTTCTTTAAGATTCAACAATGCCCATAAGTGTCTGACATAATTTTCTTGAGTCTTGTCCGTCAGATGAATAATTTCTTTCTTCATGGATAACTCAATGTCTCTAGTTAACTTTAAAGTGCCTTTTGGTTTGTTGTCTTTATTATTCAAAAAGTATGGTTTTGCATCAAAAGACTCACCAATACTAACAATAACTTCATTCCCTGGATCTCTCCAATTACTAAAATTAATCCCTACAGGAAGTATTACCAACTCTTTATTAGGGTATTCTTCAAAAGTTTGGAAAGCCATTTTAGCCGTTCCTTTTTGTATAGGTCTACAACGCATCAAGGCTTCAGTAGATCCCTCTGCGAATAACATTATTGACCCTCCTTGATTTAAGGTAGCAGTAGCCTCCATAAGTGAGGATTGGTTTTCTTTCATTTTGGCAAATCCATCTGAGAACCTAAATATCGGTATTTGGTGGGTACTCCTCAAAAACCAATTCATAAATGGCTTCTCAAACATATCACCTCTCACCATAAAATTCAGATCAATAGGAAAAGTACAAGCCATGATTAATGGTTCGAAAAATCCATTTGGGTGATTACTGGTTATCAAATATGTTTTTGACTTGTCGATATTCTCTAACCCATTGATATATAGCTTCCTATAAAATACCCTAATAAGTATGTTTACTAGATAATATAAAACTCTATAAACCATAATAATTCTAACCAATTTTAATAAAGGTCTAAAGTTCTGTAAAATTTAGGTGTAAGCCATAAGATTATTCAAAATTGTTTTACTTACTTTCGTATTTCATAATAGAAAAACAAATTGTCTACTAAAAAACTCATTGTGATTACTGGTCCAACTTGTGTTGGCAAAACAGAATATGCAATTAATACCGCATTAAAGTACGATGCTGAGATTTTCTCTGCAGATAGCAGGCAGTTGTATAAAGAAATGACAATCGGTACTGCCAAACCTACACCAGATGAATTGGCCAAAGTTCAACACCATTTCATTAATCATGTTTCAGTATCTAAACAATATACTGTTGGCGATTATGAAAGAGAAATGATAACAACATTAGATCAATATTATCTAAAAAAAGATGTAGCTATCCTTTCTGGTGGTACTGGTTTATACATTGATGCTGTATTGAATGGGTTGGATAATTTTCCTGATATAAACCCTCAGATAAGGTTGGAAGTAAATACAACTTTAGAGACACATAGCATTACCGCATTACAACAAGAATTAAAAGCATTTGACCCAGAATATTATGAAAGAGTAGATTTAAACAACCCAAGAAGGCTTACTAGGGCGATCGAGGTTATTAGACAAACTGGACAACCTTACTCTTCATTCTTAACGAGTGCATCTACTATAAGAAACTTTGAGGCTGAGTGCTATACCTTAACAAGGGATAGAGTTAAATTATATGATCGAATTAATTTGAGAGTTGATCAGATGTTAGATATGGGCCTCATAGAAGAAGTACAATCACTCATCAGTTTTAAATATAATACATCATTGCAAACTGTAGGGTATCAGGAAATATTTGAATATCTAGAAGGAAATATATCATTAGATAGAGCTATTGAACTTATAAAGCAAAACTCAAGAAGATATGCCAAAAGACAAATGACATGGTTCAGAAAGAAAACCGATTGGACCTTAGTTAATTTAGATTAATACAAAGGAAAACCCTCCATATATTTATTAACTACAGCCTTGATTTTTTTAAGATTTGATTCGTCTTCAAACGTATTTAAAATACGATCCACCCATTCTACTATTTGTAAACAGTCTTTCTCTTTGAATCCCCTAGTTGTAATTGCTGCAGTCCCTATACGTATACCAGATGTAACAAAAGCACTTCTGGAATCATAAGGCACCATATTTTTATTAATGGTAATACCTGACAAGACAAGAGCATTCTCAGCTTGTTTTCCATTCATTTGAGGAAACTTAGGTCTTAAGTCGATCAACATCATATGATTATCCGTTCCCCCTGAGATTACACCATAATTTTTATCGACAAAAGCTTGTGCCATAACACTCGCATTTTTTATTACTTGCTGTCCGTATGTTTTAAAAGACGGATCTAAACACTCTCTAAAAGCAACTGCTTTAGCTGCAATGACATGTTCCAAAGGACCACCTTGCATCCCAGGGAAAACACCACTATTAAGAATTGAAGACATCATTATAGGTTCGCCTTTTTTGGTTGTTCTCCCCCATGGGTTTTCAAAATCCCTACCCATCATAATAATTCCGCCTCTTGGACCTCGCAGAGTCTTATGAGTTGTAGAAGTAACGATGTGACAATGAGGCATGGGATCATTTAATAATTTTCCAGCTATCAATCCAGCAGGATGAGCGATATCAGCTAATAGTATTGCCCCAACACTATCTGCAATCTCTCTAAATCTAATATAATCCCAGTCTCGAGAATAGGCAGAAGCACCACAAATTATTAGCTTTGGCTTGACTTCTTTAGCCTTAGCAGCGACTTTATTCATATCAACTCTACCAGTCTCTTGTTCTACACCATAAAAATTGGCATTGTAAACAAGACCAGAATAATTAACAGCACTTCCATGACTCAAATGACCACCATGAGACAAATCAAAACCTAAAATAGCATCACCAGGTTTAAGGCATGCTAAAAATACAGCGGCGTTGGCTTGTGCACCAGAATGCGGCTGTACATTTGCGTAATCAGCTCCAAAAAGTTTACAGAGTCTGTCAATTGCTAATTGTTCGACCTGATCTACAACTTCACATCCTCCATAATATCTTTTTCCAGGATAGCCTTCAGCATACTTATTTGTCAAACAAGAACCCATCGCATCCATAACAGCTTGACTTGTAAAATTTTCTGAAGCTATTAATTCTATTCCTTCTCTTTGACGATCAAGCTCTTTGTTGATAAGGTCAAGTATTTGATGATCCATATTATTTTTATTGGCATTTGAAAAAATGGTATCTAAAATATTTAGAATGCAAATATACTTTCTTAATTAAGTAACCAAAATAATTTATAAAATAAAAAAGCCCACTTTCTCAATGAGAAAGTGGGCCTAAATATCTTAAAAATTTCTAATTCTTATTTAACACCAAGTGCTTTAAGCGTTTCGAAATCTAATTGACCAACAGGAAGACCGTTGTCTTTTTGGAATTTAACAAGAGCTGACTTTGTAGCAGATCCCATTACGTTATCTGCACCAGCAGTACCAACGTTATATCCTCTTGTCATAAGAGCAGCTTGCACTCTTCTTACTAAATCAGCAGTAATGTCTTTATCGCAAACGATTTCTCTCCATTCAGTAAATCCACCAGCTTTAACAAGATTTTGTCTTGAGAAAGATCTAGTTTGTTGTGCTACATCAGAAGTTGTAGTTGAAGCAGCAGAAGCTAATTTCTGGTAAGATCTAGTTTCATATTGAGCAGCAACATCGTTAGAAGTTGTTGAAGCAGCAGAAGCTAATTTTCTATAAGATCTAGTTTCGTATTGAGCAGCAACATCTGTTGATGTAGCAGTAGCATCAGAAACTAAATTCTCGAAAGATCTTGTACCATATTGAGCAGCAACATCTGTTGAATTTGAAGCAGCAGGAGAAGCCAATTTCTTGTACTTTCTTGTTGCAAATTGAGCAGGAACTTGAGTTACTTCAGTAGTAGCAGCGCTAACTAATTTTTGGTAAGTTCTGTTTTCATACGTTGCAGGTATTTCAGTTACATTTGTAGTAGCAGCAGAAACTAATTTTTGGTATGATCTAGTTCCATATTTTGCAGGTACTTCATTCTTAGTTGTAGAAGCAGCAGAAACTAATTTTCTGTAAGATCTATTACCATACTTAGCAGGTACTTCATTTACATTAGTAGTAGCAGCAGAAACTAATTTTTGGTATGACCTTGAAGAGTACTTTGCAGGAACATCGTTCACCTTAGTACAATCATCACCATTATCAGTCCAACCTTCATCACAACCAACTCTTACGCTTTTTGTAACAGTTCTGTAAGATGCAGGGATCTCAACAAGACACCAAACTAAACAGTCGTCTGGATTAGCAGATAAACAGTTAGCATCAGCTTTTCTCTTTTCCCACTTAGTAGTAGCAGGAGATACTAGCAATTGCTCGCTTTCAGTTGTGTACTTAGCTGGTCTTCTTTCGATAGTAGTAGAAGCTTCAGAAACTAGTACTTGCTCAGTAATTGTTTCATACTTAGCTGGTACAATTGAAATTGTTGTAGAAGCTTCTTGCTCTAATACTTGCTCAGTTATTGTTTCGTACTTTGCAGGTACTACTGAAAGAGTAGAATAAGCAGGTCTTTCTAATACTTGCTCAGTTACTGTTTCGTACTTTGCAGGTACAATAGAAATAGTAGTAGAAGCAGCTTGCTTTAATACTTGCTCAGTTATTGTTTCGAATGTAGCAGGAACTACTCTTAAAGTAGTGTATGCTTCCTTGACAAGAACTTGCTCTTCAACAGTTTCATATTGAGCAGGAGTTATTGATAAAGATGTTGAAGCTTCTCTAGTTAATACTTGCTCTGTTGCTTTTTCAAATTTTGCAGGTATAATTGATAGAGTTGTTGATGCTTCTTGCTTTAATACTTGTTCAGTTACTGTTTCGTACTTTGCAGGTACAATAGATAAAGATGAACTAGCTTCTCTTTTCAATACTTGTTCAGTTACTGTTTCGTACTTTGCAGGTACTACACTAATTTTCGTAGATGCAGCTCTTACAAGAATTTCTTCAGTTACCGTTTCGTATTGATCAGGGATTAAGCATTTAGCATAACATTTCCCAGCTTCAGTCTTCATTCCTGACTCAGGCTGTGCAGAAAGCACAAGGGCAAAAACCATGAAGCTAAAAGTTAAAAATACATTGAGGAATCTCATAGGTAAAATTTATGACGTTTTGTTAAAAAATAAAATAGTTATATATTATATAAATACTCCTCTTTTGGAGCTATAATTAAATACTCTTGATTACTACCCTTATTGGGTAAAAGTTTTGAAATCTTTGAGAATTCCTTCCTTGTACCGTCCTTCATAAGGATATAAATTGGCTCTATATTTCTATCATAGACGCTAATTGTGCTGTCTATACCAATTATTAAGCTGTCGATCACTTCACTTGGTAATGAGAAATTTTCTGTAAGCTTATTTTTCAAAAACTTTTGCTTACTAGATACTCCATCTAGCGAGTGCAAATATACTTTAAATAGTTTTCTTTCTAATAGTGATTTAGACAATATTTTAATCGATAAGTCACAGCTATTTTGGTTTTTTTTTAACATTTCTACAACATCTCCATCATCAATTTGGATAAAATATTGATTAATAGTCTCGTATGCATTAAACTCCTTGCTATGTGAGGCTTTAATTAATTCAAATATATTTTCATTCCAAATGATATTAATCCCATCTTTATAACATTTAACACATCTTCTTAAGAACATTTTAAGCATTTGTTCTGCTGCAACTGCTGTTTTGTGTAAATAAACTTGTGAATACATCATATGCCTAGACAATAAAAACCTTTCAACTGATGCTATTCCCTTTTCTTCAATCACTAATTCTCCTTTATCTACATTTAACATCATTATTAACCTATCATAACCTACTTTCCCTTCTACAACGCCTGAAAAAAAACTATCCCTAGTGAGATAATCCAATCTATCAATGTCAAGTTGAGAACTTACTAATTGACACAAAAATCTCTTCGAATAGGTGTTGGTAAATATTTCTATTGCCTGTGTGATTGGTTCTCCAAATTCTTTTTCTAAACTCTTCATCAGAATCAAGGACACTTTTTCATGTGAAATTGGTAAAATTTCATATTCTAAAGCATGTGAAAATGGACCATGTCCAATGTCGTGGCATAATATTGCTACACAGCTTGCGAGGTATTCTTCATTTGTAATTTCAACTTTTTTCTCTCTTAAAGTTTTAAGAGCTCTAGTCATTAAATGTAATGCACCTAGAGCATGTTCGAATCTTGTATGGTTTGCTCCCGGATAGACTAAGCTTGACAATCCCATTTGCTTAATTCGCCTTAATCTTTGGAAGATGGGGTGGTCTATTATATCATACAATACTTCATGGTCAAATCGAATTATACCATGTATCGGATCATTAAATATCTTAATCTTATTCATTTGCAAATATAATTAGAGATTTGTCTCAACTGAGTAAATTGTACTGTTAATATAATTAATCGGAAAGGAAAACCGTTAGTTAATCATAATTTAATAATAATACTAATATATAAATGGGGCAAAACATAACAATACTTTGGGCTGATGATGAAATTGATTTACTTAAACCACAATTGTTTTTTCTAGAAAAAAAAGGATATGAAGTCATAAGTGTAACAAATGGTCATGATGCTCTAGAGGTTTTGGCGGAAAATCGTGATATAGACGTTATCTTTTTAGATGAATCAATGCCCGGACTTACAGGACTTGAAACTTTATCCAGACTAAAAGAAGCTAATCATAAACAACCAGTAGTTATGATTACTAAAAACGAAGCTGAAAACCTAATGGAAGAAGCTATCGGTTCACAAATTGATGATTACTTAATAAAACCGGTAAATCCTAATCAAATTCTTTTGACACTTAAAAAACTTATCGAAAATAAGGACTTAGTAAGTAGAAAAGCTGCCACAGATTATCAACAAGAATTTAGAGTCATTGGAATGGATATTGCCAATAGCCCTGACTACCTAGAATGGATTAATATATATAAGAAAATAATTAACTGGGAATTAAGATTAGATAGTTCTGAAAATGAAGGGATGAAAGAAATCCTCGATATGCAAAAGAAAGATGCGAACAGAGAATTTTTTAAATACATATCTAAAAACTACGAAGGATGGGTTAAAACTGGTGAAGGTCCAACACAAAGCCATAATTTGTTAAGAAAAAAAGTATTCCCATTATTAACTCAAAATAAACCTGTTATATTCTTATTACTAGACAATCTCAGGTATGATCAATGGAAAATAATAGAGCCTATAATATCTGAGGTTTTTAGGGTAGAAAAAGAAGAAAGCTATTATTCAATTCTCCCAACAGCGACACAATATAGTAGAAATGCCATTTTTGCCGGATTGCTCCCTTCTGAAATACAAAAGAGATTTCCAGATTGGTGGTTAAATGATAATGAAGAAGGTGGTAAAAATCTAAAAGAGGAAGAACTGTTTCAAGAGCATCTCAAACGTATTGTCCATAAAGATATAAAGTCAGAATATTTAAAGATTACAAATAATTATTATGCTAAACAGCTTCCTGATAAAATACTAAACTATTTAAACAATGACATTACCGCAATAGTCTACAATTTCATTGATACATTATCACATGCGAGGACAGAAATGGAAGTGTTAAAGGAATTAGCATCTGATGAAAAAGCGTATAGGTCCTTGACAGTATCTTGGTTTTTAAATTCACCATTGTGGGCATCATTACAGAAGCTTGCTGGTAAAGATTTTCACCTTGTCATATCAACGGATCATGGTACAATACGAGTGCAACAACCATCTAAAGTAATAGGTGATAAAGAAACAACTACCAATTTAAGATATAAAGTAGGTAGAAACTTGCAGTTTGACACTAAAGATGTATTGGATTTTAGAGATCCTTCGGTTATAGGTCTGCCTAAGCCCAATATTAGCTCTACTTTTATATTTGGCAAAGAAGATACTTACTTTTTATATCCTAATAACTATACTTACCATGCCAATTTGTATAAAGATACTTTCCAACATGGAGGCATATCACTAGAAGAAATGATCTGCCCAATAATTACTTTGACACCTAAATAATTCGATAAAGTGATTAAAAATATCTTGATAAATCAATTCAATTGATAGGAAATCCTAATGACTAATTAACGAAGCCACTACAAACAATTTAAAGAAATTTTGATTGTATTTAGATTATTGTTTCAGATTACTAATAATTAACCATAAATTTCAAGATTTGACACCTAGGGTTGTAAAAGTTTATTACATTTGAATGTAACCTAATTAAATGAAAAGAATAGATTTTGTAAAACTACTATCATTTGGCACTTTGGCAGGTATCGTTCCTGTGAGTGGATGTGGAACTAATGTTAAAAAGAACAAAGGGCCAATTATTATATCAACTTGGGATTCTGGCAAGGAAGTAAATGAAGCAGCTTGGCCAAAGTTATCCAAAGGTAATATTATGGATGGTATAGAAGCTGGTGGAAATTTTATTGAAGACTCCATTAATTGCTGTGTCGGTCTAGGAGGAAATCCAGATAGAGAAGGTATTGTTACATTGGATGCATGTGTCATGGATCATAAAGGAGGTTGCGGTGCTGTGGCTGCTTTAGAACTTATCAAACACCCAATTTCTGTAGCTAGGCAAGTTATGACTGAGACGCCTCATGTATTAATTGCGGGAGTAGGTGCTCAGCAGTTTGCCATAGAGATGGGCCACAAACTAGAATCTAGTGAGCTCTCAAAGAGTGCCAATAAACAATATCAAGAATGGCTTGAAAAAGCAAAATACCAACCTGTAATAAACATCGAAAATCAAGTGCCTAAAAAATTATCAAATGGGGAATATAACCACGATACTATGGCAATGATCGCTAAAAATAGAGATTCAGACTTAGGTGGTGGTGTCACTACTAGTGGTATGGGATTTAAGATGAGAGGCAGAGTTGGGGATAGTCCGATCATTGGTGCAGGATTATATGTCGATAATGAAATAGGAGCCGCTACCTCATCAGGCGTAGGCGAAGAAGTAATCAGAAATGTAGGCAGCCACCTAGTAGTCGAACTAATGCGCCAAGGTCGATCTCCACAAGAGGCATGCAAAGAAGCCATACTTCGGATTATTAATAGAAAAGACGATAAAGCAAAAGACATACAAGTAGGTTTTATAGCATTGGCCAAAGATGGGTCGTATGGTGCTTTTAGTATTCAACCAGGCTTTCAATATGCTGTGAAGACGGAAGAAGAGCATTTGCTATTAGATAGTTCTTCTTATTATAATTAGGTTCTAAAAATTAGAGACTGATTATTGCAATATTAAATGAATGGATTAAGCCAATTCTCAAAATAACTATTCTTTAAACTTCATCCCTACCTACTCAACCACCCTGAAATATATTGCTCATCTATGTACCATCTCCCGTCATTAGTGAATTTAAGCGGGTACGTTCTTCTGGTTCCATTACCAGCACCTAAATTTTGAGAGATACATTCCACTGTAGCATTATCCACTTTTGTAATGATTGCTACATGACCAAAACTATTATAGGGAGTAGGACCATATATTAATAATGATTCTGGTTTTGGTTTTGATAGACTTGGATTGGTGTACTGCATTAATGCCCTACCTTTATTATATTCTCTATCACTTAGGCTAGAATCATAAAACTCTTTAGCATGACCATAACTATTTGGCATCTTATGCCCAAAACGTTCAAAGTAATACCGTTTAACAAATTCTACACATTGGTATTTTAATCCTAGATTGTACCCATCTGAGGTAGCGTTTCTGCCATTGACATGGCTCACTTTACCGTTGTAAAATACATTTACACCATTATATGAGTCAATTACTTTTCCTATTTTAGAATCAACTTTATCTCTCTTGCCTTTTTTAGACTTGGGGTTTTCATTAGAAACTTCTGTTTTATCTAACCTAGGTAGGTAGTTAGCTAAATCAATGTTATCCCCAAAGAAAAAGTAAACTAGCCCCAAAACTATAGTAAGAGTAAAAAACAATGATATTTTCTGATTACGATCCATTAGATACTTGAAAAGTCTTATGCACCACAAAACAAATTAAAATATTAGAATATGAAGGTATTCTCTTTTGATAATTAAGTATATTTGGTCATTAAAATACAATTCATGAAAAGTGTACCCATTTTTTTGGTTTTATTCTTGACCAGCTTTCTACTTAAATCCCAATATGTTGACAGTAATTTATTACGAGAATTCACCACCAATGAAGAAGTCACATATATATTAAATTTGGGGTCTCTAGCTGATGTATCAGCTAGTAAATTTATAAGAGGCAAGGAAGAAAAGGCATCATTTGTTTATAAAACCTTAAAAGATCATGCTGATAAATCTCAACTTGCTATAAAAGCATTTTTAGATAAAAATAAGGTGATATATACAGGCTACTTCATCACCAATAGTATTAAGATAAAGTCTAGCAAGAAGATATTTGAGCAATTAATGAAATTTGAAAATATCAAATCTGTAGTTTGGGATATACCGACAAAAATGTCCACAACATGGGAAGAGAAGCCAACTCAAACTTTGAGAGGTCCAGATCCAGAGTGGGGTATATTAAAAATCAACGCTGACAAAGTTTGGGATATGGGATACACTGGTCAAGGTGTCATTGTAGCAGGACAAGATACTGGATATGACTGGTTGGTGTCTCCACTCCAAAAAAAATATAGAGGATACTTATCAGATAGCATTGGTGAACATAATTACAACTGGCATGATGCCATCAGAGAACCCGTACCTCTGACTGCCGACTCACTTAATCCATGTGGATATGACGTAAAAGAGCCTTGTGATGATCACAATCATGGTACACATACTATGGGGACAATGGTAGGCAGTGATAGCACAGATGCAATTGGAGTAGCTCCAGATGCAAAATGGATTGCATGTAGAAATATGGACAGAGGGAATGGCAGTCCTTCTACATACACAGAATGTTTTGAGTGGTTTTTAGCTCCTACAGACCTTAATGGTGAAAACCCTGATCCAAGTAAATCTCCACATGTCATAAATAACAGCTGGGCTTGTCCCGAATCTGAAGGATGTAACCCAAGTAACTGGGCATTTATGGAGGCGGTTGTAGAAAACCTCAGAGCTGCAGGTATAGTAGTGGTAGTTTCAGCAGGTAATAGCGGATCAGACTGTGGCAGTGTAACCAGTCCAGCAGCAATATTTGCAGGGAGCTTTACTATTGGGGCTACTCGACAAAGTGATTCGATAGCAGGATTTAGCAGTAGAGGATTTGTAAGCATTGATTCTAGCTATAGAATAAAGCCAAATGTATCTGCTCCTGGTCAAAATGTACGGTCGGTCATTAGAAATGGAGAATTTAGAAACTTTAGTGGCACAAGTATGGCAGGACCTCATGTAGCTGGAGCTGTAGCTTTATTAATCTCTGCCGTGCCTGAATTAGCAGGTGAAGTAGAATTGATTGAAAGCATCTTAGAACAATCAGCACTACCATTAATTACTGAGCAAGTATGTGACGATTTAAGTAGCCTTAACATACCAAACAATACGTATGGTTATGGTAGAATTGATGTATTAAAAGCCGTAGAGTTAGCCAAAAGCATGATGCAAGAGTTTGCTCCAGTAGGTGCAAGATGGGTATATGAAGGCCTAGAATTTGGTATTACTAAATCTATCTATAAAATTGAATGTATAGGAACCAAGATAGTACAAGGAAAAAATTGCAAAATCTTAGTACAAACTGAGACAACATGTGACTTATTACACGATACAATATATGTTTATCAAGACATTAACCGAGTATATGTTTATCGAGATGAAGTGGCTCAATTTTACCTCGCATATGACTTTAATAAATTGGGAAATGAATCTTATAGGCTTGATGACTTTAACTGGGTTTTTAATCAATCTCCAAAAAAGTTTATAGATATTAATGTCGATAGTGTAGGAACAATGTCAATTGATGGTGTTAGTTTTTTTGGACAATACATTACTGGACCTAATATTTCCTCATTTATTATTCCTCGTATTGGCGACATTAAAAATCTATTCCTCATCGAACAAGGTCTATGTGATGGAATTTATTCAACAAAACTTAGATGTTATTCAGACAGTGATTATGACATCAAAGTTACAACTGACCCTGATTGTGATATTATTTCTAATACTACTGAAGATAATGTAGAATTGATAAGCATACAACCAAATCCTACAAATAACTCATTTAAAATAATTGGATTACAAAAATCCACTCACTATAAAATTGTGGATAATCAAGGTAAACAAATATCTAGTGGTACTGCAGCAGCGAATCAATCCATTGATGTATCTTACCTACAGGCAGGGTTATATATTATTTCTTTTGATGATATGAAAAGAAATCTTAAATTTGTAAAAAATTAAATACTTATGAAAAATAACACTTATAATACAAATCTTTTGGCTGTCTTTCTTATTGGACTATTTACATTATTATCTTGTAAGTCAAACTCACAAGACCAACCAATTGCCAATAGTCCAGAATTGGCAGTAACAATTTTTAAAGATGTCTCTGTTGATGAAGCTAAAAAGATGATAGCAGCTAATAAAGATTTAATCATCATTGATGTAAGAACACCAGGAGAAATAGCTGAAGGCAAAATAGAAGGAGCATTAGAAATAGATTACTATGCACCAGACTTTAATGATAAAATGTCAGCATTAGACAAAGATAAAGAATATCTAATCTATTGCAGAAGTGGAGGAAGAAGTTCAGATTGTCTAGGTAATATGAAGGAAATGGGATTTAAAAATGCCTCTAATATGCTGGGTGGTTTTAATGAATGGAAATAATATTTTCCTCTTCTAAAACATTTGCAGTGTTATTCAAGGATTAAATAATCAAATATTTGTATAAATTTGCGGTGTATTTTTATTGAATACATTTTATGAAAACAACAATAAATTAAAATAACATGATGAAAAAAATACTTCTATTTACATTCACATTATTTGCAATTGCTTCTTATGGACAAAAGAAAATTGTATGGTTTGATTTTGGGTTAAAAGCTCAAGCTGGAGCAACTGGATTATTAAACTCTGATATTTCTGATAGTAAAGATGTCAATTATGAATTAAACTTGACAAATGGTTTTGGTTTAGGAGCTAAAGTTGGAATGAATTTTAGTTATGGAGGATTAGCGTTGGAAGGTATGTACTTTAACGGTACACAAACTTGGGAAACGGCAACAAGAGGAGATGGTCTATTAGCACCTGAAATGAAATTTACCAACATAGATATTTACGCATTATATAAAACAAATAAAAATCTTGGTTATTTCGAAATTGGGCCAAAGATGTCATTATTAAGTAAAATGACTTCTGATGGAGTAGATGTAAAATCACAATACAACAGCCCAAACTTTGCTGGTGTAATAGGTTTTGGAGCTAACGTAATAGGAAGTGATGGAGCTTTTACAGGTATGTTGGGATTAAGATTTGAATATGGATTTACAGACATCGTTGGTGATAGCGGTAGGTCAGTACAAGCACCAATTACAACTATTCCTGATGTATCAACAACAGCATCAACTAATCCATTTTTTGCAGGTATAGTCTTTGAACTTAACTGGGGAATCGGATATTTTGGTGTCGCACAATGTGGACAACGGTCTAAGTTTATCATGTTTTAAGGATAAATAATTAAGATTTTAAAAGAGCTGCTTAACTAATTAAGCGGCTCTTTTTTTTTAAGAAAATTATTGATTATCAGACCCTCTAGAACTTTACGATATTTCTTGAGGATAGTTAGGCAATCAGATTATAAAACAACATTTTTGTTTAACGGCATTGCCTTTGGTTTATAGGGTCTTCGACCGCTTATTTTTCATTTAGTCAAAATGATAATAAAAATGTTTTAAACCTTATTCATCTTTTAGTGTCCAACCGTCGAAGCTTCAATTATTATAATCACCAATTAAAAAATAATTTAAAATGACTAAGAAATTTAATTTTGCTCAATTAGCAATTTTCCTTTTAGGAGTATTCACATTTTACTCTTGTGAGAGGGAATCAAGCATTACTGATACACAACTAGAAAACCTAGTAATAGAGGCACAAGAAGACATACAAGTACAAACAAGAAGTGGAGGAGGAGAATGCTTTGAATTAGTATGGCCTATCTCAATTCAGTTTTCAGATGAAAGTATTGTAGAAATTAATGAACATGCCGACATCAAGGTAGCAGTAATAGCTTGGAAAACCGATAATCCTGACAAAAGACCTAATGTTAGAGTAGTATATCCTATTGATATCATTACCAGTGATGGCACAATGGTAACGATAGAATCTCGATTAGAATTAAAAGAAATAAAAAGAGAATGTATTGGAAATGGACATCATGATAAAAGGCCTTGTTTTAGACTAGTCTATCCTCTATCATTGGTTTTTCCTGATGGAGCAGTTAAGGCTTTTGATAGTAGAATTGCATTAAGACATGCTTTGAGAGCCTGGAAAAAAAATAATCCAACCAGTACTGACAGACCACATTTGTCTTATCCAATTACAGTCAAACTAAAGGACGGAAGTACGCTAGAAGTAGCAAATAAAGAAGCCCTCATCAAATTAAAAAAAGACTGTTAATTGTTAAATCATGTAATAGGGAATCAATTACGGATTGAAATTAATTAATATATCATTCTTCAATCCATGGAAAACATTGGACTTTTAGCCCTCATTACAAAGTTCTAATGCATAAAGCGGGTTTAAAAATAAAAAATCCCCAAAAAGTGAAACCCTAATAAACCAAAAGGCTTTGATTCTTTCGAATCAAAGCCTTTTTTGTGGTACCTCCCAGACTTGAACTGGGGACACACGGATTTTCAGTCCGATGCTCTACCAACTGAGCTAAGGTACCTTACTGCTTTGTAAAGCGTTGCAAAGATAGAAGTTTTTTCAATTGCCAAAAATTTTAGATCAAATATTTTAAACTTAAGACAATACGTCTAACTACAAATCTATCCTAATCCCTTTATTATCAATAATTAAAAAGAATAAAATAAAAAACAATTATACTCTTTTGAATCGTGATTTCAAGACCGAATCCAAACCAAAAAGCAATAATCCCGCAAAACACACAGAAGTAATCATGGTAATGTACGGCAGATACACTGATAACTCAATATTAAGATCAATTTGTCTATGAGCTGGTAAATAACCAAAAACAACAGTTATTATTACAGAAATTGCAGCAAATAAGATAATAGGAAAATAATTAATATTAATGTACGGAATATCTAATTCTTCAATTACTAATTTTTTTAATTTTAACAGAAATGAGTCATCCATTGTATGACTATAGTGAGTAGTCAATATCTCGTCCAATTGTTTTGCCTTATTATATTCAGCAATATATATTGGGCTCTCTGCAAGAAAATCTTCTAAAATTGAATTCTCCTCTTTTGATATTTCTGCATCAATACTTTTCCAAATTAGGTTATATTTCATAATCAATGTATTTATCCATTTTATCAGCAAGTAATTTTCTTGCTCTAAATAGTTTAACTTTTATATTGCTCAGAGATAGTCCAGTTATTTCTGCTATCTCCGCATTTGACAGTTCTTGCAAATAGTACAATTCCACTAACTCCCTATCATCTTCTTTTAACTCGGTTAGCAGAGCATCTATCATCTTTCTTTCATCCATTTTATCTAACATATTAGATGTAGAGGATTCAGATTTCATATCATATACTTCATCAATATTTAAGCTGTACTTAATTCTTCTTTTATAATCTATAGCCGTCCTTTTAGCTATAGTGTATATCCAAGTCTTCAGGCTAGAGCTATAATCGTATTTTTCGATGTGTTTTAAAACTTTAAGAATTACATCTTGTGTAGCCTCTTCACTGTCTTGCTTGGTGCCACAAACATTAAAAACTATTGAATACACGAAGCTACCGAATAGATCGATAAACCTTCCAATGATGATAGGGTCTTTATTAATAAGACCATCTACTAATTCGTTGTCAGCCTGCATTCATTGTGTCTAATAGGATAATTATACGGATAAAAAACAAAAATGGTTACAAGATCAAATGATTATCATAGTTATTCTATTAATAAATTCATAAATATCTTAAATAACCATTAAATCCTACTATCAAACACGTCTAAACTATATCTCTGGTCATCTAAAACATTTGATGTGTATCTTGTACCTTTATGACAGGATGTTACGTTATTAATATACTAATTACAAATAAATGGATCTTAAAATATTATCATCATCAATCATTCTTTTACTCTCAATATTCGGATTGAACATGCAACAAAATGAATTTGATTATACCTCTGCATGGAAAGAGGTAGACCAACTTATTGAAAAGCAACTACCAAAGTCCGCTCTAGAAAAAATTGAAGACATCTATAATATTGCTCAAAAAGAGGAAAATTACCTGCAGCTTACTAAGTCGATATTCTACAAAAGCAAGGTAATACTTACTACAGAAGAAGATGGAGTAGAAAAAATAATTGAGATTTATAAAAATGAAATCCCAAAATCCAAAACGCCATATAAAGAGATATTACAGTCCAATCTAGCAGGGTTCTATCTAGAATATTTTAATAATAATAGATACATCATCTCTCAACGAACAGAGGTCTCAATAGATGAAGACGCAAATGTAAGGACTATGAGTACTCAGTCTTTTATAGAAAAGATCAACTCTCTTTATCTTGCATCTGTCGCTGACCCAAAGTCATTGTTACTACCTACAGGCCAGTTTAAAGAGCTTCTTTTAGAAGGATATAATGAAGCAGGGTTGGCTAGAAGGCCCCAACTCTATGATGTGTTAGGAGACAAAGTAATTAATTATCTTAGTCAAGGAGACTTACGCCCTACACTCCCTTCGGATAAGTTTGTGGTTAATAATGAACTTTATTTTGCGGCAAAAGATAAGTTTGTCAACCTACCATTATCGACACCTGACAATTTATCCCCACAATATCAGATATTGGTATTGTATCAAAACCTGTTAAAAAACCATAAAGATGGAAGCTCAGCTGACATCACGACGGATGTGTCACGACTGGAATATCTAAATAATAATTTTTCAGGAAATTCTACAAATGACAAATACCTAGCTGCCCTGATCTCGCTAAGTCAGCGAGCAAAAGGCAATGAAGAATATTCAAATGTAGCATACAATATTGCACAGGCATACAACCAAAAAAGCGACTTTGACAATAAGTTTAAAGCTATAGAATGGTGTGAAAAAGGGATAAGGGCTTATCCAAAATCTAATGGAGCCATATCGTGCCAAAACTTGAGCAAGAGCATAAAAAAATCAGAAATAAGTGTCGCTGGTAAAGAGGCTTATCTTATAAAAACAGCCTTTAAACTCAATGTTAGTTATAGAAATGTGCCCAAAGCACAAATAAAGCTTTTCAAATTAGAAAAGAAAGATTATGTAGATGCTATAACCACCAACGATAGAGAAATAGAAAGTTATCTCACGGGTAAAAAGCCTGTTAAACTGTGGGAGGAAAAACTCAATGATACTGCTTACATCAACCATACCAATAGGTTAAACATATCACCTCTAGACAATGGCTTTTATGTGATATGTGTGAGTGACAAATCTAAAGGTGGCATAGACAATTACCTTAGTTTTACGGTGACGAATCTATCTTATGTAAATGTACAAAAATCAGAAACGGTAAGGATTTTAGTGGCAAATAGAAATTCTGGAGAAGCAATTAAAGGAGCAAATGTTATATTTTACAATCAAGAATATGATTACAATAGTAGAAAACAAATATTAAGAAGATTTGGTAATGGCACAACAGACTCAAAAGGGCTTGTTGCCCAACCAAATTCTGATCGGTCATTGAAAATATTAATCGAAAAAGGAGAAGATTATTTCATGCCGCAGCTACAAATTTATAGTCGTAGAGCGTATGCGAATAAAGGTAGAAAGTCAATTGAAATATTTACTGATCGAGCAATTTATAGGCCTGGCCAAACAATTTTATTCAAGGGATTGGTATTAGAATATGATTCGGAAAATATTCCATCTATTATCGTCAATGAAGCAACAGAAGTCACATTAAGGAATGCCAATTATCAAGAAGTAGCAAAGTCTAAATACGCCACAAATAACTTTGGCTCTATTGATGGAAGCTTTACTATCCCGCTAGGAGCATTGACTGGTACTTATAGTTTACAAACAAAATATGGCGCTAGAAATATCAAAGTAGAAGAATACAAACGACCCACTTTTGAAGTAAAATTTGATACTTTAAAGCCAGGTTTGGCATTGGGAGATGCAGCTGAGGTCACAGGTAAGGCTTTAGGGCTAGCAGGGAATTCCATATCAAATTCCAAAGTAGAATACACTGTATATAGGCAATTATTCTACCCAAGATTTTGTTACTATTTCCCTTACAATCAAGGTAAGGAAATGGTCACAAATGGAGAAACTACTACTGATGATTCAGGAGGGTATAAAATAGAATTTGCCACAAAAAAAGAAAATACAGAAGGGATTAGAGGGATTGGGTATTCTTATACTGTAGAAGTAAATGTGGTCGACCCTTCTGGAGAATCTCGTCAGGCTACAAAGTATGTTTCTCTTTTAGACACAGACTTTAGATTGGATATTGATAATGAAGAAGAAATAGATTTGAAGGATGGTAAAAGCCACATGCAGATCTATGCTTTAAATTCTGAAGGATCTAAGCAGACTATAAAAGGAAGTTATCAAATTATTAACTTGATAAAAGCCGAAGAAGAATCAATAAATGAGGACAATAATAGATACTACAACAACAGTAATCCATACCAAAATTGGAAGGAGGGCAAATTAATACAAACTGGTGCCTTTACCAGTGGTCAAGATATATCATTAAATAAACTTGAAGTTGGAGTGTACTTGATTAAAGCTACAGCTAAAGACAGTAAAAACACGGAGGTTAAAGCAACTTCTTATTTAGTTGTCAAAGATAGTAAAAATGGTTTTTATCCTAAAACACAATTACTGTTTACTGATCTAAATGCTAACAGCTTCCAGCCCTCAGAATCACTTAAAGCCACCATAGGCACAAGTGACTCTAAAGTACACTCTTATTATATATTGACAAGAGGTAGTGACATACTAAAAGAAGGATGGTTAGACATAAAATCTAATGCAGTTATAGATTATAAAATAGTAGAGCAAGACAGAGGTGGCTTACAGCTAATGCTCGTAGCTATTAAAGACAATAAGCCATTTACAAAACAAATACAAATAGCAGTGCCTTGGACCAATAAAGACTTGGATATAAAATTTGAATCATTTAGGGACAAATTAGAACCGGGTCAAAAAGAACAATACAATATAACCATCACACCAAAGCAAGGAAAGATATCTGAGTCCGAGGTATTAATGACCATGTATGATGCTTCTTTAGATCAATTTGTAGGTCACAGTTGGAAGTCTTCATTTTATCCTTCCAGATATCAAAGTATGATGCTGATACCTGGAGGATTTAATACTATTTATGGGTATCAGAGAAGAGGCAATAACAACGATTACTATCAAGAATTCCTGCCAATAATATTTCCCGAGCTTCAAGGGTTTGAAGGCAATAGGTACTATGGATTATACAATTTGACACCTAGAATGTTAGGAGCTAGATCAAAAAAATCAGCAGCACATATGGATGGAGAAAGGGCAGAAGTGTCAATGATGGCAGAGGAAGCAATTGCAGATACGGAAATAGGAGCTGTAGTATCTGATGCTAGTAATAATGAGGCAACTGATGTTTTATCAAGTGCAAAAGATGACAAACCAGTCATACTTTCTCCTCGAACCAACTTAAATGAAACAGTATTTTTCTATCCAACAATATATACGGATGCCACAGGTAAAGTCACCATCAATTATACCATGAATGATGCCTTGACCAAGTGGAAATTAATGACATTAACTCATACCACTGATTTGAAAATTGGATATGACGAAAGGTTCTTAACCACAAGTAAAGACATCATGATCCAGCCTAATAGTCCAAGATTTATAAGATTGGGAGATGAGTTGTGGTTTTCTGCAAGAGTATCAAATATGACTAATATTGATAAAGAGTACGATGCAAACCTGTCATTGCAAAATGACATAAAAGGCGAAATCATAACCAAATACATCACCAACAAAGACAATACAACTGGTATTATTAAGGCCAATCAGACAATAGGTGTAGCTTGGAAACTCGAAATACCTTTGGATGCAGATATTGATATTATCAGATATATCACAAGTGTCACTTCTGGTAATAAATCAGATGCAGAGCAAAACTATTTGCCAGTATTGACAAACAAATTTCTAGTCATTGAAACAATGGCAATGTATGTTAATGGTAAGCAGACAAAAACTTTTGATTTCAAGCCACTAAATGCATTAAACACATCTGGTAGAATCAATAAAAATTACACTGTAGAATATACGTCTAATCCAGTATGGTTTGCCATTCAAGCCCTACCTTATTTAAAGTCAGTAAACAATCCATCAACGACGGCTTTAGTGAATCAATACTTTGCCAATAGCTTAGGTAAAAATATCATTGTAAAGAATCCTTTGATACAACAAGTATTTGATATTTGGAGAAAAAATGGAGCCGAAGCATTAAAAAGTAGCCTTCAAAAAAATAGCGAATTAAAAACTATGGTATTGGAAGAGACACCATGGGTCATGGATGCTTTAAATGAAGAAGACCAAAAAGCCAATATTGCAAGATTCTTTGACCAAAATACATTGGCAAACGAATTAAATGCAATAGAATCAAAAATCAAAGAAAGGCAAACTTCAAATGGTGGATATACTTGGATACCAGGAGGAAGAGATAGTGAGCACATTACTCTTTATGTATTAGAGACGTTTGGCAAATTAAACAAAATAGGAATTACAAATGATGCGCTTAACTCTGAGATTACGAGAGCCTTGACTTATTCAGATTCTAGAAGTCTAGAAAGATACAATAAGCTGATAACTCAAAAGTCTAATATGGATAAATACCAGCCTTCTTATTTTGACATCTATCATCTAAATATTAGGTCTTATTTCGAAAATCAGAAAATTGAAAAATCTAGCCAAATTGCCTATGATTTCTACACAAAACAATCTATTAAATATTGGAACAATCTAGATGTATACAGTCAAGCTTTGTTGGGTCAGTATCTATATAGGTTGGGCAATAGTACGTATAAAGATATTAGAAAGTCTTTGCTTGAAAGATCATTCTACAGCGATGACCTAGGTAGATATTGGAATACTGGAAATGGCTATACTTGGAATGAATTGCCAATTGAAAGACATGATGCTATTATCGATTTTCTAGTAGAAATAGGTGAAGACGCTCATGTAATTGACGAGCTAAAAATTTGGTTACTCAAAAATAAGCAAACCAATAACTGGAAAACCGATAAGGCTACCGCATCTGCTGTTTACACTCTTATAGAGAAGGGTTCTAAAAAACAAGCTGACTTGAAGTCAATGGAAAATGTCTCTATCTCAGTAGGAGGTGAAAATATATCAGAGAATACCAGCTCAGAAAAAGGCACAGGATATCTTAAAAAAGCATATAAAAACTATGAACTAGTAATTGCTAATAAAAACATAACAATTGATAACAAATCTGACCATATTACTTGGGGTGGTGTTTATTATCAATACCTCGATGATGTTTCTAATATCAAAGGCAATACAAATGGACCGTTGAAGATCACCAAAGAGCTATATAAGGTAGTCACTTCTAGTAAAGGAGAAGAACTTGTGCCTATCAAAGATGGAAGTACTTTGCACCCAGGGGACCAGTTAGCAAGTAGAATCATCATAGTTTCTGACAGGAATATGAATTACATAGACATCAAAGACATGAGAGGTGCAGGAGTAGAACCAAGTTCTACATTAAGTAAGTACTATTGGAAGGGAGGATTGTCTTATTATCATAGCATTAGAGATCTATCCGATAATTATTTTATTGAAAATCTTTCTAAAGGGACACATGTATTTGAGCAAAGGCAAAGAATAGTTCATAAAGGAAAATACAGCTCTGGATTGGCAACTATTCAAAGCAGTTATGCTCCTGAATTTGGTAGTAATAGTAAAGGGTTTATGATAGAAGTGAATTAATTAAACTAAAAGGGAAATACCTGAAATTATAAGCTAATTTTCAAAATTTAGTTGATTTTGGCTCATTTGGTCGTTGCCAGAAGGTTGTATATCTAATACTTGAACCTATTTAGTAGTTAGGTTTGTTGTATATTGCGTAACAAAAAAATATACAAATATGGCTTTCGGCAACAAAACACCTAATTTTAATACCCAAGGATTTCCTAAATACTTAGCTATTGGAGCAGTGATATTATTTTTATTTATAGCATTGACCAATACAACTTTTATGACGATAGATCCTGGAGAAAAAGGAGTACTTTTTAAAAGATTTAGTGGAGGATTAGATAAAGAAAATATCTATCCCCAAGGATTTCATGTAGTAGCACCATGGAACAAAATGTATATCTATGACGTAAGAATTCACGAAGAATTTGAAAAAATGGATGTATTAAGTAAAAATGGATTGAACATCAGTATAGAGTTAACCTATCGATTTTCACCAGAACCATCAAAAATAGGAGATCTTCATGATGAAATTGGTCCTGAATACATATCAAGAATCATTCAACCAGAAATAAGATCAGCTACAAGGGAAGTAATTGGTAAATACTTACCAGAAGAATTGTATTCTACCAAAAGGGAAGCAATCCAGATTGAAATTTTTGAACAAACTAGAAACTCAATTGGAACTAAACATTTAACGCTAGATGCTGTATTGATAAGGTCAGTAGAACTTCCTTCAAATCTTAAAGCCTCAATTGAGCAAAAATTGCAAGAGGAACAAGAAGCTTTACAATATGAATTTAGATTGATAAAAGAAAGAAAAGAGGCAGAAAGAAAAATCATTGAAGCTCAAGCAAAAGCTGATGCCAATAGGATATTAAATGCATCTTTGACATCAAATATTCTAAAAGATAAAGGGATAGAAGCAACAATAGAATTATCCAAATCTCCTAACGCTAAAGTAATAATAGTTGGAGATAGCGGAAGCGGTGGATTACCACTAATACTTGGAGGTAATTAATCAAAAAGTTAAATAATCAAATTATTAGTAAAAATGGCTTTATCCAATTGATGGATAAGGCCATTTTTATGTCTATGAATTGCCACAAGGTGAATTATAGTTAATGGTTAATGGCAACTATCTAATTCTTAATTCCGTTTAGTTAAATACGCTAAAGTCTAGTTATATCTGACAATTGGCTGCATTTTGTACATTAGAAACAATCACATGCTGAAAGTGAATAATTATAGGTAATTAAATTCCAAATTCGGAGTTCATTTTAGATAAATAGAATTAAAAACCAATGAAAAAGCTCTGCAAAAATAAATTTACAGAGCTTCATTCTTTAACTAACTCAATCTTAACTAGTTGCTTCTTTGCGGTACTTGTTGGATCATTGCGCCAAAGTTGGAAGCAAAAGCTTGGTTTAAAGCATATAATAATACTTGTGTAAATAACATATTGGTATCATCACTTGGGTTGGTAAACTTAACCTTAGAGTTCATGTCATAATCTCCATTAAAATAACCGTAAGCAAAATCATAATTTGCCTTAAGTTCTATATTATCTGGAAATAAAAGTACATCTGTAATAATTACATTTGAGTCATCATCTCCTCCTACGAATCCTACCTTACCATTACTGTTAAAGTCTCCCGCCCAAAGTGCATTGTATCCTGTTTTTACATTTTTATTAAAGGTCAGTCCTGTATAATTAAATCCTGTATTGGCATATAAACCAAAATTATGAGTCACTGTGTTTTGATTTGTAAAATCTACAGATGTTGTATTAGAGACTAGTCCCGACATTACTCCTAAGTGGGATCTATGTGATACGCCTAAATAGAAGCTATCAACACCTATTCCGTTAAATCTGACTGGACTCACTCCATCTAATTCTACTACATCGCCATCTCTTTGCAATAATGCAGATCTAGTAGCTATACAGAGTGTCTTATCTGTTTTTGATCTTAAATCTAAAAATACCCAATCTACTATCGCATTTTCACCCGTCACCCCAAATACTGATGCAGAATCTTGTATAGTTTGGTTTACATTTAATAATCCTGGACCCATATGTGATTTTACGCCATGCCCAAATAATCCTGTGCCTGTTGTGTAAGGATCTGTTAGTGGGATATAGTTTTTACCATTGAATGGACTCATCCTAAGGTTGTCTCTCATCAATGGTTTACCTGTAGATGAATTAATGCCTCCATTATTCATTAGGGCTCCTTCTAAGTAGACCTTGACACTTAAGGTCAAATCTCCTATTACAATGAGATGAACTGTAGCATCCATACATACCGACGCTACATTGTCATCACAAACTGTATATACAAATGATGTAGGTCCGTTAAAATACTGGTTAGGTGTGAATGTATAGTCGCCATTCGCATCAATGTAATAGCTGCCTCCATTAACATTAATTGGTGAAGAAATGGATCCCATTGGTTGAACTGATAATATATCTCCTTCTGGATCAGTATCGTTATCTTTTGCATTGCCACTTACAGGTGTACCTGATAAAGTATAGTTAAAATCATCTGGAGCTACTATTGAATTATTAGCTGTCTTACTCGCTATGGTAATGTATGTAGACGATGTTGAACAATTGGTTGGATCTATATCAGAACACACTTTATATGTCATTACATCTTTACCTAAATGTCCAATTCCAGGTGTGTAACTGAAGTCTCCTGATCCTATATAGGTATTTGTACCATTGGCAGTAGGTGTTATTATACTCGTATTTGTTGCACCTAAATTACATCCTAGCCCACTTACACAAGCATCGTTTGACATTGAATTAAAGGCTACATTATCTCCTGCTAAGCTAGTATTATCATTTGCAAAAGTGGTAACAAACTCTAAATTGTTTATAGGAATATTTGATGAATGGACATCTCCTATTACTGTAATTTCTAATAATGACATTGGACATCCAAAATCTATAGGTGGGATACAAACTTGTATATCAAATATGTATTTACCTACTTTACTCCCTATAAAATTATAGGTGCCATCCGGATTAATAGTTAACGTATAAATACTTCCTGATGGTTTTGATTTTAAAATTCCAAATGAATTATACAATCCATTTTGTGGGGTCAAATCATTTGTACTTAGATCTCCTCCTACTGCGGTATTTAATAAAGTAACATTAAAGTCAGGATTTAAACACTTCCCTACTGTAATTACAATATTATTGCCATCATTCGCACATCCGCTTAACGCATCAACAAATGAAAACTCAACTACTCCGGGTGCTTTGCCCGTGATTACTCCATTATTTGTAACACTTGCAATTCTACTATCAGAACTAATCCAATAACCTGTTTTTGAGGCAGTTACTTTAGTCGTATATCCTATACAAATTTCAGAATCTCCCTCCAAAGCAATAGTTGGTGGAGCTAAAATATTCACTTCTAGGTTTCCATCAGACTTACACCCTGTTATCGCATCTGTGTATGTTAAATACACTTTACCCACTTCATGTCCTATTACTAGACCTTCATTTGAAATTGATGCAATAGACGGATTAGAAGAAG
Source organism: Saprospiraceae bacterium (assembly GCA_037968395.1). GTDB lineage: Bacteria > Bacteroidota > Bacteroidia > Chitinophagales > Saprospiraceae > JADKBO01. The sequence continues at coordinate 4,413 of JBBKVK010000164.1, read as the reverse complement.
ACCAAAATCCTCCAACTGATGGGTATACATTAGTAACACCCTCTATACAAATAAATTGTGGCCCAAGTAGACCTACTGATGGAATGCTATTTACTACGATTGGGTTACTTAGATCAGAAGCACAATTTTGTGTGGATGTAAATTTAAATTTAGCAACACCTCCTTTAAGTCCTACTATTAATCCATTACTATTAATGGAAGCAACAGTTTGGTTATTGGAAATCCAAGATCCTCCCGTAGATGGCAACATATGTGTGCTATCGCCCAAACAAATAGTATTTGGTCCATTAATGCTTAGTACAGGTTTAGGATCCACTATTACAGGACTAGACATACCTGAAACACAACCTGAGGAACTATTTTGATATTGAAATGTAACAGTCCCTGCTGAATTACCTGTTATTAATCCATTATTAGAAATGGAAGCAACAACATTGTTACTAGAAGTCCAAACTCCTCCAACTGTGGGAGAAACAGACATATTGGCTCCAACACATAATCTACTCCCTGCAAGTATTGAAATCGCTGGCTTACCATTCACCGTTAATTCTCCAGATGGGTTAGAAATACACCCAGTATTTGTATCTGTAAACGTAAATGTTGCAACCCCTGCGGCTAGGCCTGTGACCACTCCACTATTTGTGATGGTGGCGATAGCAGGGTTACTACTCGTCCAAGTACCTCCTGTATTCGGAATTAAACTAATATTAGCCCCAATACAAATCGAAGGTGTGCTTGTAAATATAGGGTTTGGTTTGCCATGGATAACGATGGGTGCTGTTTGATTAGAAACACAACCAAAATCAGAGACAAAAGTAAACCTTGCAACTCCTTGGCTCATCCCAGTAACTACTCCTGTTTCAGAAACAGTCGCTACTGTCGTATTATTACTCGTCCAATAACCTCCTGATGCAGGAGACAAAGTGGTTGTACTTCCTTGACAAATTTCAGAAGGACCAGTTATCATTACCGTAGGTCTTGGTACTATCGTTATTGGTATGGAAGGATTTGATGCACAATCATTTTGGTTGTCTTTAAACGAAAATGTTGCTGTTCCTGCACTCATGCCCGTTACAATACCTGATGAAGATATCAATGCAATTGAATTATTACTACTTGTCCATACCCCACCAGATGTTGGTGAAAGCGTTGTTACTGACCCTATACAAATAGAGTCTACTCCTGTCAGTGTGATTACTGGGTTACCGTAAACAGTTATATTCGTTGACGGATCAGAAGTACAATTGGTTGTTGTATTTTGATAAACAAAATTTGTAATTCCTGCCGAAACACCTGTTACAACCCCACTATTATTTATGGTTGCAATACTATTATCATTGCTCGACCATGTTCCTCCTGTACTAGGTGAAAAGGATGTAGTTTCACCAATACAGATCGAATTGTCTCCATTTAATAAAATGGTAGGTTTAGTTGATACCGTAACTGCGTCAGAAGTATCCGAGATACATATACCTCCATCTGCTATAAAAATAAATCTTGCAACTCCTGGGTATATTCCATTTACGACACCGTTTGATGTTATTGTAGCTACACTGGTATTTGTACTTTGCCATACTCCCCCTGAATTTGGTAGAAGACTAGTCGTACCTCCTACACATATTTCATCTGGACCGTTAAGGAGTGGTATTGGATTGTCACTAACATTTACGGGTTCAGATGCATCGGATATACATCCAGTTGCATCATTTACATAGTTAAATGTTGCCGTCCCTATTGCTATACCTGTTATCGTTCCATATTGATCTATGCTCGCTACACTTGGATCGTTAGACGTCCAATTCCCTCCAGATGAAGGTGTAATGTAGGTTGTCGATCCAATGCATATGTCTGATCCGCCGCCTATATTTGTTGTAGGTTTTGGATTTACTGTTATTTCATCAACTGTTGTTTTTTTACATACAGAACCTGTAGGAGTAAATTGAAACTTACCATTCCCTTCTGCTACCGCTATGACCATTCCACTTGCGGATACTGTAAATGCTGTCGTATTTATCGCATTCCATACTCCTCCCGTATTCGGACTTAGATATAACGTATCTCCTATACACATTCCATTGTCAACAAATCCTTGGATGGTATCTGTCAATACTGTAATTGGAATCGGGTTGAGAGAAGTACAATAATTCGTGGTCTCCGTGTAATAAAAATCCGCATTGCCTGCACTTATTCCCGTAACCAGTCCCGAGTTATTTACCTGTGCTACACTTTGGTTGGTAGATGCCCAATAGCCATTTCCACTTGGGGATAACTGCGTAGTAGCTCCAACACAAATTTCATCATCTCCGTTTAAGGAGACAGTAGGGGCTACATGTACATTGATATTGGCATTTGCAATGGCTACACATCCTATATCATTTGTGACCGTCACATAATACGTAGAGGATGGAGGAGTAGGAGTTACTGTAACAAAAGAGGTATTTGCACTTCCTGCATTTGGACTCCATAGGTAAGAAATCGCATTTGATGCATTTACAGATAGATCAACAGGGGTGCCTTCGCATACGGTTGTTTGTAAATTAACTATAAATGGTTCATACTTCTGATAGATAAAGCCTGAGGTGGTAGCCGTACAACCAATCTTATCGGTCACAGTCACATAATAGTTACCTCCTTCATTAATAGTAATTGTTTTGGTCGTTCCCGCTGAACCATTTGGTCCGCCCCAAGTATATGTATAGGGTGCAAGTCCTCCATTATGGATCGCTGTTATTTTAGAAGTATCTGTCAAACACAGTCCTCCAACAAAATTCAAACTGACATTCATTTGTCCTACAACCATAACCGTAGTTGACTTAGTAGTAGAACAACCATTCGTTTGTGATATGGTCACCGAATATGATTGAGTTCCACTAGGGCTTACAGTTATGCTAGGATTTGTGGAACCCGTGGACCATAAATAACTATTTCCTTCACTAGCTACTATCGTTTTACTAGCTCCATAACAAATTGTATCGCTTGGAGAAATTGAACCAACATTGGCATAGCCACTTAATATGGTGACAGATCCAACGACTTTACTACAGCTGTCATCTGTCCATTTAGTAGCAATACTATAGGTAGCTGGTGCTAAGTTGTTAATAGTGTATGTACCAATATTGTCTGCTGTCGTATACGGCCATGTTGCACCTCCATCTAAACTTATATTTAACTGAGTTCTCGAAGGATTGTCTGTAATGGCAAAAGAAATTGAGCCTCCTGTCGACGTTCCACAAGCTTCATCTGCATGTGTAATGACTGTTTGTGGTGCTGGATCATTATCTATCAATACTACTTGACCAATATTTACATTACAGTCATCATTTGACCATTTTGCATGTAATTTATATGTACCCAGGGCTAAATTATTAAACGTATAGGATCCTATGGCATCTGAGACTGTAGTATAGGTCACTCCATCATTGATTGACAATTTAACTTGCGTCCTCGTAGGGTGGTTTGTAAATGACATCGTGATGCTTCCATTATTAGTTGTACATGTAGCATTACTAGATGTGAATGTTACATTTGGGGTATCGTTTACTGTGATCGTATGCACCGTCTCAACACTACAACTTCCAGAATTATGATTGTATTCTATTTGTACTATCCCTTCTGATATTGCTGTTACCACACCAGAATTACTTACTGTAGCAATAGACGTATTTAAGCTCATCCAAGTTCCATTATGTGGTGAAGCTGTTAATTGACCAGTACTGCCTACACAAAGTGCCATTGGACCTGATATTGAAGCCCCATTGCCATTTTCAATTGTAACTGTCGTAGATGGATTTGAATTACACCCAGTATTCATATCCGTAAATGTAAAATATGCTGTACCTGCTTTTACTCCTGTCACTAATCCTTGATTTGTTACTGTAGCTAGACTTGGATCTGAACTTACCCATGTTCCTCCACTAGAGGGTGACAATTGTGTCGTAGATGATTTACATATAGTACTTGGTCCTATTAATTGCACCGTTGGCTTCGGATTTACTTCCACTGCTGCAGAGGTATCTGATTGACAGTTTGTTGAACTTTGAGTAAATATAAATTGTGCCGTTCCTGCACTAAGGCCTGTAATTACCCCAGCAGAATTTATGGATGCAATGGTTGGATTTAACGCCGTCCAATTGCCTGCTGCAGACGCATCCATTTGTGTGGTTGATCCTATACAAATAGAATCTGGACCATTTAAATTAAGGGTTGGCCTAGCGATCGCATTTATACTAATTGTGGCAGATGCTGTACATCCATCATTACTGGTTACTGTAACTCCGTATGCTGTAGATGGAGGTGTTGGAAACACCGTAGCTACAGAAGAAGTAGCATTACCCGCATTGGCACTCCATAAATAGGATGCTGCATTGGCGCTATTTGCGACCAAATCAACAGAGGTGCCTTCGCATACCGTTG
>JBBKVK010000163.1:0-6669 GCA_037968395.1 Saprospiraceae bacterium | reverse complement strand
CATCATGTATTGAGTATTTCTTTTTAGTGATAAGATAATAATAATATTTTAGAAATTCTTTTTTATTTGTATTGTTATGTAATTTTATACCAAATATAATACTGTTTGATTTTTCTGATTTGCCTCTGTTGCATTTTTTGTGTATTCAAGTATTTACATTTAAGTCTTCAATTAACCTTAATTAATCTAATATTATGACCAACCAAATTAAAATAGTTACATTATTGATATTATCAAGTTGTACTAGCTTGCTTGCCCAAATAGGCGGTGTCGGTATTGGTACAGAAACCCCAAGAGGAGAGCTAGAAGTGATGAGTGAATTTACACCATCAGAGGTATTAGATCAATCTTCAACGACCAATGACATTATCTTTAATGGTGCCAGCTTATGGCAATCTTTTACAGCAGGTGCAAATGGTTGGCTTACAAGGATTGATTTATACACAAGAGGTCCCATAGATGCAGTTACATCTTCCGAAGTAACAGTTTCGGTATTTGAGGGTGAAGGAATTAGTGGAGCTTTAATTGGAGGTGGTAGTTATATAACGCAGGATCCTTTGGATTGGAAGACTTGCTTTTTAGATGATTTTGCACCAGTAATTTCTGGTGGAGTTTATACTTTTCGAATTGAAGTTCCATCGGCACCGAGGACTTGGAGTGGAATTTCTACAATCAATCCGTATCCATTAGGAAGAGCAGATGCAAATTCAAATTTTGATTTTCGTTTTAGAACATATGTCAGTTCGCAAATAGATACTTTAACTGCTATATCAGTATGGAGGGGTAATGTTGGAGTTGGGAAGAGTAATCCTTCTACCGCTTTAGATGTCGATGGAGTGATAACAGCCTCAGGTGGTAATTCAGATATGTGGAATTCGGCATTAGCTGTTGAAATTGATCCCAAAATAGGGACATTGACTACCAATTTTCTTCCAAAATGGAATGCTTCAACTTTAATCAATGGGTCGATATTTGATAATGGAGATGTAGCGATAGGGACATCTATGCCAAACGGGAAATTTGAAATATTCCATAATAGCTCCTTGAGTGATCCTCATATTCAGTTGCATGAAAATGGGAATGATTATTCTAGAATAAATTTTAAAAATAATAATGGAACAAATTATTGGACAATAGCAGCTTATATAGCATCGAATCATAAAAATGATAGATTAAATTTTTGGAATGGTACAGGAGGTGATGTCATGACAATAACGGGAGACGGACAGGTTGGTATTGGTGTAGGTATTTCTCCTAAGACAACACTGCACGTGGGTAATGGTCAAAGGATTCTTTTTGGAACAGATACTCTGGGCTCTGGAGATAAACTTATGTTTTTACCAGATTTACATGCCTTCAGAGTCGGTACAGTTGCTACAGGTGCAGCAAGCACATATTGGAATAGAGATAGTATTGGATTGTATTCCTTTGCTTCTGGGTATAATACTAGGGCGCAAGGTTTTGGAGCAACAGCGACTGGAAGAGATACAGAAGCCACTAATAGTTATGCATTTGCATCAGGATTCTTTAGTAATGCAGATGGGCAATATTCTACGGCAATGGGATTTAATACAGATGCTTTCGGACTAGGGTCTACGGCTCTTGGGTATTCTACAGATGCAGAAGAAAACTATACTTTTGCTGCTGGATATTTTGCAGAAGCTCAAGCAATATATTCTGTTGCTATAGGGAATGCAGTTAAGGCACAGTCTTATGCGAGTATGGCTGTAGGTCGGTATAATATTGGAGGTGGAGATCCTGCTTCATGGGTCGCTACAGATCCCATTTTTGAAATTGGTGTTGGAACAGGACCGAGCACTACAGCAAATGCCATGACTGTTCTCAAAAACGGAAATATTGGGATAGGAACAACCAGCCCATCTGATCAACTTCAAGTAAATGGAAGAATTCGACTGGCATCGATCGAGTATTTTGACGATGGTGGATCAAGTGAAATTGAAGTTGGTGGAGACCTAAGGCCATCTACAAATAACACCTATGATATAGGCACGAGTACGTATCGTTGGGACGATATATATGCAACAAATGGAACTATCAATACCTCTGATAGTAGAGATAAAAAAAATATTCAAGATTTGTCTTACGGTCTAAAAGAAGTATTGCAACTCCATCCAGTGAGCTTCGATTGGAAACACAATCCTCATCAAGAAACTAAAATAGGACTCGTAGCTCAAGAATTGTTGCAAGTCATTCCAGAAGTAGTAAAAACCCATGACTGGCGAGCGGAAGATGAAAGTGAAAATGCGAAGCAAGTGAATGTTGAATTAGAAAGAATGGGTGTATATTATTCTGATCTAATTCCAGTGCTAATAAAATCCATTCAAGAGCAACAAGAGATGATCGCTAACCTAACAAAAAGGATAAAGCAACTAGAAGAAAAATAGGAGGTATATTTTAATATCTTGCCTGATCTATTTTTAAACCTGTGTCTTATATCCGAATACGTAATAACACAAATGTCTGTTTAAAAATAATCAGATTTGTTATATCTGTAATCTAGTAAATTAGCAGATTATTAAAAAAGTAGTTTGATAGGGAGCGGTCTTTGGATTAATATAGGTCTGAAGTTACAAACTTCAAGAAAAAACTTAGTAGTCATATTAGACCTTAAAAAATGAGTCGGAATGAGTTATTTATTAAACCCATTCCGACTCTATCTTTGTATTATTCTTTTGTAACTGTCGTGCTCTTGATGGTTAATTGGCCTCCAGTTAATATATAAATCGAAGATCCAACACCACTTTCTATTATCGTTACATTTTCTAAGATAAGATTCCCAGAATTATAGATTGTATTTCCTTCAGATGCATTACCCCCAATAATCTTGAGTCCTCTAATAACAACATCTTTGTCTGCTATTATTTTGAAGGTTTCTCCAACACTTGTGCCTTGAACAGTAATATTATCCATTACTTCACTTTCTATCACCAAACTCTTATTCACCAATGCTTGATTTGCTGCTAATACGATAGTGTCCCCGTGGATAGAAGTATCAAAATAAATGGTGTCTCCTTCAGTTGCACAACCTATAGCAAAAGGCAATGATCCTACACCTGCATCATTTAAAGTATTAACATTTCGACAGGGGTTATCGGGTAATTCAGTAACAATAAGTGTTGTTGCCCCATTTGAATGGACTCTGCCTCCACTCATTATTGGATCAGTAACATAAGCAGTATTAATCACTTCTTTTGCTGAACTCACAATTAGTATATCGTCAATCCACCATCCATCTCCTCCGCCACTACCGGCATCTTCTGAAAAGACAAATCTAACTTGAATGGCATCATTTGGAAGTGAGGCTGCTGATTCAATATAACCTACAACTGTCCCAGTGTAGGCACTTCCAGCATTGGCTGGATTATATGTTGAACTTAAAGCTCCATTATAGCCATTAAGTTGAACAGGTAATCTTGTCCAAGTTGCTCCATCAGCAGTAGTTTCTAGAAAACCACCATCATAACCCGCATCAGTGTCAAATTTATGCCAAAACCTAATTTGCTTGCCGACTATTGAAGTATCAAGGGTAGGGCTCGTTAACATAGTATTAGCTCCTGTCAGACCAAGGTTCGGCGTAAAGAAATGAGCTGTTCCAGAATGTGAATTTGCAGCATCATCATCAATATATTCAAAAGAATTAAAGCCTCCTGTGAGTGGCGTCCAGCCTTGCTCTCCGCTTTCAAAATCAAAAGTTGATAAAATGTTAGTCGCTTCTGGTAAATTAATAAATAATTTAAGAGTCAATGCTTTCGTTTCTTGTGCAAGAATACTATCTATTGTATAAATGACACTATCATTTGATACTACATATGGTGCTCCACCAGCATCTATAAATGTGGAATTAGGTGGCATGACATCAATTACATCTACAGCATAAGCAGTAGAATTACCAATGGTGGTATTAGCAACTTCAATTGTATATGTTATGACACTTCTATTAGTAGCTTGACTAACTGCAGTCTTATCTATATCAAAAAATATTTGTGAGGAGTCACAAGGTGTAGCATAACCATCTTGTTCATCTCCATGTTTATTAGAAAGGTTTACGGCATTTACTCCTAGCCCTCTTTTGGCGAATGCTTCCCACAAAACACAAGAATGAATACCTCCATAAAGTAATGTATCTGCAGTTAGAATACCATCTCTCATATCAGTAAAAGATGGAGAAGAAGCTTGATTAGCAATCCCTTCCAGGATTAGTTTTAAAGCTAAATTATTACCACCATTGTTCGCATAAATATCAGCAGTATCTGCCATTAAATTTCCTGTGGATGGCGGATAATAATATTTATCATCTGTAAAACCATACTCGTCAATTAATAGCTGAGTAAATTCATACAACATAGTGCACCAAATAAAACCTACACCATGAGGAATAGTAATTTCGGCAGCATTTGTAATACCAAAACCACCATTTGTTTCACCAGTAAATGTATATTCATTTATAGATTCATCTATGCTATATTTTCTTGGTCTGATACCAGCTCCTGTAATTTGGTCATACTGGACATATGTCCCGATACCACGAGCAGGCAATTTACCACTTGGGTGTGCAGGAACACCTGTTTCTAAATCACTTATCGTAGTTGTAAGATATAATGCTATGTAATCTGCCCATCCTTCTCCTCCTTGTTCACTCCCACTAAGAGATCCACCTGTTGCAGTCTGAGGAGAGAATCTAGAAGTGATCCCATGACCATATTCATGAGCTATGATGCCATTGTCAAAGTCTCCATCTCTTTTCGGTGTAGGTGGATTTTCTTGAATTAGCGATCCAATTATAATTGCACCGCTTGCCATAGCTTGCTTAAGTAATAAACCGCTATTATACGATACCATTACAGATGGAATTGTTATGGTATTAACGGTCGCGTCACTCCCTCCCATCGAAAGGATCGCATCAGGATTTGAAGCGTCATTATTCATGACAATCACTCCTGCAGCTCCTCCCAACTGAGCACCATGTACTTTTTCTACAAATGAACAGATACCTCTGTCTATTAAAACTATCTTGTTAGTTACCGTATTACAAGGTGGCAAACCAACGCCACTTCCAGCTCCACACCCTTTAGGACTGCCACATCCATCGTTTACAAGTACATATTCTTTGTCAATGACTGGATTTGTATTCAAGTTTATAGGAGCTGCTGAACTATATAAAGCTCCCTGAACAGATGCAAATTTGTCGCCGTCTTTAACCGATGTTGGTAAACTAACAGATGTTATTTGAACTATAGAATCCAAACTTGAAGAAGTCCAAAGATACATTTGCATTTGCCCATTGGCTCCATCTGCTAGTGTTAAAAAATTAGCATTATTCGTGCCGCCACCATCTTGTGCTTGTGCTAATACTTCATCATTTCCCACTCCTCCCTTTGACATATTATCAAATTGGAAATTTCTTCCTGCTTCGGTAAACCCGAAATGATAAAATACATCATGAATTATGTTGTTCCAATAAAAAAGATTTACAATGGCAGCATTTCTGTTTGGAAATTGATTGTTTGGATCCACAGTTGAATATTCTGGTTCCTTGGTCAAATCCCAAGGATATATAAATTCTTGGTCCATTGTCATGGGATCAATATCAGTATTCTTTGCACCCGTAACAGGATTAGGAGCTCCACCTAACGGTCCTACGGAAGGATCGTGAAATGCCCATACATTATTTCCTTTAGAATGTGTGTTTTGAGTAACATTATCATTACTAGTCCAACCATAAGGTGATGCAATAGGATCACCAGCTGTCACTACAGTAGTCTGAGTATAAACTGTGCCAAGTGTATCATTCGGTGCTTCAGCAGGCATATCCAATACTAGATAACTATTTGTAGTAGCAACCATTGCAGCCGCTTCATGACTACAGTTTTCTGAATGTTGGTGCACATCACGTTTAAGTATATTATGAGGTACTGCATGTTTTATATGAAACTGCTTGTGTTCCTCATCAAGTACTTTTTGTTCGGAGGGAGATGCATCGTAAACAAGTCCACCCCCAAAATCACAATGAACGACTAAATCTACAGCTTTAATTATCCGTCCCGAAATAGGATCAATATATGTTACCCAAAAATTTTGTTGGTCTAAAGTATGAAACCTTGTTTGCCAAGTTAATCTGACTTCACCATTTTTGTCATCTTTAATATATAACAACCTTGCATTAATGTCTGAAGACGTACTTGATAGTTTATCAAATTGAAATTCTTGGCTGTTGTCCCTTGAATTAAAATTGCTCTCTAATTTTGAAGTCAAAGGTACATTGTGATACGCTAATGTCTTTTCAACCGCAATTTTAGGAGTAATAGAAGGCGATGAACTTGAAGGTATCTTCCGGATAAAATCATCTATTACATGATTCTTAGAATAAAATCCTTTTGAGATTAGCAGTATTCCCTCGTTATATTTTACTCCATTTATTAATTGGAGAGCTTGTATCTTCCATAATCCAGAATTCTTATCATAATTATCAGTAATGATTTCGTAATTAAGATGAATGTCTCCTTTAGATGACAAATAATTATCTATTTCTTGTTTGGCCGTAGTTGATTGTTGACCAAAAGAGAAACTGAGAGAAAATACAATGAGCAGAGTAGATAGTATAGATTTCATATCAATTTCTATTTTATATTTGAGTTAAAAATTGTTAAA
>JBBKVK010000162.1:0-36741 GCA_037968395.1 Saprospiraceae bacterium | reverse complement strand
AAATTAGAACCATCTAAATTTTCAATTATTAAAAAGTCATCTTTTAGCTTTAGAAAAACATCATCACTTCTAAGTTTAACATCAATCAATTCTTTATCGGCATTTAAATTGTTCAGAGGCTTCTTACTAACTTCTTTCAGTGGGTCGATATAATAAATAAATTCACCGTCAGAAACAGGGTCTGTATTTGTATAAAAATTTAGAGTTTCATTAGTGAAATCTTCGTTTGCCGAATCATAAACAGTTAATTGAGAAATCTTACTAGGGATTAAGGAATTTTTTAAAGTTAGAAACAGCCTATCACCTATTCTAAATATTGGTGTAAATTGAGATGTAAATCTATGAATATGTTCATTTTCAAACTTAATTATGAGCGTTTCATTCTTTTTTAAACAAAAGTTCTCAACTGTTAACATTACTTCATCTACTGTTGCACCTATATTGATAAGAGAACCTATTCTTGCAAAGCAATTATCCAATTCAATTTTACTAATTTGACTGTTGATCAAGTTGATCTTCCATACCAGTTGATCATTGTAAATATAGGCTATGTGTTCATGTAATAGTATTGCCGGTTTATCGAAAACCAATTTCATATCAATCCTGTTGATACGAGTATAGCTTGCTTGTTTTTCATCAAACTTATAAATGGAAATCACACCATTAATATCAAATCTAACATAGTGAGTATTATGGTTGAATTCAACAATTTTAAAAACAGATTCTGATTTATTAGAATAGATGTCTGACAATACCTCTTGTGAGGTGAGGTTCAAACTTAAAATGAGTGATAAAAAACAGAGGATACTTTTCATAGTTTTATAATAGGTTAAATTAGGCAATTGGAATTTGATTGATATAGTGCATTAAAATAGAACTTTATTCAATATAAATCAACCAAAGAAAAAGATACAACCTACTAAACCACAACAAGTGTCGGTAAGGTCAACAATATCTATCAAAATATATTAATCTCAGAATACGAATTATAATTTACCTCAAACTATTACATTTTGATGAATTTTGCCCTATTCGACTTCTTACCGTCTTGAATAATTAGATAATATATGCCAGAGTGGAGATTATTAACATCGATGGTTTCATTTGGCTTAGTGTATCCATTTAGGCACTTCAAGCCAATGTTGTTGTAAATTTCATATTTGCATGGGGTAATGGAATTATAAAGTTTAAGAGTTATTGTGGTTGAAGTTGGATTTGGATAGACTGATATGTTTTGTTTATTCTTATAAATATTGTCATAAATGTCTGAGGTCTTCTCCCCTTCAAATAGATATACTTGGTATCCTGTTTTATCTTCGAACCCTATATAATAATGTAAGCCTTTGTGTTCAACAAATGCATCATTTTCATTTAATAAGATGATTTCTTCAATTTCATCTATGTTTAGATTATTAACATTGTACAATTTATCTTCTAAGGCAACATACAAAGAGTCAATATAAAAAAAGTGCTTATTTCTATAAATAGAGTTTTTGTAAGTTGATTGAAATACCTCTTCTCCATTTGTAAAATTAGGGTTAAATTTAGTTAAGTTAACTGTAAAAAGGGATGCTTCATAATTTAACATCAACATAAAGACATTATCTTCATTTTGAAAAACATCTAATATACTACCAGAAAAGTCATCAATCTTGATTTTTTTCATATCCATTTTTCTGATAACATATCCAATTTCTAAATTGCTATATACAAATAAGTCTTCATTTTGAAATGTCATATTTAGAAGTTCAGAAAAAGAAAATATTACAATTAAACCATTCGAATCCAGTTGATAAACAGTAGTTGAATCATTAACATGATAATTAATCAATAACTTATTCCCAAGATTTATAATTCCAACGACATTTCCTCCACTTTCAAAAATACTATTTAAGGGTGACTTTTCAAACTCTCCATTTACTAAACTATAAATTGGAGTATTTGAATATTGATTTACTATAAAATGAGCATTCTCAAATTTTACACCTGAACAACTTTTGCAATCAATATTAGAAAAATGCTTAAATTCACCTTGATCAGATATACTAAATACATATGTTTGCCAACTAAACACATTACCTTCATGGCTATAAATTGAATTATTAAAACTAGGAAAACTTATTAATTCAGTAAGAAGTGTTATTTGGTCTTGTTCAAAATTATAATAATATAAATTTTGTTTTATATCGTTAAAGATAATACCATGGGTTATTTCTTTAAAAGAAGCAATTTCAAAAGTTTGATGTAAGTTCATAATCAATATAAGTTGACCATTTATAAACTTATACAATTCTGTAAATGCTCCATTACTTTTTATGCAATATAAAACCCCGTCATCAACTCTAATAGAAGAAATGTCTTCCCCGACTAAAATATAAGAATTCTCAAATATTGCATATAATTTATTATTGGTAAATACCACTAAATCATTCCCTACTGACAACATTCTCATTCCAAATTTATATAGACCCATGTTAAAATCATAATTAGGTTTAAAAAAATAGGATTTATCAGTTTTGACTTTACTTGAAAAGTATTTTTTTTCTAGATCTGAGTTGAAACTTGCTCCTATGATCAAATCATTATGACCTATAGTACCAGATAAATGTTCATGATCCATAGGGAAATTGACTTCATAAGTAGAGTCTATTTTGGGAATATGACATTCAATAAAACCTGAATTGTCAATTAATATATACCCATTTTCTAAAAATAAAAAATCATTATCCTTATTTATACTATCAATAATCTTAAGAGAATCTGTACTAGTATTGTAAATATATACAATGCCTAGATTCTCTAAGTAAAACATTGAATCATCATAATACACTTTATAGTCAGCATTTAGAGGCACCTTAATGTCAAAAGAAAAATTCTGAATTACATTTAAGGATTGCTCATCTAAAACATATCCATGAAATTTACCCATTAAACCTGTAACCATCACCTGATCTTTAGATTCAAAAAATGCAATATGATTGCCAAGAAGTGGTGGTATATCTAAAATCGTTTCATTAAGAATTGAATCACTTAGATCGATAACAGAAACTCCAAGATTTTGATTGACAAAGAAAAATTTGTTATTTGATAATATACTATGAACAGTAGTGTTTATCCCAAAAACAGAAATTTCTGACGTTTTACCTATTTTCAAATCAAATACTTTAATTCTATTTCCGACTTTAAATAAAGCGTATTGATTATTCGATTTTATTAAAAATATTTCATTTTCTAAAGACTGAATACTCCCATCGTTTTTAAGAAACTCCCAAAATTGATTGGAGGTACTATTATCTTTTACTTTTACTAAAATTCCATCATCTAAAATTTGATAATCATTGATATATTGGGATAATAAAAAGTTTTCGGGTAGATCTATTTCAAACGCCTGTCCTGATTTATAATGGTATTTAATTATCTTATTCTTATAAATCATTAAAGCGACACCACTTGTTTTATAAAATTTTGTGATTCTTGACTTTAAGTCAAAATTTTTAGTCTTATAAAATTTAGGCTCTCCTTCCGCATCAATTACTCTAATTGTTACATTGCCTAAAGAAGTAATATCAATAATATACACTTCATCATCATTTTCATCAATGTATGAATATACCGATGAACGGGTCGAATTTACATCGGTAATCCGCTTTTGAGCAAACGAACTAAGCGAAAATAATAAAACTAAGAATGATAATATGTATTTCATAGTGATTGCTAAAAGTCGAATAAACAATAAGATGCCACTAATATAAATCAAATTTGAGAATATATACTATTTGATATGTAATACTAAGGATTTGTCTTGGTAGCATGCATCAGAAACAAATCATAGAGATAAATGCATACCTATTTCATAGCAATATCATTGCATAAAAAAGTAAGTTTAAAAAGCTTAAAACTTTCCTAAATGGCTTTATTTTATCACCCCCAATTCCTTACCAACCTTTATGAAAGCATCAACTGCTTTATTGATATGATGCGTCTCATGACCTGCTGATATTTGAACACGGATTCTAGCCTTACCTTTTGGTACTACTGGGAAGAAAAAGCCTATCACATAAATACCCTCCTCTAACAGTCGGTTAGCAAACTTTTGGGATAATGGTGCATCATATAGCATCACAGGTGTGATAGGGTGAGTACCAGGGACGATGTCAAAACCAGCTTCTGTCATTCTTGATCTAAATAATTTTGTATTGACTTCAAGCTTATCTCTCAGTGTTGTAGAAGCTGTCAATAGGTCAATTACTTTGATTGAGGCTCCAACGATAGATGGTGCCAGTGTATTTGAAAATAAGTATGGTCTCGACTTTTGTCTTAGAATCTCAACTATTTCTCTTCTGGCAGCTGTAAATCCTCCTGATGCTCCTCCTAGAGCTTTACCGAAGGTGCCTGTGATGATGTCTACCCTACCAAATGCGCCACAATGTTCTGCACTTCCTCTTCCTGTTTTACCTGTAAAACCAGTTGCATGGCAATCGTCAACCATGGTTAATGCTCCATATTCTTCTGCGAGGTCACAGATCTTATCTATCTGAGCAATAACACCATCCATAGAAAACACTCCATCTGTAGCTATTATGATCCTTCTTGCTCCATTTTCTTTTGCTTGATCTAACTGCACTCTTAGATCCGCCATGTCGTTACTTATAAAACGATATCTTTGAGCTTTACACAATCGTATACCATCAATAATAGATGCATGATTTAAAGTATCACTTATTATAGCATCTTCGGCTCCAAGTAATGGTTCAAATAGTCCACCATTTGCATCAAACGCTGCTGCATACAAAATGGCATCCTCACATCCTACAAACTCTGCAATTTTAGCTTCTAACTCTTTATGAATATCTTGTGTCCCACAAATAAAACGTACTGAAGACATACCAAACCCATGGCTGTCAATAGAGTCTTTCCCAGCTTTGATGACATCAGGATGTGATGACAATCCTAGGTAGTTGTTGGCACAAAAATTTAAAACTTCTTTGCCTGCCGTGGTATATATCTCGGCTGCTTGGGGTGTAGTGATTATTCTTTCTTCTTTATATAAGCCTTGTGACTTTAATTCGTCAAGCTCCTTTTGTATGTCTTTAAATATCTGTGCTTTCATTGTATTTACTTGTTTTTCTAAGTCTCGTTATTAAATTTCAAACCGCGATTAATCAATCATATTGACATCTACATTTTCCAACATTTCGACAGTCATCCTGGCTATATCATAGTCATGGCTCCAACCCCAATCTGCCCTTGCGGAACTATCATCTATACTTCCGGTCCAAGATTCTGCAATTGCTTGTCTAAAATCAGGTTTATAGGTGATTTCGAATTCTGGAATATGTTTTTTAATTTCTGCTGCGATCTGAGCAGGTGTAAAACTAATCGCCGAAAGGTTGTAACTGGTCCTTACTTTCACGTCTCTTGGATCAGCTTCCATTAAATTAAGAGTAGCTTTTACTGCATCAGGCATGTACATCATTGGCAACATGGTATCCGCTTTTAAGAAGCACTCATATTTCTTGTATTTCTTAGCATGATAATAGATCTCAACAGCATAATCCGTTGTACCACCAACAGGTAGTGACTGGTATGAGATAATGCCAGGATATCTTATAGATCTAATGTCTAAGTCATATCTTTTATGGTAATAATTGGCAAGTAATTCTCCAGTCACCTTTGTAATGCCATACACCGTCTCAGGCTCGATAGAGGTATGTTGAGGAGTGTTGACCTTTGGCGTAGTCTTACCAAAAACGCCAATTGTACTTGGAAAAAAGACCTGATCTATTTTATTCTTAATTGCCAATTCCATAATACTCATCAGTCCATTTAGGTTAATATTCCACGTTTTTAATGGATTGTATTCCCCGCTTGCTGACAGTAATGCTGCCAAATGATATATCTGAGTGATCTTATGTTCATGTATTATTTCTTCAAGCCTTTGAGTATTGAGTATGTCCAAAAATTCATATGGCTCATTTTCATGAGTAAGTTTTTGAATGTCAGTGGCTAATACTTGATTTTTTCCATACTTTTCTCTCAAAGCTATGGTTAGTACATTTCCAATCTGACCATTTGCTCCAGTGATCAGTATTTTAGGTGGCTTCATCTAATTTCGATTTCTAAGCCCAAATTTAAGTTTAAAAGTTTGAAATTAAAAGTCTAACGATAACATAAAAAATAAATATCTATTAAGTTATTAAAGATAAGGGCTTACTCAAACAAAAGTCTTTTATCTTCAAAATGCCATCTTTTTTTTCTTTTATATTCCTTAAAATAATAAGCATTAGGCGGCTTATTTGTACTGAACATAATACTCCAAATAACAAGTTGCCCTCCAGATGCAATTAATAAGTTTCTTTGATCAGTTTTATCCTTCACTAATAATGTGCTGACTAAGGTACCTAAGCCTCCACAAATTAATAAGCCTCCAATCAATGATTTTTTACTATTACTTTTATATGATTTATGGTCAAGATATAAACTGATTGACCAAATACCATCTTTTGGAATCCATGTTTCAGCATCATTTTTTAAAACTATAGAATTTGTATGCTTACCATCTATATCTCAGTATATATGCCTGTACCTTTCATATTTGATTTTCAGACTGTCCTTACTTTGTTCTAAAACATATCCTAAATGACTTGTATGGAGGAAACTATCTCTTTTAAAATCACCTAAATTTATTGATAATTTCTGATTTGGTTATATGATTGCTTCTTTATTACCACTATACAGTTTAAGACCTTGGCAAGAAACATTTAAACTAAAAAGAAAGAGAATTAAAAAAGTAGAGGTTAATTGAATTTTCATAGGATCAGGCTTTGTTTGTAAATGTAAAACATTTTTAATTTTAAATAAAAAAAGGGACAAAATGTCCCTTTTTACAAATAATTAATATCTCTTTCTTCGGCCTCCTCCGCCTGAGCCACCACTATCTCTTCGGCCTCCTCCGCCTCCAGAGCCTCCACCTTTACGGTGATTACTTCCACCTCTAGACCTTCCTCCACCAGATCTACCGCCGCCACCTCGATCATCTCTTCTTGACACCGTAAATCCTCCATCATCGGTTTGATCTTTATCTTCAAATACAGCCACTCCTGTATGTGAAGATTTTTTGACAGCCTTTTCCAAGTCTTTAGTTACATGCTTATCAACCCAAAAAGTACTATTTCCTGCATTGATATCAATTTTACCAATATCGAAAGAAGTACCTTCCATCATTTCATTTAAAAAGCTAATCAACAATGGTGGAGTCAAGCCAGATTTTCTACCATGGTTGATGACCATCTTAGTCATATTACTAGGTCCACTAGTACCACCTCTTTCGCCTCGGTCAGTCCTCTCTTTTCTCTCTCTATCTCTAGAACCAGGTTCTACATTAATATCTCTTGCATTATTGTAGTAATCTAAAAATCGATTGAATTCTACACTGATGAACCTTTTGATTAAGTCTTCTCTACTTAAATCAGCTAATTCTTCATTTATTTTGGTTAAGTATGGTTCAATCTCTTGTTCATTGACATCTACGTCGTGTACTTTCTTTACTAAATGGTAAAGCTGAGCTTCACAAATCACATCACCGGTTGGAACTTTAGCTAATTCGATTTCTTTTTTGATTGTTCTTTCAATGTCTCTGATCTTTCTTGACTCCCTACTATGTATTATTGAGAGAGATTCTCCTTCTTTTCCTGCTCTACCTGTTCTACCGCTTCTGTGAATGTATATTTCATTTTCATCAGGCAACTGATAATGTATTACATGGGTAAGGTCCTCGACATCTATCCCTCTAGCTGCTACATCTGTAGCAACAAGCATCTGAATTTGTTTTTTTCTAAACCTAGCCATTACAAAATCTCGCTGAGCTTGAGACATATCACCATGCAGCGCATCTGCATTATAGCCATCTTCTCCCAATTTATCAGCTACTTCTTGAGTTCCCAATTTGGTTCTACAAAAGATAATCGCATAGATATCTGGATTGACATCAGCCAGCCTTTTTAGAGCAGTATATCTATCTCTTGCACCAACCATATAATACTTATGGATAATATTTACAGCACTTACGTTTGCTCCACTTCCTGCCGATAATCTAGCTGGATTATTCATGTAATTCATGCCAATCTCTTGGATTTCCTTAGGCATGGTAGCAGAAAACAAAAGTGTTTTTCTTTCTTTAGGGCAAGCTTCTAAGATCGCATCTAAATCGTCCTTAAAACCCATAGATAACATCTCATCAGCCTCATCAAATACAAGCCAATTAATATTTTCTAGTTTTAGTTTTTTACGTTTAATTAAATCAAGTGTACGACCAGGAGTACCTACTACGATCGTAACTCCGTCCCTTAGTTGTTTGATTTGAGTCATGATATTGGCACCACCATATACTGCCAAACAATTGATTCCAACCATGTGCTTAGAATATGAAGCAATATCGTTGGCAATTTGATTGCACAGTTCTCTAGTTGGGGATAAAATAATAGCTTGTACATTTGGGTTATCCACCTCTGCTGTTTGCAATATTGGCAAACTAAAAGCAGCAGTTTTTCCTGTACCAGTTTGAGCTAGACCAATTAAGTCTGTCTCGTTTTCACTAAAGTGTTGAAATGTTAATTCTTGAATAGGTGTTGGTGTTTCAAAACCCAATTCGCTTATAGCCTTCATGATTGAAGGTTCAAAACCGTAATCTGCAAATGTCATAATATGTATTAAGTGGATCATTAAGATATCACCTGTCCATATTGACAATATACCCGCAAATCCGTTATAAAAATTCACCTCTATAATAGGTGTTCCTAATTAGTTATTCTTTAATAACTTAAGTTTGATTATATATGAAATCAAACATTTCTTTAAATTTCGGCACAAAGATACATAATTTGGTTACAAATACCAAATTGTTTAGCTTTTAGCATTAAATATCTAAATACCTTAATATGAATATATAAAATATCGAATCTCACATTTTACAACATGAAATCAAAATTCTATTTTTTAAATTCTAAAATGGTTCGCTCTATAATGTCACAGCATTCGTGAATTTGATCTTCAGTCATCACCAAAGGTGGGGCAAATCTAATAATATTGCCATGTGTAGGCTTAGCAAGGAGCCCATTGTCTCTCAATGCCAGACAGATCCTCCAAGCAGTATCACTGTCTTCAGTATCGTTTATTATGACAGCATTAAGTAGGCCTTTACCTCTAACCAATAAAGCTAAATCTGAATTATCTACTAACTTCTGCATCCTTTCTCTGAATATTTTACCTAATTTTTCAGAATTTTCTGCTAATTTTTCATCTCTAACAACATCTAAAGCTGCCATGGCAACTGCACAAGAAATTGGATTACCTCCAAAGGTAGATCCATGTTCTCCTGGCTTAATACACATCATTATTTCGTCATCTGCTAATACAGCTGATACGGGAAAGACCCCTCCACTAAGTGCTTTACCCAATACGACTATATCTGCTCGTAGATCATATTTATTCTCACATATTTTCTCACATTTACAATTTCCACATATTGCTAACAACTTACCCGTTCTAGCAATTCCTGTTTGGACCTCATCCGCAATAAATAATACGTTGTTTTCTTTACATAGTCTTTTAACTCCTAGCAAATAATCATAATCAGGAACAAATACACCAGCTTCTCCTTGTATTGGTTCAAGAATAATACCTGCTACATTTTTATCTGTAATTTTAGCTTGAAGGTCAGCTAAGTTATTATATTCTACTATTTCTATTCCAGGTAAATATGGACCAAAATCATTTTTGGCTACTGGGTCTTGAGAAGCAGATATTACTCCCAATGTTCTTCCATGAAAGTTTCCTGTAGCAAAAATTATCTTTGCTTGATTTTGAGGGATGCCTTTTTTCTGATAAGCCCATTTTCTGCAAAGCTTTAAAGCAGTCTCTACTGCCTCCACACCTGAGTTCATTGGCAACACTTTGTCATAACCAAAATAGTTAGACATATACTCTTCATAAGGGCCAAGCATGTCATTATAAAAAGCTCTTGATGTAAGCGTTAAAGTTCTAGCTTGATTAGTTAATGCATCAATAATTTTTGGATGACAATGCCCTTGATTAACAGCTGAGTATGCTGATAAAAAATCATAATATTTCTTACCATTTACATCCCATACGAATACACCTTCTCCCTTCGCTAAAACAACTGGTAATGGATGATAATTATGTGCTCCGTATTTATCCTCCAATTCCATTAAATGTTGAGACTTAGCTCCTAAAGTGGTATTTGACATGTGTAGTGTTTTAGTTGTTTTTGCAAATATAAGATTAATTAATAGCTACTTGGGATAATATTTCGGTTACGAATCTACTTCTTGGCTTTTCGTTGCTTTTCTATTTCTGTACCAGACAAAACCTAAAAACATAACAAGTAAATAAGGTAAAGACAGTAAGTATAAAATTCCTTTATTTAAGCCCGCTCCTTCAGACCCTCCATTGGCTAAATTGCTTTCAGCAGACATACGGCACATAGGGCATTGGGCTTCCACGGCTACTATAAAAAGCATAAATATTATTACACTTACGGTTCTAAAAAATTGTTTGTTTCTCATTCTCATTGATAGCATGGTTTTAACATTAGATAGCATATTGGTCCAGTTATAGCAACATATAACCAAATTGGGTACACCCATCGAGCCATTTTTTTATGTGCCACAGTCTGTCCAGTATATCCCCTAATAAAAGTGAACAAAATAAAGGGTAAAGAAATTCCTGCAAGAACGATATGAGTTATCAATAATAGAAAATAAACTGTTCTAATAGAACCCACTTGGCAAAATTTAGTTTCTTCCGTAGTAAAATGGTATAAAACATAACAGATTAAAAATAAAGCTGAGAATGTCAATGCCCCATAAATAGATTTTCTGTGCATCGAAATATTCCCATTTTTAACAAAATACAATGCTAATAGTAAAAATACAGTCACTATTGTATTGAAAACAGCATGGTAAGGCGGTAGAAAACTGAAATCTATACCAACATCTAACTTTGCCTGACGCATGACACCCACAAGTATCAAAACCAAAACAGATATTATCGTAGCAGCGATGTTTAGTTTTTTGGCAAGTATTAAATTTGGCTTGATTTCGCTCATTTCTTCTCTTTTTTACGTTCTACATATGGTAAAATAGTAGCGATATGCCGTACTAAAATTTTAATCTCTTCATCCGAAGTATATACTCTTCTTATATTAGAGTCACCGTCAATTAATGCATATTTAGCGTTTCTAAATTTGGAATACTCCTCCATTTTAATGGCGTAGTCATTACCTAAAGTATAAAAATTTCCTTTATCAATTATCTTTTGACTAATTGGTCTCGTAGATATCAATTGAAAAATCGGAGCATCTTTAAATTGATCATATAGCTGGGCAACTTTTTCACTTGCAGCATCTAAACAAATAAGTGAAACATGGTCATTAAGGCTAATGGAGTCAGGTAACAAGTCCGTTTTGATAAAAGCCTCCTTCATTTCAAGGTCTTTTAAAGATTCCATTCTATAGTCAACCCCAGTCCTTAGAAACATCCAAGATACAGCTGGAATTATAACGATCATTGCGAGTAAAAAGATATTATTTTTGAGCGATTTCATAATTTAATAAGATTGTATACTCGATTAACAAAAAAAAGCGAGACTTTGCTCGCTTTTTTACCTTATTTTTTCATAAATAATTCTGAAGTCTCTGAATTTTTATGCTTTATGAGATCCCTTCTAGCTTTCCAATCTTTTCCTTCGGCCGAGAAGGCAATTATCGCCCAAACTAAGAGTAATGTAGGCAACAATACAGTTTTAACTAATCCAGGCACTTCATATTTCATATGCATAAACTCATATATTATAAGGTATGCCTTAATAATACTCATAAGAATCATCACTCCAGCAATCAACCAATGGGGAAAATGCACCCCATCAATAATATATCCTTTACCAATTAAGGCAAATAATACTTCAGAAATCGTAATAACAGCCAAAATTACAATCGTTTTATTAGCTAGTTTTTTTGATTCATCATATGTTACGTGTCCCATCGACTTAACTTTTTTATTAATTTTAAAATTTTATTCTTTCTAGGATATCCTATTATATTAGATAGAATAATAAGAATACAAAAACCCAAACTAAATCGACAAAGTGCCAATATAAGCCAATTTTTTCAACCATTTCATAGCCATTTTTCCTTTTAGCATATAAACCAGAGGCTGCATTTAGCATGATAATCAAAAGGAATACAACACCTGATAAAACGTGAAATCCGTGAAACCCCGTAATAAAGAAAAATAAGGCTCCGAAAGCTTTAGGCCCAAACTCTAACTGTTTAGTCTGACCAGCATTTTCACCTTCAGTTACTTTATATTTAAGTTGTCCCCATTCATCTCCATGTTTATGTATTATGTATGATTTTCCAGGAATCACAGCGTCACCTTCTTTGATATCGTGACCATCGCCTTCAAGATATACTCCAGCTTCGGTATGTGTTCCAAATGGATTAGTCAATATAGTCATGTGTTCTTTTCCGATAAGAGTAGTCCATTCCCAAGCTTGACACCCGAGGAAGGCTGCACCACCAATAATCGTTAAAGCCATCCACTTTACAACACCTTTGCTATTTTCTTGATGTCCTTCTTGTACTGCTCTTACCATAGTATAAGAACTCGCCAATAATATAAACGTCATAATAGTAACAAATATCAATGGCATATGGTGAATATCACCAGGCAGTGAGCTAAATACAAAATCAGGCACTGGCCAAGTTGGCATACTAAATCTCAGAGCACCATATGCTATCAAGAATCCAGCAAAAGTAAATGAATCTGATAATAAGAAATACCACATCATCAATTTACCATAACTGGCCTTAAATGGTTGACTTGCCCCATCCCAAGATCCTTGCTGAGTTGTTTCGTCGTGGTGTGTTAAAGTATCTGTATCCATTAGTATACGTCTATAATGTTTAAAATTATTCTACTTAATTATTATTAA
The DNA here is from genome assembly GCA_037968395.1 of Saprospiraceae bacterium. Taxonomy (GTDB): domain Bacteria; phylum Bacteroidota; class Bacteroidia; order Chitinophagales; family Saprospiraceae; genus JADKBO01. Next base: position 23,730 of record JBBKVK010000162.1, on the reverse strand, counting down.
AAATATCAATAAATACACCCATAATATATCAACAAAGTGCCAATAGTGGAGTGTTAATTGAAATCTATTTTTTCTTTTACTGGTAACTTTAAAGTCCAAAGAGAAAGCATGAATTATAGCAACTATCAAAGACGCTATCCCTCCAAGTACATGAGCAGCATGTGCACCAGTAATTAGATAGAAAAATGATCCTGAGACATTGAGCCTAAAATCTACTCCCATGTTAAACAACTGAGTCCAACCAATGTATTGTAATGCAATAAATACAATACCTAGAAATAAGCTTGTTACTAAAAACCCTTTATAAAGACCTTCTTTTTCATCAAGAAATGATTTATAGGCAATATGTAATGTTATACTACTAGCTATAATACATGCTGTACTAAAATAAAATGCCGATGGTATTGTAAACTCTAACCAGTTACCCGCAGATTGCTTAACAATATAAGCACTTGTCCATGCCCCAAAAAGCATAATTATCGAGCCAATTGCGATCCACAAGGAAAACAACTGTGGATTTATACTCCTAATTCCTTTTAACTCACTCATATTTATAGCTTTTTCCATTTTTATAAAAATAAACAGATTAATAAATAAAGAGGAATAAATATAAAAGAGCTAAACATTAGCTTTCTCGCAGATTCTTTATTGAAATTTTGCTTAAACTTAAATGCAAATACACTGAATCCACTAGCAATAATCATATTAATAATAAATGCGGGTAAACTTATCAAATTGCTATAAAACATAAAGCCTGTTACTGGCAAAATTAATATAGCATAAATTAAAGCATGCAAGCCTATTTTACGATCCACTTCTCCATCTACTTCTGGGACCAATTTGTACCCAGCTTTCTGATAATCTTCAAATCCTAAAAATCCGATGGACAAAAAATGTGGAAATTGCCACAAGAATTGAACAGAAAATAAACATATCGCTAATAATGATATTTTTCCTTCAAAAGCAGTACAACCTATTAGAAGAGGAAGTGCTCCAGGTATTGCTCCTATAGCAACAGAAAGCGTACCAATCCTTTTCATAGGTGTATAAATGAATGAATAAATTAAAAAAGACATCATTCCTAATACACCAGTAATTGGATTAAAAACACTTAATAATGCAACACCAATAAGACATGCAAATCCAGCAAAAAGTACTGCTTCAGAAATCCCCATTCTTCCAGCAGCTAATGGCCTAATAGATGTTCGCTTCATTTGAGCATCGTAATCCTTTTCTAGTACTTCATTTATTGCATTAGCTGCGCCAGTGACTAAAAAGCCACCTAGTGTTAACAAAATAAGGTCACCGACTTGAAATGCTGTGCCACTCATTATTAGATATCCCAACAATGAAGTGAATACTACCGTCATACTAAGTTTAAGCTTGACTAGCAACATATAGTCATCCCACTTAGAATAAGTTTGGCTTATGCCTGTAATAGTATGTTCCTTGATATTACTCAATGTTCTTTTTTGTAAATCTATATATTGATTAATGGTCTTCTGCTTCTCCTTCTCTCATTGGAGTGATTTGAGAAACAAATTCTCTTTCATCCTTATTGTAATCATATGCCCATCTATGTACTCTAGGTAATTTACCTGGCCAGTTACCGTGTATTGGCTCAATAGGAGTAGTCCATTCTAATGTAGTTGCGTTATATGGATTTCTAGTTGTCATTTTCTTACCTTTCCATATACTGTAGAAGAAATTAATAACAAATAAAATCTGTATCGCAAATACAAGAATCGCAGCTATTGTGATAAACTTATTCATTGAATCAAAATGTTTGAATGCATCAAAAGTATCAAATCTATAATACCTTCTTGGCACACCTGCCATCCCAATATAATGCATCGGCCAGAAAATAGCATATGCTCCAATTATTGTACCCCAAAAGTGAATTTTACCTAAAGTTTCATTCATAAACCTAGAATACATCTTAGGATACCAATGGTAGATACCCGCAAACATCCCAAAGAATGCAGCTACACCCATTACAATATGAAAGTGAGCTACAACAAAATAAGTATCGTGCATTTGAATATCAATCGCTGAGTTTCCTAGAAAAATCCCAGTTAATCCTCCAGAAATAAACATAGAAACAAATCCTATAGCAAATAACATCGCTGTATTAAGCCGGATATTCCCGCCCCAGAGGGTCGTTATCCAGTTAAACACTTTTACTGCCGAAGGTACAGCAATGATCAAAGTAAATACCACAAAGAAATTGGAAATAAATGGATTGACTCCAGACATAAACATGTGGTGAGCCCAAACAATAAATGATAAAAATCCAATTGCTAATATTGAATAAACCATTGCTCGATAACCAAAAATGGGTTTTCTTGCATGAACGGCTAACACTTCTGATACAATACCCATGGCAGGCAATATGATAATATACACCTCCGGGTGTCCTAGGAACCAAAATAAATGTTGATATAATATTGGTGAACCTCCTACTCTATCCAAAGCTTCTCCACCTATAAATATTTCACTTAAGAAGAAGCTAGTTCCTAATCCTCTATCCATCATCAACATGAAAAACCCTGATGCTAACACTGGGAAAGAAAGTACTCCTAAAATTGCTGTTACAAAGAAAGCCCATATTGTCAATGGCATTCTCCATAAACTCATACCCAATGTTCTTAAATTAAGTACAGTAGTAATATAATTTATTCCTCCAAGCAATACAGATACTACAAATAGTGTCAAACTTACCAACCACAATGTCATACCTGCTCCAGAGCCTGTAGATGCTTGAGGTAAGGCACTTAAAGGCGGATATGCTGTCCATCCTCCTGAAAAAGGTCCTGTATTTAAGAATAATGAATAAAACATTACACATCCAGCCATAAAGAAGAACCAATAAGATAACATATTAAGGAAAGGCGAAGCCATATCCCTAGCACCTAATTGAAAAGGTATGAGTAGATTACTAAACGTACCACTTAATCCAGCAGTTAATACAAAAAACACTAAGATAGTACCATGCATTGTGACTAAGGCGTAATAAAACTCCGGAGCCAATTTACCTATGCCTTCAGCATCTACTGTAATCCATTTGCCTAACAAAGGTTTAATCCAAGTTAAACTTTCTTCAGGAAAGCCTAATTGAAGTCTAAATATAATTGACATAAAAGCTCCAATAATAGCCCAAATAATTCCTGTGACTAAGAATTGTCTTGCTATCACTTTATGATCCATTGAGAATACATAGTGATTTATAAAACTAGATTGATACTTGTCTCCATGATGGTGATCATGAAAATGATCGTCAAATCCTTGTTCTTGTATTATTATATCGTCTGGATGTATTGAAATATTTGCCATCTTTTATCGGTATTTATATTATTTAGAAATGACTTTTAACTCAGTTCTTCTATTATTCGTCCTTCCGTCTTCTGTCTCATTTGAATCAACTGGCTTTTCTTGACCATATCCACTCACGTTTAACCTTGATGCAGAAACACTTTTATTCACTAATCTATTATATACAGCTTGTGCTCTTTCTAGAGATAGTGCTTTATTTGCGACTGGATCACCAGTACTGTCCGTATGACCAGAAACTTCTAAATTAATTTGAGGGTATTTACCAAGTAAACCTGCAATGTGGTCTAATTCGAAATAGGAAGCCTCGTTTAGATTAGCTGACCCTGTCTCAAAAAATACATTTTTAAGTCTAATAGTTATTTCGTCTAAAGTAAGTGAGTCAATAGTTGATCGATCACCTTGCTTTACTTTTGACCAAATCGAAGTAGACATGTTGTCTAATTCTCTACTTCTAGCTCCTATCTCAAAATCCAAAAGAAGTTTATCTTTTAATGGATCAAAGTCCTGACCTCTTACTGTTGAAGGATAAGTTGCTTTTTGACTAGCTAACCAAACTTCATACTCTGGTCGTTCAACTATTTCTATTATCCTTCTCATGCTATAATGACCTATACCACATAATTCAGCACAAGCAAGTTCGTATTGAAAATCTTCCCATCTTTTTGGACCTTCTGGATCAGTTGGATCGGCTGGGACGTTCCATTCTGGATATGCTCTCAACTCTTGACGCATTTGAGCTGTAGTCTTTGTAGGTTTAAATATAAAATAAGTAGGTAATCCTGGAACAGCATCCATCTTTACTCTGAAATGAGGTAAATAGAAATTATGAAGTACATCTTTAGAAGTAATCCTAACCCTAACCGTTGTATCTACAGGTAAAACTATTTTATCGGATCCCGAATATAAAATATCATCTTGAGATTTAGGATCTGTCCAATCCATCCCAATGGCATTATTTGCAACATTAATAAGTCGAAAATCTTTAGTTCCTAATTTGCCATCAGCACCTGGATGTCTTAAATCCCATGCAAACTGATAACCTGTTGCTTCAATCTCAATGTATTGATCATCCGGTCCTAACTCAGCTGTAACATTATTCCATACAACAAGTCCATTAGCGACCAAGTATGCCATAACAATAGCTGGAATAGCAGTCCAAATCAATTCTAGTTTAGTATCATGTACAAGAAATACTGCTTTTCTACCTTTTTGCTGTCTATATTTATAAGCATACCAGAACAATAAAACATGAGTAATAATAAATACTATACCAGTAAATACTAGTGTTACATTGAATAAATAATCTAAATCTTTCCCATGTTCAGATGAAGATTCCCAAGGGCCATAACCCAACATTACATCTTTATAATAGTATGCAGATATCACACAGAATGCAAGAAATCCAACCATAAATACAACAAGAAAAAATCCTGTTCTATTGTTGTTTTGTTCAGCAACTTCTTCTTCACCCCTTACAGATGCAGCTAGTTCTGATACCTTACCTATCTGTACAGCAATAACTGCAAGAAGGGCGATAATAATAAATGCTATTAAATATGTCATTTTGACTCTTTTATTTAATTATATAACTAACAAAAATTATACGTGATGGTTTACACTTTCTTTATAATAAGGGTCCTGTTTAGCAGTAAGTTTAACTTTACTTAAAGCAGTAAAAACAACAAACCCAAATAACCCAACAAAACCTAACATTGTCCCTAATTCTAATAATCCTGGATAAGAAAATCCACTCACTACACTAGAAACATGTTCTGCATGACTGGCAACTTCATTGCCGTGAGCAGCTGCTTCGTGAGCCACTTCCGCAGCTCCATGAGATGCTTCTCCAACATTATGTGTACCGTGTCCCGCTGCTTCATGAGCTGTATGCAAAACGCCTGGCTTAATCATTAAGAAAAAATCCATCCAGTGTCCAAGAAATGCAAGTACTGAGATAAAAATTAAAGATCCATTCTTCCACTTTGTATCGTTTCTTAACAAAACTAAAAATGGTATTGCAAAGTTTATTATTATGTTACCAAAGAATAAAACTGGATAATTGTCATATCTTTCTTTGAAATAAATGGTTTCTTCTCCAATATTTGCATACCAAATTAACATGTATTGGGAAAACCATAGGTACATCCAGAAAACTGAAATACCAAATAAGAATTTCCCTAAATCATGGATATGGTGTTGAGAAACATTAGGAAGTAATCCTTTACTTCTTAGATATAAAGTAATAAGAATAGTAACACATAACATTGATACAAATAGACTCGCTAGGCAATACCAAGCAAACATTGTACTGTACCAGTGGGCATCTACACTCATCACCCATTGCCAAATTAAGACTACACTTGTAAAACCAAAAATTGGTAAAAAGGCAGCTGCATATTTTCTTATTGTCCTATGGGTCTTAAAAGAACCATCTTCAGATACTTGCTCGTCTTCCTCTTGGGATAAAGATCTTAATTTACTAGCGATAAATATATAAACTGCTCCAATTACAACTGTACTAATTAAGTACCAATATTTGTTTAGAAAACTACTTTTACCAGTAATTATTGGATCAAAAGTATCTTTATCTTCTGGATTCATGATTGAAGTATCTGTCCAATGATATAGATGGTTTAAATGCATAAAAACAGCTAAACCTATTAATGCCATAATAATAAAACCTGGCAACAAATAAGCAGTAATAGACTCTAATATCCTCTTAAAAGTAACATACCAACCTGCATAAGCAGTAATGTTTGCAGCTAAAAAGAAAGTTGCCATAATTGCAATACCTACAAAGTACACTGAATTATGTAGAATATTAGTCCAGAATCTAGAATGAAACTCATCGATGTCCATCATCCACGTTAATCCCAGACATAAAAGACCTACTCCCATAAAAGCAAGGAACATAGTTCTTATACCGCCATTGAATGTATATTGATTCATTTTCTCTTTTTTATCCTCTTGATTAATTAATGCTCGTGACCTTCATCATGATTATCCTGCTCAGTACTTTGGCTTTTACTTTCTTTATTGATATCGCCATGATTACCAGACTGCATCCCTTCTTTAACATCTAAAACTTTAGCTGTTAATTGTAATCCCGCCGGTCTATCTACGGTATTTAAAGTATTTACTAATTGAGTATACTCTTTTTTAAGCTCTTTAGCTTGTAGAGATCTTATCCAATGTATCACTTGCCATCTTTCTTCAGTATTCATCTTATCGTTGTAACTACCCATAAGATTTTTACCATGCATTATTGCATGATAGTATCTGCCGTTACTAGCTTCTAAGTGCTCTGGTAATAAGAAATTTGCAGGTTGGGCAGGGTATAATCCACCATCATCCCTAACTAAATATCCACCACCATCACCTTTTTCTCCATGACAGGTTGCACAAAATATATTGTATAAATTCTCACCTCTCTTTAAGCCAGCATCAGTAATCGGATATGGATTAATTAAAAGTTCTTGTATTGCTCTAGTTCTCTCTTCTTCTGTATCAGCATAATCATAAGTAGTACTTCCTACTACACGTGATATTGATATAGCACTATTAGAAGAAGTAAAATCTGTAGATGTCCTAGACACAGTACCTTTGACAGGAAGTTTTGGTTTAGCATAAGAATAATACTCATCTTCCCCACCCCAAGTATGATTGTAGTAGTATTGATAATGATTGGCTTCAAATGCTACGGAATGACCCATATCTGGCATGTATTCACTTCCTGGGCTATTACCACCTGGAGCTTTACATGAGGCAAAAGCCAACATTAAAACTGAAATGGTTAATATGTATGTATAATGTTTCATTTGTAGAAAACTATAATTTCTTAAATTGATTTATGACTAACTTCTGATGCTCCTGTAGATTGAAAAAATGCTTCAACTTTGCTAACATCCACCTTTGACTTATCAAAAGCAATACAAAACTTATCGTCAGTAATCCTCGGATCCAAATAATCATTTGTTACTCCTGGTCCTAGACCACAAACTATGTAAAATGTTATCACCATTCCTACACATGCAAATAACACTGTCAACTCAAAAACAATAGGAATGAATGCAGGAACTGACCAATATGGTTTTCCACCAAAAATAACAGGCCAATCTTTAGTAAAGATCCATGACATTCCTAAAAATGCTGTCAAAGTACCTAACATACCATAAACAAAACCTGCTATGTGCAATCTTGATTCTGCAAGTCCCAATAATGGATCAAGACCGTGAACAGGAAATGGTGAATACACATCATCAATATCAAGATGATCACTGTTAGCTTGTTTAACAGCTTTCAGTAATATCTCTTCGTCGTCATAAAGACCGTAAACTAGATTTTTATTATGTGACATATCTTTCTCTTTATTAATATTAATGATTAATGAGCATCTTCTGAATGAGAATGAGAATCGTGACCTTGACCTGCTTTCTCAACATATTGGTTTCCTCCATATTTTAATATCGCTTTTATCTCTGCAATTGCTACTACCGGCGCAACTCTTGAAAAGATTAAGTAACATGTAAAGAATAAACCTAAAGAACCAATGAAAATACCAATTTCAACCCATGTTGGCGAATAGTAACTCCAAGAAGAAGGTAAATAATCTCTGGCTAAAGTAGTAGCGATAATTACAAATCTCTCAAACCACATTCCTATATTTATGATAATTGAAAGGAAAAATGTCAACCAAATATTCCTTCTCCACGATTTTTTCCAAAATAACTGAGGTGATACAACATTACAAAACATCATACCAAAATATGCCCACCAGTAAGGCCCTAATGCCCTATTAAAGAAGGCAAATTGCTCATAAACATAACCTGAATACCATGCTATAAAAAGCTCTGTCAAATAAGCAACCCCAACTATTGTACCCGTTAGGAGTATTACTTTATTCATTGACTCAATATGCTCAATTGTGATATAATCTTCTAGATGTAACAGCTTTCTGGTTACTAACATCAATGTTAAAACCATAGCAAATCCAGAAAAGATTGCTCCTGCCACGAAATATGGAGGAAATATGGTTGTATGCCATCCAGGAATTACTGAAGTGGCGAAATCAAAACTTACTATTGTATGTACTGAAAGTACAAGTGGTGTAGCTAATCCAGCAAGAATCAATGAAAGAGATTCCCATCTTTGCCAGTGCTTAGCTGATCCTGTCCAACCAAATGACAAGAAATTATAAATCTTTTTTCTAAATCCTGTTGCTCTATCTCTTACTGTAGCGAAATCCGGAACTAAACCAGTGTACCAGAATAATAATGATACAGTAAAATAAGTAGAAATCGCGAATACATCCCAAAGAAGCGGAGAATTAAAGTTAGGCCAAAGTGGGCCCCTTGTATTTACGTATGGAAAGATAAAGAAACCTAACCAAATCCTACCCATGTGAATCAAAGGAAACTGACCTGCACATATAACGGCAAATATAGTCATCGCTTCTGCTGCTCTATTTACACCTGTTCTCCATTTTTGTCTAAATATTAATAGTATGGCGGAAATCAATGTTCCAGCATGTCCGATACCTACCCACCAAACGAAGTTGGTAATATCCCATCCCCATCCAACAGTTCTATTAAGGTTCCATGTACCAATACCTTGATAAATTGTCCAAAGTACTGTAAATACGAAAACTCCAAGTCCCATAACAGATAGAATAAAACCAATTACCCAACCTAATGGAGGCATCTCTTCTGTTGGAGAAACCAAATCTTCTGTGATCTGGTGGTAAGTCTTATTCCCTGTAATTAAGGGCTCTCTAATCGGGCTTATAATAGCACTCATAAATCAGAAATTATATTATTATTAATATTATCAATTAAGCATCAAATGATTCATCTCTGTTATTAACCTTTAGGGTATAATTGACAGATGATCTAACATTGACTTCCTCTAACGCTATAAAAGTTAAAGGACTTTCTATTTTCTTATTTAATACACTTGATTCATTATTAAGGTCACCAAACGTGATTGCCTCTGTAGGACATGATGTTTGACAAGCTGTTTTAATTTCACCATCTTTTAATTGTCTACCTTCAGTTTTAGCTGTCAATTTACCTTCCTGAATTCTTTGAACACAGAAGCTACATTTTTCAATGACTCCTCTAGTCCTAACAGTTACATCTGGGTTTAATACCATTCTAGTAAGGTTATCCGCTCCGAAAGGGATCTCTTCATCAGCAATATTCACTTGATTTGCCAAGAAAATATCTGCAGTAGTATAATCAAACCAGTTAAATCTTCTTACTTTAAAAGGACAGTTGTTAGCACAATATCTTGTACCAATACATCTATTGTAAGTCATTTGATTCAATCCTTCAGAACTATGATTAGTAGCATTTACTGGACAAACATTCTCACATGGTGCATTATCACAATGCTGACACATCATAGGTTGATAAACTACATTTGGATTAGTAACATCTCCGTAATAATATCTGTCGATTCTTAACCACGTCATTTCGTGATGTCTTGATACTTCTTTTTTACCAACAACTGGAACATTGTTTTCAGCCATACAAGCAACTGTACATGCTCCACATCCTATACAGGCGTTAAGATCGACATACATCCCCCAGTGATGACCATTTTTATATAGTTCATCGTGTCCTCTATATATTTGCTTACTATTAAGAAACTGTGCAGTCTCTCTTTTTTTAGTAAGATCCTTAACTTCTTCTTTAATGTCTTTAAAGTTAGTAGTATAAACCACAGACCTATCAGTCAGTGCACCTTGAAATCCAGTAACACCAGTGAAGTAATCGAAAAATACTGTTGCTGCTTCATCGGCATTGATAACCTTGCCTGTTGCTGTATCTTCAGCTGTAACTCCGTATGTGTGGTGGTATTGAACACAAGAGAATTCTTTCTCCTTGCTCAAAGCGTTAGAAACTGTTACATTATCATTATAATAATTGGCATATCCTCCATTGTTTTTAACAACATTGTTAATATTTACACCAATATTTGTTCCTGTGCCACCTGCCATTGTTCTACCATATCCTAAGGCTAACCCTACTGTACCAGGCATCTGTCCAAATTGTTGAACCACTGGTAATGTGTATTCTACTCCTTCAATTGTAAGTGTCACAATATCTCCATCAGTAAGGTCATTGTACCCTACCATCTTACTTACACCATTAAAAGAAACAGGTACTGCTAAGTAATTACCCCAAGATGTTCTATCTACAGGACTAGGCATCTCCATTAACCATGGATTACCAGCAAATTGCCCATTACCCATATTAACTGTCTCAAAAAATGAGATTTCCATATCTGTACTTGATGGCTTAGTGATTTCAGTTAAAGAACCTCCATCAGCATAAGCATTTCCTGCACTTTGATTGGCAACACTCACAATACCATTGTGTAGTGCATCATTCCAAAAAGAAGAAAATGAAGCAAAACTATTCTGATTTGCAAATGCACCATCTTTCCATGAATACTTTAAATAGTCGAAGTATGGTTGCTCGGCTTTTGGGTCATAGTTTGCACTCTCCGCCCAATGAAGTAAAGATGCTTCCATTTGTCTAGATTCAAACAATGGAGATATCGTTGGTTGAATTACACTAACTACTGTATCCGAAGGCATCGCATCTCCCCATGACTCAAGGAAATGTGGTGTTACTGCTACATAGTCAGCTTGATTATTAGTCTCATCCATTGCCATTCCAAAAGCAACTTTAGTTTTTACTTTAGTAAGCCCTTGAGCAAATTTATCAGACATAGAGCTGAAATATGCTGGATTGATATCATTTATTATTAAGAAGTCAACTTGACCAGCATTCATGTCTTCGACTAGCTTGTTAAATTCTCTTTCGTTTCCTTGTCTTGTGTAAAGTGCATTTGACATATCCATTGTACTGCCATAGTTACCCAAAGCATTGTTAATAGCATTTACCATTAATTGCTCAGACACATTATTTGAAGCAGACACAACAATTGATTTACCAGAAGCTGCTTTTAATTGTGTTGCAACTTTTGACAAACCTGCCTTTGCCTTATCATTTAGACCTGCTGAAGATCCACCACCGACTATTTGGCTATAAAGATAAGCAATAGCGACACCTTGTTCTGATGGTTTTACCAATATTCTATTATCAGCATTAGATCCTGTCAATGACATATGACTTTCTACCTGAAAGTGTCTAGACATTTTAGCTTTAGAAAGGTCTGATACGTTTCTGTTCTTTACATAATCCCCTGCAAATTGAGTAGGATTTACCCATGTGCCAAGGAAATCAGCATTAAAACTAACGATAACATCTGCTTTGTCAAAATGATAAGAAGGAATTGCTCTTTTACCAAAATTAGTCTCATTAGCATCTAAAAGCCCTGAGTAAGATACAGGGTCTAAAGTTACAACTTTAGTAGATGGATATTTTATTGCAAACTCACCAATAGCCTTCATAGAAGTAGGGCTTATGATCGTTTGGCTAAGTATTCTAACATTTGAAGCTGTTTTTAATGCTTCACCAACATTTTTATCTAATTCCGACCAATTTGTAGCTACAAAACCATCACCTGATTTTGCCATTGGAGTCCTCAGTCTGTTCACGTCATATAAACTTAATACTGATGCTTGAACTCTTGCTGAAGTTTTACCTAACCCATCAGGTGCTAAGTCATTTCCTTCAATCTTAATTGGTCTACCTTCTCTTGTTTTCACTAAAATAGAAGCATAATCACCTCCATTTACATATGATGAGGCATAATATGTTGCTACTCCAGGTATAATAGAATCTGGTTTAACCACATATGGTATTGCTCTTTTGACCGGTGTATCACAGCCCGCAGCTATTGTTGCAGCACCAAGCCCAAATCCAAGAAATCTTAAAAAATCTCTTCTATTAGATCTTAATGACTCATTTGCTGAATCACTCACCATTGTCTCTTCTAAAGACAATTCTTTTTGAGAATCTTGAATAAACTGTTCATCTCTGGTGAGATCTTTTTCTCCGACCCAAATATTGTTAGTTGCTTTCTTCATTATATGTGTATGAAAAATTTTCTTCTAATTATATTAATAGTGACACTTTTGGCATTCTAATCCACCAATGTCAGATACTGTTACTTTATCTCTTGTGCCTGCTTGAATCTCTTCGTGAAATTTAGCATACGATGCATAGTAATCATTTTCTCCAAATTTCACTTCAGTTTGTCTGTGGCAGTTGACACACCATCCCATGGATAACGGAGTATGTTGTTTAACAACTTCCATCGATTCTACTGGTCCATGACACGTTTGACATTCTACTTTTCCAACAGTTACGTGTTGAGCATGATTAAAATATGCATGATCAGGAAGATTGTGAATTCTTGTCCATTCAATTGGACCTTGAACAGTCTTCTTCTGCTCATTTGTTAATGAGTTTACGATTCCTGTCCACTGCTCATCTATTATTTTTTTGCCCTCTGCATCAAGGTCAGCTAACTCTGCTGTTTCAAGATAAGAGTCACCTATCCATTTAGTATAGATCGCTTTCACCTCGTCTTGTGATTTAGAATCATAGTTTTCAATGTATGTATTTGCCACTGGATCAAACCCAATTGAAGCAAATATCTTTGTTAACTCCGCTGTACCATATTGTGAACCCACTTTTATTGCTTTGTGGCAATTCATGCAAGTGTTTGCAGCTGGAATGATTGATTGTTTTGATCTTCTTGCCCCATCGTGGCAGTACTGACAGTCTATCTTATGAATACCAGCATGTGTAGCATGTGAAAATTTAATTGGTTGATCAGGAGCATATCCTTGTTGTCTTCCTAAGTCAATTGATTTGTTTACTACGGTGTATCCACCAAGGATAACTAATGAAAAAATCAATATTGAAACTATTCCTTTACTCGTAAGTGTTTCCCAAATAGTTTTTTGCGGTACAACTTCACCAACTTTAGCGCCAGCCATAGAATTAAGGTTGCCTATAATTCTAGAGAGCAATAAGGCTAATAGTGCTAGAAACCCTGCTAATCCAAGGTAAATCCATTTGTTTGCGCCTTTGTTTTCGCTATTATTTGTAGGATTATCTCCTCCAACGACTTTAGGTGCAGCACCATAGGTCCCATCATAAGTACCATTTATGTATGCCATAACAGAACCAATCTCATCATCTGTAAGATTTGGGAATGCCGTCATGACAGTTGGCTTATACTGATTCCAAAGTTCTACAGCCCTAGGATAACCAGAAGCAACCATTGCTTGAGAGTTTCTGATCCATGAGTATAAAGCCTCATCATCTCCCCATTTCTCTTGCGAACCTCCAAGTGCAGGACCTGTAAGAGCGGATTTCATGTCTTTAGCATGACAAGCAGCACAATAATTCTTAAAAAGTGTCTTACCTGCATCAGGTGACACCTCCGCTGAAACTGTATTAATCGCCAAGAATGAAACTAAAGCGATTAAATTAAAAAGTTTTAAAAAACGTATATTCATCTTAAAAATGATATTACTTATTGATAGTCAAAGAGTAATGTATGATCGTCATACACACTCTCTATTTTATGTTGCAAAAATATAATTTGGACAGATAATAAGGTATATTTAATCAGTATGTTTATTTATTTAGATTTTATCTAAATAGCAAAACACTTTACTTACACAGACACTTTTGCCTTAATATGAGGTAATGGATCATAGTCCATCAACTCAAAATCATCAAATTTGAAGTCAAATATATCTTTTACTGCACTGTTTATTCTAATTATTGGTAACTTTCGTGGTTCTCTAGTAAGTTGTAGTTTTGCTTGCTCTAAATGGTCATTGTACAAGTGCACATCTCCAAATGAGTGGATAAACTCGCCATACTCCAAATCACAAACTTGAGCTACCATCATGGTTAGCAAAGCATATGAAGCTATATTAAATGGCACACCCAAAAAAGTATCTGCTGATCTTTGGTATAATAAACAAGACAACTTACCATCTGCTACGTAAAATTGAAATAGTGCATGACAAGGTGTTAAGGCCATCTTTGATAGTTCGCCTACGTTCCATGCATTTACAATGATCCTTCTAGAGTCTGGATTGGTTTTTATTGTATTAATGGCATTAGATATTTGATCTATAAACTCTCCATTTGGAGACTCCCATGATCGCCATTGCTTACCATATACTGGACCTAGATTTCCATTTTCATCTGCCCAAGCATCCCATATCTTAACGTTATGCTCCTTTAGGTACTCAATATTTGTGTCCCCTTTTAAAAACCATAATAATTCGTGAATGATGCTTTTAAGATGTAGTTTCTTTGTGGTAAGCATAGGGAATCCCTGCTTTAGATCAAATCGCATTTGATAACCGAAACAACTGATAGTGCCTGTACCTGTTCGGTCAGCTTTTTGGACACCATTTTGTAATATATGATCTAAAAGATCAAGGTATTGTTTCATGTAAATATATCAGTTCTATCAATACTAGAATCAGTTCTCACAAATCCTAATGCTGCAAAGATATATTTATAAATATAATATATGATATTATTACATATGAAATTTGAATAAATGTTAAAATTATAACCCGGCTCCAATAAAACCTACAATTTGAAACAAATATATCAGATATGTTTATAACATTTAATCCCTTTTCTGCTCCATAAGCTAAGCTAGGCATTTAATGCAATGCATAATAGATTACTACAATTTCAAATACATTGAGTTTGAATCGTCATTCAACGGACAACTCTAAGGTTAGTTTGGAGTATTGACAAGTTGGATGGTTTGCTGTTATGCTGAAACAACATTCTTTGTTTAGGGGTCTGCGACCTCCTTGTTTAATTGTTTAGGTAAGTTGTTGAGTATTTAAGCTCTTAAAAAGACATCAATTCTCTCCAATCTTTTCAATCTTTTCAATTTCTACAATCTTAATAAAATTAAACAGCCGTTAGGCGTAAACTAGCCGAAGGCGCTAAACAGCCGAAGGCATAAACAATCTCCCTATGAAAAATCTAGGCTTTCGCTATCAATCATAGTGACCCATTTTCCCATTTTCTTCTGAATAACCTTGAAGTGGTGGGCATCTTCTGGAGTTACTAGAGTTAAAGCTTCTCCTTTTGATTCTGCTCGGCCAGTTCTACCGATTCTATGAACATAATCAAGGGGTGATCTTGGCAGTTCGTAGTTGATCACATATGGTAGAAACTCAATATCAATCCCTCTTGCTAAAAGGTCTGTAGAAACTAAAACCCTCAGTTTTCCCATTTTAAAATCATGGAGTACATTGATTCTATTGCCAAATGCTTTTTTGCCGTGAGTCGCTTTGGCATTTATCCCATTTTTATGGAGTTTTATAGCCAGTCTATCTGCTTTAAGAACAGAAGAGACGAAAACCAAAACTTGCTTCATATCCTTAGATTCGATAAGATGCCTCAAGAGAGGACCTTTTTTTTCTTCAGATACGAAGTAGCCTGTTTGTGTGATGAGTTCTAGATTGGTTGTAGCTTCCTCAATGTTAATAATCGCTGGGTTATTGAGGATGACTTGATTGATATTTTCTACGCCTTCGTTCAATGTAGCTGAGAAAAGGAGGTTTTGGCGTTTTCGATTGACTAGTTTCATCACTCGATCCACTTCCTCTTTAAATCCCATATTTAAGATCTTATCTGCCTCATCTAAGACCAAAATATCAATATTGATAAGGTTCACAGCATACGAATCCACCAACTCTAGTAATCGCCCTGGAGTAGCAATAAGTATTTTAACACCTAACATTGCTTTCATCTGTGGATTAATAGAAACCCCTCCATAAACAGCCATAGATTTTACAGGCTCTTTCATGCCTTTCGAAAAATCATGAAAAACCTCTTGTACTTGAACCGCCAACTCTCTCGTTGGAACTAAGACTAAGGCAGAAACATGTCTATTGGGCTTAGGGAATTTGCCTTGCAACATTGCCAACATAGGCAACACATAACTAGCTGTCTTACCAGATCCAGTCTTAGCAATGCCCATTACGTCTCTTCCTTTTAAGATCGCAGGTATGGCTTTAGCTTGTATTGGGGTTGGCTTTTTAAAACCTTGTTCCGCAACAAGATCATTAAAAAACGGAGGAAGACCTAGTGATTCAAATGTCATGTATTATATTGAATTTTATGATTTTATATATTATTAATAATCGTAATTTATTGATCTCCAATAAGGCTGTTGAACATCTTTGTTCCAAAAACAGATCTACAAGCTTCTAAGGTATACCTTTTTGATGGATCCAAATTTGTCCGAATATTTTCCTTAAGAGTATATGTTTCTGTAATATTCTCCGAGTTAACTATGGTTAATTCCCATCGATTAGCTACTTTGTCTGTCGACAATCTACCATGACCTGACACAAACATTGGTCGATATTCTATTATTGAAACTCGCTCTTGAATACAATCAGTTGATGATAGTCTATTTATAAACAAACCCATGGCTTGGCAAATCACCAAAACGAATACAAAAGTAATACCTGTATATCTAAATACATCAAGGCCTTCAAAAGATTTCGTAATGTATTTAAAAACAAAATAAGTAATAATAATAGCTGGTATAAACAAGATCAATATCAGTCTACCTGAATGCTGCATGAGTGCTAAATATCCCATTTCATCCGCAATAGTCCATATCGAACCGAAGAAAAACAGTCCTACTACCAATGCAAAAATGAGTGCTTTTATGCTCATGCTAAATCAAATTGTAATTTAGCAAGATTGTAATAAACCCCATTTTCATCTTCACTTAACTCATCGTGAGTACCTTGTTCTACTATTTTACCATCTTCCAAGACGTAAATACGATCCACATTCCTAATCGTAGCCAATCTATGCGCCACAATAATTGAAGTACGGCCTTCCATCAATCGATCCAAAGCATCTTGAACAATTCTTTCAGATTCGGTATCTAGCGAAGAAGTTGCCTCATCTAAAAGTAGTATTTTGGGGTCTTTCAAGATGGCTCTAGCAATGGCAATTCGTTGTCTTTGACCTCCTGACAATTTTATACCTCTCTCTCCTACTACAGTATCTAAACCTTTAGGGAATTTCTCAATAAACTCTAATGAATTGCTCTGTCTTGCTGCCTCCAATACTTGCTCATTGGTAGCTAAAGGATTACCATATCTTATATTTTCTTCAATGGTTCCACCAAATAAAATTACCTCTTGTGGCACTACGCCTAGCTTTTTACGCAATGAAAGCAGATTGTACTCTTTTATGCTTTTATCATCTATTTTGATTTGGCCTTCTTCAATATTGTAGAAACTCATTAAGAGTTGCACAATGGTGGATTTACCGCTTCCGCTTTGACCGACAAGAGCCACTTTCTCGCCTGGATTAACGGTAAGATTTATCCCTTTAAGCACTTCCATTTCCTTACGAGTAGGATATGTAAACCGTACATTTTCATATTCAATTTTACCCATCAAATGTATGTCTTCAATCTTCCCGTCTTCCAATATTTCCACTTCAGAATCCGACTTCAATATCTCTTGAATACGTTCTGTTGCTCCAACAGCCTGTGCTATCGAGGCGTATAGTGTGCCAAAACTTGCTATTGCTCCACCTATTATGCCTGTATAAATAATAAAACCAAACAAATCTCCTACTTCCATCGATCCTTGTTCTACCAATAAAGCACCTTGCCATAAGATAAAGAAGATTCCACCAAACAACACCGTAATAATGAAGATGAAAAACACTCCTCTCACCTTAGCAAATTGTAGAGAAACCTTAACCACTTCATCTATGCTTTTACCGTATCTTATAGACTCAAACCATTCATTGGCAAAAGCTTTCACAATGCTAAAAGACTGGAATGTCTCTTCAACGATAGTATTGGTTTCCGCTAATTGATCTTGTCTCTTTTTAGAGAGCTTCTTGATGTATCGTCCGAAAAACATAGCCGCAATAACAATAAAAGGAAACGTTGCAAGCATGACTAATGAAAGCTTAGGTGCAAGAAATGCTATGATAATTACTCCAGCAATAATTGTGACGATCTGTCTTACAAACTCAGCTAATGACACAGAAAAAGCAGATTGCAATTGTTCCACATCGGTAGTCACTCTACTTGTAAGTTCCCCTACTCTTCTCTCTTCAAAGAAGTACATTTCCTGACTAATGATTTTCTTATATAAATCTTTTCTAAGGTCAGCCATTCCTTTTTCGGACACAACTGCAAAGAATACCGTTCTAAAATAAGAAAGAATACCTTGACTTACTAGAATGAGTAAAAATACCCACCAAAAGTCTTTTACTTTAAGCCCTAGATCATATTTAGGTTCTCCATTGGCAATGTTAGCCATTTCACCCGCAGCTCCAGGAAAAATCATAAAGATTAATGAGCCGACCACCAAGCATATCATCCCTACAATAAAGTAACCGATATAAGGCTTGATGTATTTAAAAATGTATAAAACAGAAGTAATTCCCTCTTTAGTAATCTTAGATTTCACATTGGGGTCTACTTGAATTCTTTTTGACATATTAAGTTTTGAATTTCAAAGAGTGGCAAAGGTAATACATAGTACTATACTAAAAACATATATTTGCATGTAATGTTGGCTACTTTAGACCAACTCATCATAATAAAGTACATAATATGGCTAATAAACTTACTAAAATCATTGCTACGGGAGGTGGGTTAGGCTATTCCCCTAAAGCACCAGGTACTGTTGGTACTATTGGAGCATTGCTTATCAGTCTGTTGGTATTGAGATACACAATTGATCCCTTCTGCAATTATTTACATTTGATTTTGGCTTTAGTATCATATATTATCGGTGTGTTTGTAACTAAAAAAGTAATCCCTGAATGGGGCGATGACCCGTCTAAAGTCGTAATTGACGAATATTGTGGTTTTTGGCTGGCGATAGCATTTACCCCAATGAATTTGACATATTATTTATTGGCTTTTGGTTTATTTAGATTTTTTGACATCACAAAGATCTTAGGCATATCCTATTTTGACAGACAAAAAACGGCTCATGGAGTTATGCTTGACGATGTATTGGCAGGGATATATACTGCTCTAGTGATTAATATTGTTTGGTGGCTTGAGTTGCTTTAGTAAGAAATTAAAATTCTAATCCTTATACATCTTTTCTCTTTTGACATTCCCTTGTTTATCTCTAAGTTCTACAATATAGACGCCTTGCGATAAAGGAGATATGTCATGGCTTTCATGAGTCAAATGATCAAAAGATTGCACTACTTGACCTTGTATGTTTCTCATTTCAACCTTGGTCACAAACTCATCGTTAGATATATTAAACGTATTTATAACTGGATTTGGGTAAATCTTAGTATTTTTCAAGTGAGTCAAATCATTGACAGATGTACCACCTGTAACCTCCACTGATCCCCAATCAGATGAAGAATAAAACTGACCTTGGCAATCCATATCTGTAAATAGATGCAATTTCATAGAACTCTTTCCCTTAGTGAAACCCGTTAGAAGCGTAATTTTAAACTCAAGTTCATGCTGAGGAGGGAACACATTAATTTTATTATTAGGGCATTTATATACTCCTGTAAAATAACATAAGTTATTGTCACAAACAAATATATCCCAGTCAGCAGGCCAATCATCTGCTAACTCCACCATCCAAAAGAAGCTTGTGGAGTCATTGCTTTCGTTCTTAATTTTCATCTTATACTCATACAAAGAATCTCTACTATCTGTACTAAAATCAATAATGTCAGGAGAAACGGTGAGCTGGGCATTTGATGCCACAAATAAAGAAAGGAAAAGGAAAGTCAATAGCGATTTCATAATGTTTCGATTTAATTAATTTAAATTATCAAATATAACAGAAATAATGAAATATCAGGATTGAATATTAAGAAAACAATTAAAGAAAGAAATATTGATTTAAAATATTAAAACATCAACGAAACCCTGTGTACTCCAGGCAGGAATTCTCTAGAAAGCAGGTTTTTAATCTCTTGGTAATGTAGTTTGTTATTGACAAAGTCGACATCATTGACATCAAGAATAAGTACTGGAAATTCTAGGATATTTCTAAAATATTCAAAATAAGAGTTCTGCACTTTCCCAAGATAATTGTCAGAGATTAAAGTCTCGTATTTACGTCCTCTTGTTTTTATATTCCCTTGCAACTCAGGGGTATTTCTATGGAAGTACACCAATAGATCAGGCTTTGGAAAATTTTGAGCTAAAACAACAAACATTTTTTGAAACATTCTAAACTCATCCTCTTTCAAATTTTGCCTAGCAAACAGTAAGGTCTTGATAAAGGTATAATCAGCTATGGTGAAATCATAAAACAAATCCAAAGTCAATTCCTTCTGCAATTGCTTATACCGCTCTGTCATAAAAAACAGCTCTAGTGTAAATGCAAACCTATCAGGATCTTCATAAAACATCGGTAAAAATGGATTATCGGCAAATTCCTCCAGAATCATTTTACAATTATATTCTGATTTAATCATTTGACAAAATGAAGTCTTGCCGGCACCAATGTTACCTTCTACACAAATATATCGATATGGAAAATGCTTATTAATCTCTTTTAGTTTTTTAATTTTCGAAAATCCAAACATCACATCGGTCTTGACTCTCGATGTAAAGTTCTTCTATAGTCTTATTTAATAATGGGTGCATCATTTCACCTGCTATTTCCATTAATGGGATTAACACAAAGTTTCTATTTTGTAATTCTTGATGCGGTATTGTTAAGTTTTCTCCCTTTAATACAAAGTCTTCATAAAAGAGAATATCAATATCTAGTACTCTAGGTCCCCAGTGTTCTTCTTTAGTTCTTCCTACTTCTTGCTCGATATTTTTGACTTCATCTAGCAATTTATCTGGGGCTAAATTTGTGTTAATTCTTAACGCTAGATTCAAGAAATTTGACTGCTCTTTTAAGCCCCAAGGTTCTGTTTCGTAGAGGCTTGACTGGACTAAAACTTCACCTACATTTGAGTTAAGATGGCTTATCCCCCTCTGAATGTTGGACACTCTATCACCTACATTAGATCCCAAATGTAATATTACTTGCTTCAAGTTAGTTATTCCTTTGTGGCGAAAGTACAACGAAAAAATTAAAGTATTAAAATTTTTATAATATGTTTTTTATTTTAAACAATTCACTCCTATATTTTATTAAAATCTCATAACTTTACCATATGAAATATATTCTACTCACTCTTCTTAGTTGTCAATTCCTTCATGCTCAAGTTGCTATTGATGGAATATTTACTGATTGGTCTAATTCAAATTTTTCTATAGCCGACCTTAATGACAATACAAATCTTGACATTACTAAAGTATGGGTGAGCAATAATGACAGAAGCATCCTTTTTAGAATAGATACAGATAAAGAATATGATCTACAAGATGAGCAAAACATCTCGATATTCATAGATGCTGACAACAATCCTAACACTGGCTTTGCTGTAAATGGAATTGGTGCCGAAATTACTTACTATTTTGGCAACAAGACTGCATATATCAACTACGCTTCAGGAACCATTACCACTAACCATCATGGCATTGAACTCATCGCTATACCGACTGTGACCTCCGACAAATTTGAAATAGCAATAAAAAGGGATATCACCACCAACCTAGGCACAATGAGTATGGGTGACAGGGTCACTATATCTGTATCAAATGGGAGTAATGGAGATAAAGTACCCAATACTTTATTCGGATTTGAATATACTTTTTCACAAAATGAAACTTTTACATCACCATATACGATCTCTAAACCTGCTGGCACAAAACGATATTTGACTTATAATGTATTGCGAGATGGATTTGACAAGCCAAGTCAAAAACAGCATTTAGAAGCCGTAATTAAAAGCCTCAATCCAGACGTAATAGCACTTCAAGAAGTGTATGACATACCTGTTGCTCAAATTAGAAATTTTCTAAACTCTGCCCTGCCCAACCCAAGTGGTAGAAGTTGGGATGCTGGTAAAGAAGGGCCGGATGTCATGATATTTACCAGAGGATTAGTGGAGGCTTCTGACAATATCGACGGCAATGGCGTATTTTTAATTTATGATGAGAATGGCCTAAATCCAACGATTGTTTACAATGTGCATTTGCCTTGTTGTGACAATGACGTAAGCCGGCAAAATGAAATAGATAAGATCATGTCTGTAGTTAGAGATAAGGAAATGTCATCCCTCGTAAACTTTACATATCCAGAAGACACCCCAATTATCATCACTGGAGATTTTAATATGGTCGGCAAAAGCCAAAATTATAAAACTCTAATAGAGGGTGATATCTTTAACGAATCTTCTTTTGGTGCAGACTTCAAACCTGATTGGGATGGGACCAACCTTGAAGATGCCAATCCTTATGTCACTGGCTATCCGAGTAATTATACATGGAGAAGTGATAATGGAGGTTTTATCCCTGGAAAATTAGATTTTATCTTATATTCTGGTGCCGTAATGACTAAGAAAAATGGTTTTGTACTAGATACAGAATACATCGGAGATGACGACCTCAATAATTTAGGTTTAACAAGGCTTTCTACGGGTTTAGCATCAGATCATTTGCCAGTAGTGGTAGATTTCTTACGAGGGGCAGAAGATTTAGATATGGATGGGTTTACCAGCGAAGAAGATTGTGACGATATGAACGCTAGTATCAATCCTGATGCTATAGAAATCCCTAACAATGGTATTGATGAGGATTGCGATGGAATGGATTTGATTACTTCTAATATAGACATAGCACTTTCGAGTATAAAGATTAGCCCAAACCCTACTTCTGGGTTGATAACAATTGATGGTTTAGATCAATCCAAGAATTATACATACACCATATATAATCTTTCGAGTCAAATAGTTACTCAAGGTGGGTTGGTACATAAAAGTATCGATTTAAGCAACTTGGGAGCTGGAATGTATATTTTGAGCTTGAATAATGGAATAGAAAAAGTAACCAATAGGATCGTTAAGATCTAAAAATAATAAGTTAAAGGTTTATGCTTTGAAAGGTCTTCACGCTTTGGGTGTGGGGACCTTTTTGGTTTTTTGATATAATTTATTTGTTGGTTATAAAACTATTAAATGGAGTTATTGAGTCTAATTAGATTTGTCCTTTTTTTCGCTACAAAAGGACCAAAAAAGCATAATGCTTTGAATTAAAAATTAATAATGAAAAATTGGGGGATGTATATCTAAACCTTATTTTTCTGCTTCTTGGATTTATTGTTGACGAGGATTATTGACCTACAGTGAGCTTGAATCTAATCAAATTTATTTTTTTGGATTATTTTGGTTTTCTTTAGTCTTACTAATATGGATTATAAGTTGCACCTGTCTCGTGAGCTATAACGAGACAGGTTAAAATTTATGCCGTTTTTCGGTATAGCTTGTTGGTTATGGGTTTGGGACATACTTAGGACAGCTGGGTACTGCGACTTCCGATAGG
>JBBKVK010000161.1:0-4466 GCA_037968395.1 Saprospiraceae bacterium | reverse complement strand
TGATATTCACTTAGGGTTGGGTCGTAGTATTGGAGTCTTTTCTCCCATAACAGATCGCCATCATAGCTGTGTTTGGCTATATGCATGTAAAAATATTCATCCCCTAAGTCATTTTCATTAGAGACGTCTTTGTTATTAGCATGGCCTCCGGTGATTATACCAGAGTTGTCTGTACTATTTGTCATGTTATAGATATAGTTACTATGATTATATCCATCAGGTCCCACGAGTCTCTCCCAGATCAGGCTTCCACCTTTGTCGTATTTTCTCAAATATATTTCCCAATAGTCACCAAACTGAATATTCTTAAGCTTTGACATTAGTACATAATAAGAATCATCATGCACTTCTAGTTCGGTAAGGTACAAAGTTGAGGTATCGCAAGTTGATAGGTTCGATGTGTGAGTGATGGTTTTATTTTCATCTATCTCTAAGATCGTGTAAACAGTATTGTTATTAGGACATAATACCGTTACTAGAGCATAAAGTTTGCCATCAAGAAAATCTACATCAGCAGTTATTTGAAACTCTGGCAAATTTAAGGAGTCAATAATGCCGATTATAGGATCTACCCATAAGAAATGAACGACAGGAGTTGGATAGAATTGATCACCACAAAATAAAACATTATTCTTGTCGTCTTTTTCTAGATTAAAGTAGGTTGCTGATTTAGGTGCCGAAATAATAGTGTCTAAATCAAGACTATCTTTATCAAGAATAAATAATTTAACTTTTGCACTTCCATCTAATATGTGTCTACTAAAAATAATTTTATTTTGTATTGAAACCATGTCATGTGAAAGTGTATTATATGCACTGTAAATGGTGTCATAATGTAAATATTCTATACAATCATTGGTTATATTGTCACATTTTAAGACTTGAGTACCTTGAATATTCTGTTCATTAACATTATTCTTAATTATATTGCTTTGTATATAATAATTGTTTTGATCACTTGTTACGGATAATCCCTTAATATAATCAAACCTACCTTCGTTCAAGGTCTTTATAAAGTGTTGACTTTGAATTGAAAAGGGGATAGTAAGTGCTATTATTATAGTTGTTTTAAGTAAAATAGTTTTGTATAACATGTTTAAAATTTAAGATGGGCGGTAAGTTTAACTTACCGCCCTAGGTTATACTTATTTTATTACAATGTGTTTTCCATTGTTTATAACTTTTCCTTGATTGTCTTGAATCTCAAAATAATAAACACCAGGCAACATTTTATTACTTTCTATTTGATTGCTTCCTTTAGATAAATCATAAGAGAATTGGCTTTGGCCCAATAGAGAAGAAAATACTATTTTTGAGTCTTTTTTTACATTTATATTTATTATGCCATTAGAAGGATTTGGGGATAGTTCTATATTTGCAGTTAAATCTTTACTATCCATAAAATCAATTTTTTGGACAGATTTTGATCTATTTTCTACTTCAACAAAGTCTCCAAAGGAATAATCGTAAAAGAATGATAGTAAATTCCTTGCTCTAATAGCCGCATAATATGCATTGCCATTAGCTAATGAATAAAGTTGATCCAATTCTTGTTGATTTAGTTGATCCTCTCTCTTACTATTTATTGAAGCATTCGATAGAATAGAATAATATGCTTCAACATTTATCAACTCATTCATTGTGTTGGCATCAGCTTGGTATTTAAGCTTTAGGTTTTGAATTATAGACATTAAAGAAGAATAATTTTTCTCAAAACCATATGAGTCAATGATATTGATATCACCCTCTAAATTTCCTAATCGGCTAAGCCAAAATCGATAATCATCACCATTGTAACTTATATCATTACCAAAGAGGGATAAAGCATCATAAATTGTTGAAGTGATATCTGTCTTGACCACACCTATATTTGCTAATTTATCTGTCCTAGCGGTTGACGTAATGTTATTGCGGATGGAGGCAGTGCTAAATGACGTGAAACTTTGACTTTCGAATACTTGGCTGTATATATCTGGGTGGCTTAGTACGTCAGGATTGGCGGATAAAATACTTACCATTTGATTTTCTGTAAAATAAGATGAGTTGTTTAATAAAGCTAATGTTGCATTCTCTGATAAATATGGGCTGATTGGCATAATATCGTTATACACATTGTTCGCTCCATTTTGAGAATTGATATTATTAATAGCTAATAATAATGATTCACCTTGTCCACCATCCAGGAGTGCCTTTAAATTATTTTGCAGAATAATTAAATCAGACTCTAGTGCAGCATATCTCTGTTCTGTGTTGTTAATGTCACGTGGAGGCTCAGAAATGATTCCTCCTGGGTCTGCTGTATTGCATGAACTAGTCATTACAAGGGTTTTCTTAGGATCAATATTTATATAGCACTTAGGTGTTTCTTCATCAATATCTCTATGATGATACTCTAAAAACAACTGTCCACTACCTAAAGTGTAATTGTAGTGGGTTTTAAATGATCCTACACAGGTATGTGAAAAAATATTATTTGTTGGATAAATTGATGATCCTTGCAGAGTCTTCACTTTTTGGAGTATAAAATCATGTCTGCCAGAAGTTACAAATCTATTGCAGGTCAAAGTTAATCCATTTTTATAATTAAAATCTGCATTTGTACCTTTAGATTGAATAGATTCTGGTAGTTTTTCAAAATAGTTATTAGTTACTTGATTGTTAGATCCACCACTCCTTAGTATATCTATGCCTTTGTCGGTGCTAAATGTAGTTACATGTTCTATAAATTGATTAGTACTGATATTAAAGCCCTTAGTATCTTCTAAGTCTACACCTTTAAATGGTCCAAATGGCAACTCAATATAATTGGGATCTCTAAAATGAAACTCATTACGTGAAATAGTTGAGTTTGCATTACCTAATTTTAGTCCTCTATGCACATTATAGAATTTATTAGCTCCAAATAATGACATAGTCCCTCCTGAATTTTCAAGATTAATTCCAAATGGCCAAGATCTAAATTCGCTATTTATTATAAAAAGAAAAGAATTAAAAGCTTTTATATATGAAAGGCTATTTAAAGTGCCAGTAAAATTATTTATAAACCTTGTATTATTTGATGTTTTGAAAAAAGACCCACTTAAAAATATAGGTGATTCTACATCTGGAAATAAATAATTATCATCAACAATAATGTCACAATTTGAAAAGAATGAGTTGTTATTGCCACTCGAATTATTAAACATTTCAATAACCCGTCTATTGTTATTAAAAGTAGCTCCTGTTACCCATAAATCTAGGTCACCTATTATATCAAATGCGGTAAAGGCATTATTAATTGTGGAATTACCATTTATTACTACCCCTGATTTAGGGTAACTTGGGGAATGGCTTTTTATTCCACTCCATCCAATATTTTGCTGATTAGGCTGCGGCATACAATCACTTATTGGTAATTCTGTGACATCAAGAGTTGAGTTATTTATTTCAAGTCTATTTTCTCCGTTTAAGGTTATACCAATTCCAGGTGTAAATAGTATATTATTAGATATTGTAAGATTACTTGAATAATTAAGAATTATTTCTTGATTAAATACTGCGGGAAAGTCTAAATAGATGTGTTCTCCTGTATTTACAGTTAAACCATTTTCAATAAAAATAAAATCATTATACACTGGAAGAACGATGGAAGTAAGAAACGCATCATCAATAATAGTAGTTTTCATTCTGTCTACCTGACCGTCAGTGAATACTTGCCCACATGAATTGGGGCGGTATGACATGATGTTTGTATTCAGAATGTTTTGTGGGTCTGAATAAACAATACTGCATGCATCCATTTCATTATTGACATTAATGTAAAGGCAATCACTAATTTCATCATCTATGCAATCAGATGTGCCTCCAGTATAAGAATCTGGAGGAGTATCACAAACTCTATCACCTTTTTCTGAACAATTGATGCATTCTGGCATTACGGGATCACCTGGTCTTGAAACTAATTCATTTTCTGTATTAATTAAATTTCCGCAATCAAAGAACTCAAAAGTATGAAAAAGACCTAAAGCATGACCAATTTCATGGGCAGCTGAAAAAGAACAAGTTATATAAGCATCATTGCTTATTACAGCGGCTTGACCACATTGATAACCAGATGCACTTGGTGCTATGCAATATAAATTTAATCCATCAGTATGATTAAAATTATTAGGGCTGTATTCAGATCTAGATAAAAGCCATGGCCCAGCCTGTATTTCATCTACACATATATTAAAAAATATACCTGTACCTGAATAGCTTTCTCGAATATTCATAATAGCATCATTGATGAAATCTAAAGAAACTCCACCTGAGCCATCATTATTAGTTACATTTCGTACGTAAAGCTTTAATACTACATCAGATTGAAGAGCTAGTGGATCGTTTAGTACATCCAAGAATTCTTGCGAATCTTCATCAGTAGGCATTATTGTTTCACACAGATTTTGTTGACTATATAGGCTCAGGGAAAGAAAGAAAGAAAGAAA
>JBBKVK010000160.1:0-3656 GCA_037968395.1 Saprospiraceae bacterium | reverse complement strand
AAAAATATTGTAATACTGACAAATGTTCTACTTTTTAAACAATGGAATTTAGTAGTGAAGCTGTTTCATTAAAAGGAAAAATTATGGCTTTTATTTTTGGAAGAATGTTAAACAAAACGATGAAAAAACTTATTGAAAAAGACTTAATTGACATAAAAGCTGCAGTCGAAAATACATAAACATGAAAGTTACAATAGAAAAGAATGAACAAGTTGCTAATATGATCTTTGCATCTATTTATCCCCTTTACTGGAATAGATTGGAAAAGCATGGTAGAACAAAAGAAGAGTTCCATCAAGTGATAGAGTGGTTAACTGGTTTCGATGAAGGTAAAATACAAACACTTATTGCAGAGAAAGTAACGTTTAGAACGTTTTTCGAAAAAGCAAAAATCCATCCCAATGCACATATGATCAAAGGTGTTGTTTGTGGCTACCGTATTGAAGAAATCGAAGATGAATTTGATGTGTATAAACAATGCAGACGGATGGAAAAGCTCATTGATGAATTGGCAAAAGGTCGTAAAATGGAGAAAATTTTGCGAGAAGAAAAGACATGAATATAGAATGCAGGGCAACTAATTTATTATTAAGAATAATTTTACCAAAAAATTATTCTGTAAAGAGAAAATTATAACTATTGATAAAATTCATTAGAAAAAATACACTACGACCTAATGGAAAAAAACCTGCCTGCCCATGAAAGCAAGGTCGAGCAGACATGCAAAACTGGAAGGTATTTAAAATATGCAATTGGTGAAATTGTTCGTGTCGTTATTGGGATATTGATTGCACTTTCAATTCATAATTGGAATGACAACAAAAAGAACGAAAATCGTAACTTAATTATCATTACAGAATATTAAACTAGTTAGAATTGGACATACAACTAATTGGCCAATCTTTAAAAATACTGGACGATTCCATTTAATATCAAGAAATGAAAAACTTAATCATAAAATATTAATGCCAACAACCTATATAGATTACATAAACATCATATTAGATTGTTAGCATAAACTTATGTTTGGAAAGAGTAAAAACGACATCCAAAATGGAAAACTGACTTCCCAAGATCATTAGAAAACTATTCAATCATTAAATCTTGAATTCCTTAACGAATTTCGAAACGGATTTAAATTGGGTGAGCTAGAAGGTTTAATAATAAATTTACAATTTAAGAAACTGAAAATCAAAGATTTTATCATATTCCTTGAAGACAATTAATTTACCGTTTCTATCATAGTATTGTTTAATCCATTCATTTGTATTGTTGGGGTCTTGGACAGTGATAATTATCAATCCCCCTTCAAAGGAAGGATATTTATCATCAAATGTCTTAATCACACTCCCTTCCATATCAACAACTGAAGTTTGTTTTTCCTTACCATAAATTATAGCTAACCCATCTTTGTAATTACTTGGACGACTAAAAGCTGTATACACTTCTTCATCCTTCCCTTCGAAAGGTTTTAAATCATGGTTAACACGGTTACCGTTCTTATCGAGATACCACTGCTCTTCACCTATACTAGCTAGATAGTGTCCATGCCCATGAAAACTAATGATATTATCATACTTAAAATCTGTATTGAAGGTACCATCTGTCTTTGCTAATGCAAATTTAAGTTGCTCTCCAAAATATTTCTCAACAACAACTATACTGTCTACGATTCCAATGTTACGCATGATGTGAACATCTCTTGCAAAAACCCGCTCCCCTTGATGATTTATTAAAAAGGTATTTGACATGGTACTTTTATTAAAAGGATCATTTTTGATGACGGTTGAGTCGACTATTGCAGCCCCATCTACAAAATATGAGCTAGCTCTATAACGGTAGGTAGGATCAATTACCCAGTTTCCACCCTCATCAATAAAGCCATGGAGCGCTTTATATTTAGATGTACCATCTTTAGCCACAAAAAGCAATCCTTCATTGTACAAGTATTTAGTATCTGCTGGATGAAAGATAGGGTCTACAACGATCTCACCTTTTTTATTTACGAAGCCGATTAGTTTATTGGCACAGCTTTTACAAGCGCTTACCTCTAATTTAAGTAATCCATTATCTAATCTTAGTGTAGTTGGATAATCAGTATAAAGTCTCAAGCCATGTTTGATCGACACTTTCTCTTGCCCACTTAAATCAATAAACTTCAATTCATCATAATTAAATTGATAATGGAAGTAGTAATTACTTTTTTGCCTGGTTACGGTATTAGTGACAAAGAAAAGATCATCACCAGAATACCCAACAAATTTGTATTTGTCCTTTAAGTCAAGAAGCAGGTTCCCTTCTACATCATAAATATACCAGTTTTCTCCTTGCCGCACTCTTATCCTATTCTCAAAATACTGAAAACTTCCTTCATCAAATTCAACTGGTAAGATCTCTTCTCCCCATCCATTTACATATCCCACCTTATCTCCTTTTTCGACTCTTGCAATAGAGATATACGAATCCTGAGTAGATTCCTCTGTGACCAAGGGCACCACATTCTTTTGCGCCACACTGTTTACAATATTTAATAGGATGATGAGGTAACAAATCTTGGAACTATCATTAATATTCATATTAATTAAGCATTTTGATTGAAAAGTATGAAACCAACTTTTGATCAAATATAGCTAATTTAAAAAAATATTGGAATACTACCAGCCATAAAATTACTAAAATATAGCTTTACATTAGCCAATTGATCCAGACCTTTAATTTTATTCAACGGCTTATCAGATATAACATTTAATTGCAGTTGTCAAAACTATTTTTTTACAGAAAATAATAATGTCTTTGTATAAGGCCTAAAAAACGTAGTGAATAAATGTATTAATTAAATAGAAATTTAGTTGAGAGCATACGAAAGTTAATGCTTTCATTTGTCACCACATGCATAAGAGACTTACACTCTTTATTTAAATCCATTGATTTGATATACTTTCGTATTATATTTGTCATTCATGGCACACTCAGTAGACAAGAAATAAGAGCTCCTTCGTAGCTCTTCCTCCTATAACTGGACGTTACCACCAATTCGACGGGACTATAATTTTGGATTCAAACTGAGGCTAAATATAAATATTTTCAATGATTAAAGAAAATTCAATATGAGACTAGAATCAAATGCAACTATACAAATTCAAAAACCAATAGAAGAAGTTTTCGAAGGGATTGTAAACCCATCGAAAATGACCAACTATTTCATTTCAAAAAGTAGCGGTCGACTTGTTTCAGGAAAAGAAGTGATTTGGGAATTTCCTGAATTTGCGGATAAATTCCCTGTCAATGAAATTATAATTGAAACCAATCGTTCAATTTCGTTTGTTTGGGATCCAGAAACTGTAGTAAAAATCACATTAGAAAAATTACCCGACAATAGTACCATAGTAAGAGTAAACGAAAATGGAAAGGCACTTAATGAAGAAAACCTTAAATGGGCTTTAGAAAATTCGGGGGGATGGGCAAATTTCCTTGCCTGTATGAAAGCCTATTTGGAGTATGGAATACAACTTCGAAAAGGAGCATTTGACTTTATGCGAAAAAAATGAAAATAATTATCAAAAAAATATTCTCAATATGAAAGTTACACCAGAACACAATGAACGCATTGCAAAAATGATTTTTGCTTCAGTATATCCTCATTATATTATGAAAGT
>JBBKVK010000159.1:0-3824 GCA_037968395.1 Saprospiraceae bacterium | reverse complement strand
GATGGTCATGACCATGGTGAGATTGATATTGAGTTGATGCTAAAAGAACAAGCTCAACAAGAATTCAAGCGAGCTAATTTGGAAAGATATAAAAAGATCTATTTCCCTGACGCTGCAAGCGTGACAACCTATCCAGAGATTTGTGATAATGGGGGTTTTGAGGATGGGTTTTTATATTATACGGGGGCAATTACAACATATAGGTATGGGAGCACAACATGTAACCCAAAAGATGTATTTGGTAATAACGTAATTTTTTCTCCAGTGACATTACCTTCTACAAGACAATTTGAGATCGTAAATAGTGGCCTAGATGTTTTAGTTAATCTTCAACGGACAAAATTTGGAAATAAATCCTTAAGAATAAATAATTTGTATTCTACTATAGCTGAAGGTAGTAGTCAATGTAATGGATATTATGGAATAGACAAATTATCAAAAGAATTTATTGTTACAGAAGAGAACAGAGACTTTACAGTATGGTTTGCTTTAGCAATAGAAAATCCTACAAGTCATAATAATACTCAACCATTTATTAGTATTAAATGTGATTTAGCTCCCAATAGTGATTTTTGTGTAGATGCTGCTATACTCAAATGCGATAGTGTTTATATTGATCCAAATTGTAATCCTGATGAAACTATGGATGTTTTAGATTGGACATGCCATCGAATAAAAATACCTAGATCAGAAATTGGGAATATTGCTACTTTAGAATTATTGATGGCTGATTGCGGCGAAAGTGGTCATAATGGCTATGCTTATATTGATGGTATCTGTGAGGCATGTGATGGAAGTGCTTTAGGTTCTGTTGAACTTTTTGATGATGTGGTTGAAACTGGATTAGGTATAAATTATACATCATGTTATGGAGACATTGCTACTATTTGTGGGACATATGAAGATCCATATTTTTGTGGTGAGTGGTTCTTGGACTCAATAAGTATTTCAGGATATAATATCCAGAATGCAAATATTGATACTCTAAATAAAACATTTTGTTTTGAGTTTCCGATAATTAATTTTGGATCTGAAGATTGTATTGACATTTATATAGAAGCATTTTTTACAACCAATGACGGAGGTATTTTGCCAGCTATTTTAAGTAATAATATTGAAATATGTAAGTCTAAATATGAAATTTACTTGGATTTTTATGTAGATGTTTCTGATTGTTATGACAATAATACTACCATATTAATTTCTGATGACTACTACTATGTTACTTTATTCATAAATTCATTATACAATAATTTAACTATTTACAGAGAATTGGATAATCCATATCCAGATGAAAATCCAAATTATCTTATAGGCGAAGAAACAGGAGAAACAGAAATAGTTCTAGGACCTTTCTTGATACAAGAGGGAAGCTGGACCATGCATATTGAAGCGGATGGTTGCACTTACCGATGGACGGTGGATCCGCCTGAATATTGTTCTGGATGTGAAGAGTTTAAAGATGTGCAAATATCTAACATTCAATGTATTCCTGCTGATCCTAATGTGAGTGGTAGTGTTGATACTTGGAGTTTTGATTTATATGTGCCAGGAGCTACAGGTCAGTCTTTTAAATTAAATGGCTCTACAAAATTATTTAATACAATAATTTCAGTTAATGGAGGAAATATTGTTTCAGGGTGTAAAACTTATAATCTAGTTATAGGTCAACCTCCATTTGAATGCCCTTCTGAAATGATAATTTGCCCTCCAAAGCCATGCAGTGATAACTCTAATTGCGAAGACTTAGAAGTGATAGTTACAGATGTGATTTGTGATGAACGTAATGGAGAGTTTTATATTGAAGTGGATGTGAGCAATACCAGCCAACACTATTTTTGCTATGAGACTCAAGGTTTGTCTGTTAGTACAGGTAATACCTCAGGTAATCAAGTGCCTTCTGGTGGATTGATAGGGCCTTTTACGGGGGATATTTATTTAACTGTCTTTTTGTGTAATTCTTCTTCTTGCAATTGCACAGATCCAGATTGTTTTAAAATCCTTTACATACCCAAACCTGATTGCTCAGACCGTGGTTTTAGTACTGGCCCCAGATCATCACAAAGGGTGCAAAAAGAGACGTGGTTAAAAGTTATACCTAACCCTTTGTATGGAGATGAGCTAATTATCCTATCACACATGATAAGCACTACTATTGATATTATAGATTTATCTGGAAGAATTTGGTATAATGGTATTATCAGAGCAGATCAGCATAAAATTAAAGTCGATTTGCCATCAGGATTATATTTTATCAAATATCAGGATGAATCTGGTAAAAACCATTCGTATAAATTTGTAAAAATTAAGTAAAAAGTCAAATTTCATTGGAATGCCTGTATCTTGCAGGCATTCCTTTTAACTTTTTGCTAAGGAGGCCTCATGAAATTTTATTTTAACATTTTATTTTTATTTATTTTATTTGATTCAATTGCACAATCTGGGACTTGTTCATATAACGATTCATTATGTTACGTAAATGAAAAATATCCTTCGGGATTTCCTATTGAGATAGACAAAAAATGGGAAAGTGAGAGAAATGTTAATTCTTATGCGACACCATTACTAATTGATGTAGATGATGATTGCATCTTAGAATTAATTTCGATAGGCCCTGATGGTAAAGACATAATTATCACTAATGCAAGTGACGGAGTGTTTAAGAGCACAATAGTAACACCATATTTAAATGTCACACCTAATTCATTTTGTGTTGCTGATATTGATAATGATGGAAATGTAGAGTTTTTCATAGCTGCTTTAAATAATTCATCTAATTTAATATTAGATCAAGGAAAGTTAATATGCTATTCCTTAGATGGATCAATAAAATGGCGATCAAATGAAAATTTTGATAAAAATTCTCCTACTGCAATATTTGTAACGCCCTCAATTGCTGATTTTAACCAAGATGGGGTCGCTGAGATTTATGTAAGCAATTTAATATTTAATGCTGAAACTGGGGTATTGCTTGCAGAAGGGGGTATTAATGGAATTGGATCTAATGTTTCAATAACTACAGCTGGAAATTTTGATTTAAATTATGCCGATCTCGAATTAGCTGCGGGCTACACTATATATGAGATAATAATAACAAATACAAACGGGGTTATAGGTAATATCATGACTCCAAGGAATATATCTGTAAATCAAAAATTAATTGATGGTTATACAAATATGGCTGATGTGAATAATGATGGGACTCTTGATGTGGTAGTGACCTCACTTAATGAATCTATCGTTTATGCATATTTTCTCGATAATAATATACCAAGATTGATAGCAAGTATGGATATAGAAAATGGACAAGTCGGGGTACCAGCTTTAGGATTATTTGACGGTAATTTTTCCATTATCTTTTCCCAGAAGGATAAAATAAAATCCTATTCTTATGATGGGCTTTCTTCATTTATTTTTAATTGGGAAAACATAACTAAAGATAATTCAGGTTATAGTGGTTTAAATATTTATGATTTTAATAATGACAATTTTGTAGATGTAATTTTTAGAGATGAAGAGTACATTAGAATAATTGAGGTTGAGTTTAACCAAGTGAAAAGAATTGATTCATTTGCATGCAATGCTCCAACTGGTTTCGATTTACCTATAGTTGGAAAGTACCAAAATGGTTCGAGGATTTATACGACTTGTATTGACTCTACAGTTCCCAATCAAGATTATATTTCTAGACTAGTCGCCTTCGGCTCCCCCGACACTCTCCCAGGCTGGACGCCAGCAAGAGGTATCTGGAACCAACATAATTACAACGTCCTCAACATCAACGACGATGGCACTGTACCCCAATACATGGAAAACAATGCGAC
>JBBKVK010000158.1:0-10419 GCA_037968395.1 Saprospiraceae bacterium | reverse complement strand
AATATGAAATTTAAACTAAAGCCATTAATATTAGCTTTCATACTATTAGGTCCCTTTGAAACTATAAGTCAAGTATCTATTACTTATTTTTTACCTAATGATACCTATGATCCCAATATAACTACGCCTGAAGAATTTTTGGGACATCAAATTGGTGAATGGCATATATCTCATGACCAAATTGTAGGTTATGCAAAGCTTATAGCCTCTGAGTCAGATCGTGTAGTATACAATGAGATAGGGAGAACTCATGAAAATAGACCGCTTATAAATTTACATATTTCTACACCTAATAACCTATCTAATAAAGAGGCGATAAGACAAAAGCATATAGATTTAACAGAAAATGAAATTTCTTCTGATGTAGATATTACAAATTTGCCGTTGGTATTATACCAAGGTTATTCTATTCATGGCAATGAGTCTAGCGGTATCAATGCTTCGGCTTTAGTTATGTATTACCTAGCCGCTAGCCAAAGTAAGGAGGTAATCAATGTGTTAGAAAATACATATATTATATTGGATCCATGTTATAATCCAGACGGAGTTCAGAGGTTTAGTACCTGGGCAAACAGCCATAAAGGACAAAACCTCATTTCTGATCCACAATCCAGAGAGTATAATGAAATGTGGCCAAGAGGAAGGACTAATCATTATTGGTTTGACTTAAATAGAGACTGGTTATTACTAACTCATCCTGAGAGCCAAGCCAGAATAAAAGTATTCCACCAATGGAAACCAAATATATTAACTGATCATCATGAGATGGGTACTAATTCCACTTTCTTTTTTCAGCCAGGTGTACCTTCAAGAACCAACCCTAATACCCCTTGGAAAAACCAAGAATTAACAGAGAAAATAGGGGAGTTTCATGCCAAAGCATTAGACGAAATTGGTTCTCAATACTTTACTAAAGCTCAATATGATGATTTTTACTATGGTAAAGGATCGACTTACCCTGATATCCATGGCGGAATAGGTATATTATTTGAACAAGCAAGCTCGAGAGGTCATTTGCAAGAAAGTGATAATGGACTACTATCCTTTCCATTTACCATCAGAAACCAAGTTGTTACTTCGCTTTCAACACATAAAGCAGCGGTTAATTTACGTAGTGAAATAATTGAATATAAGAGAGAATTTTATCAAACAAAGAAAAGTGAAGCAGATAGAAGTACGACGAAAGCTTATTCTTATACGGATAGTGATATGTCTAAATTAGGAAGATTTACAGAGATTCTCTTAAGCCATGACATTAACGTATATAGTAATAATGAGAGCGATAAACCACTGTTAATTGTGCCATGTAATCAAAAACAATTTGGCTTGATAAAGACCATATTTGAAAAGGTAACATCTTATCAAGATAGCATATTTTATGATGTTTCAGCATGGACATTACCTTTGGCATTCGACATTGAATTTAAAGAACTGTCAAAAAGTGATTTATCAAAGATAAAAATGACACCTTTGACTGATCCGTATTCGTTTAGAATTGGTGAATTAATATCTTCTGATAAAGCATATGCTTGGATTTTTGAATGGGTAGATCATAATGCGCCTAAAGTATTAAATGATTTAATGAAGCAAGGCATATTAACAAGAGTCTCTACCACTGACATCAAACTTCAAACCAAAAATATAGAGAAAAATTTTACTTCTGGTTCAATTATAATACCTATTTCTAATCAGGCTAAATCCCCAGAGGAAATAAAAAATATATTATTAGAAGAAGCTAAGAAATATTACATAAACATCTATGAATTAGCAAGTGGATACGCTAAAGGAGGAACAACAACAGGCAACCCTGAGGTTGTCACATTGATGCCACCAAAACTGTTTACTTTGGTTGGAGATGGTGTATCTAGTTATGACGCTGGAGAGGTTTGGCATTATGTGGATTTGCAATTAAATACTACAATCACAATGATTGATACAAGAGACTTAAGTAGCTCTAGCTTGAGTAGATATAATACTTTAATTCTTGCTGATGGTCGTTATAATTCGCTGACTGATAAAGATAAGGAAAAGCTCAAAACATGGATTGAAAATGGAGGTAAGGTGATTGCTATGCAAGGGGCACTATCATTATTAAGAAGCATGAAATTAGTGAATTTAGAGATTAAAAAAAGTGAAGATCATAAAAAAATACATGCTGTAAGACAATATCAAGGGTCTGGCAACAGTAGAGGGGCAGCAGTGTTAGGAGGTGCTATATTTAGTGCCAATATTGACCTCACACATCCATTGGCTTATGGCTATAATGATGCAGAAATTCCATTATTTAGAGTAGGAACTACATTTTATAATGAGCCTCAAAACTCACTTGCCTCACCTTTGAAATACAACACTAGTGTGCTTCATTCTGGATATGTACCAAAAGGAGCTATTGAGATGGCAAGAAATGCGCCTGCTGTTACTATACATAAAGCAAGTAAGGGAACAATAATTTGCTTTGGGGATAATTTGTTGTTTAGAGGATATTGGTGGGGAGCCCATCGTATGTTTGCAAACGCTATCTATTTTTCTGATTTAATAGATAATTCGAGTAAGGAAAATTAATAGTTAACGTACGGATGACATCAACATTTATCAATACAAGAATTGGGAAAAGGACTCTCAAGCTATCAAATTTAGATAAAATTTTGTATCCAGATGCTGGTATAACAAAGGCTGAAATAATCCAATATTACCTGTCAATTGAAAAATTGATATTACCATTAGTTAAGGATAGGCCGATTACAATGATCAGATATCCAGATGGTATTGATAATGCTAGATTTTATTCAAAAAATTTACCAAAATGGACACCTGATTGGATTCAAAGGACTAGGTTAGGTGGAGAAGATGATAATAGTTATTTGGTATTTAATGATATGGCTTCGATAATCTGGAGCGTAAATCTGGCGAGCCTAGAGTTACATAGTACACAGACAAAAGTTGAGAATTTAGATTCTCCTGATCATTTTATATTTGATCTTGATCCACCAGAAGTCTTAGATTTTGAAGAAGTTAAGCAATTAGCATTAAAGTTAAAACCATTTCTAGAAAACTATGGGTATACTCCTTTTATAAAAACAAGCGGGAGTAGGGGTTTACATATTTATGTGCCAATTCATCCCGTTTATACCAATGAAATCTCATATAATAGTGTCAAATTATTAGCCGGGGAGTTTGTGAATGCAAATGCCGAAACTACTTTGATTTTATCAAAAGAAAAAAGAAAGGGTAGAGTACTGCTTGACATTTATCGTAACCACAAATCGCAAACTTGTGCTATACCATATTCTACAAGAGGTAAACCAGGATGTCCAATATCTTGCCCAATATATTGGCATGATTTGTCGACTCTTAGTGCATCTACAGATATCCATATAAGAAATGTAGCTGAATATATAGCAAAAGGTAATCCCTGGTCTAAATTTTACGAAAGTAAAGCATATCACAGGGATGATAAAAGTAATACTAGTACAAGAAATGTCTCGCCTTTATTAGAATATGATAAAAAGAGATCATTTGATAAAACGATAGAACCAGAGGGAAAAATATCTAGTAAAAATACTGGGAAGTATAGATTTGTAATTCAACTTCATAATGCATCCAATCTACATTATGATTTGAGGCTAGAATATCAAGGAGTACTTGTATCTTGGGCTGTTCCCAAAGGAATGCCTCTTATGAAGGCAGAAAAAAGATTGGCTATACAAACAGAAGCTCATCCTATTGAATATCTCGATTTTGAAGGAAAAATTCCTGATTCAGAATATGGAGATGGAGAAATGTGGTTATTTGATACTGGAAATTATGAAATTGTAAAATGGAGTGATAAGTCTATTGATTTTATTTTAAATGGAAAGTTCTTTAAAGGTGCTTATCAAATAAATAAAATGAAGGTTAATCAATGGCTTTTAACGACAAAAGAAGAAGGAAAACCATTGTTAACTTATGGGTATAAGCCTCAATTGGCGGGCATGGGTACTTATGTTCCTCAAGCTAAGGAATATAATTTTGAAATAAAGTGGGATGGGATTAGAGCCTTTATTTATAAGATGGCTGCAGATGTGAAAATCTTTTCTAGAACCGGAAATGACATCACAAATAAATTCCCTGCTATAGCTAAAGAAATATTGGATTCAGAGCCTGAATATGCCATCTTTGACAGTGAAATTGTGGTGTTAGATGAGAACGGCGCTCCCTTATTTGGTAAGGTAGTTGGTAGAATGCACCTAAAAGGGAAGATCTCCATATCTAAGGCTGCTAAATCAACTCCAGCTACTTGTTACCTGTTTGATTGTTTATATTTAGATGGAAGACCTACAGTGAATGAACCTTTAGAAAAGCGAAGAAATTGGACTAAAATTCAGTTTAATGCTGGCAAAAATGTAAGATATAGTGAGACTTTTGATGATGGTAAGACTTTGTTTGAAGCTGCCAAAACTCATGGATTAGAAGGCATTATGGCTAAAGAAAAAGGTAGTAAATATTACTTAGGACAACGGCATTCATCCTGGATAAAGGTAAAAGTCAGGACAGAATTGGAAGTTTATATAATAGGATATACTCTTGGTGAAGGAGAACGGAGTGGCACATTTGGAGCATTGCATTCTGCAGAAATTCTAGATGATGGTGCATGGTTTTATAGAGGAAAGATTGGTACTGGCTATGACCAAAATAAGATAAAATTAATTCAAAGTAAATTGGATGAATTACAGCAAATACATAAGCCAACTTACGTAGAAAGGTATGAAGAAAAAGAATCTGTTTGGGTAGAGCCACAATTAAAGGCTTTGGTAAATTACGCATCCATAACACCTGACGGTATACTAAGAGAGCCTGTTTTTATGGAATTGATTTAACAAAAAAAAACACTATCTAACAATGATGACCACCCGACGAAGACAACAACGTCAAAGTTTTCTAAAACCTTTGACGTTATAAGTTAATAACTGTAGTAGACATTTAATTTTATCCCCAAATATTAACTTCTGGCACAAGATCTACGTCAAATTTTTCAGCGACAGCAGCTTGGATTTCTACAGCAAAATTTAGAATCTCATGCCCAGAAGCTCCGCCATGGTTTACGATGACCAAAGCTTGATTTTTGTATGTCCCAGTATTACCCTTTTTTACCCCTTTGTAGCCGCATTGGTCTATCAACCAAGCAGCTGGTAATTTCACACTATTCTCGTCAATTGGGTAATGGACGATATCTGGATGAGATTCTTGTAGTTTGGAAAATTGAGTTATAGAGATAATCGGGTTCTTAAAAAAACTTCCAGCATTGCCTATTTCTATTGGATCAGGTAATTTCAATGACCTAATTTCTATAATTGCTTTGGCAACATCTGTAATCGTCGGAAATTCAATATTATACTTCGTGAAATAGTCAGTGATATCCTTATAAGAAGTTGATGGTGAATGGTTTTTTCTTAGGATATAGGTCACATCTGTTACAAAGTATTGATCCTTGGCATAACTTTTAAAAATGCTGTCTCGATAACCAAACTTGCAGTCAGATTTATAGAATGTCTTTATTAGGCCACTTTGTAGATCCACCACATTGGCAGAATGAAAAAATTGATCTTGTTCGACTCCATAAGCTCCAATGTTCTGTATTGGTGCTGCTCCTACTGTACCAGGGATTAGAGCTAAGTTTTCAAATCCTCCGAGATTGTGATAGACACTCCACATTACAAACTGGTGCCAGTTTTCACCACCACCGACTTTGACCATACAGAGTTTGTCATCTTCATCAATTACCTCAATACCTTTGATCTCGTTTTTAAGAATAAGGTCTTTTATATCCCCCGATAGTATGATATTACTACCTCCACC
Source organism: Saprospiraceae bacterium (assembly GCA_037968395.1). Taxonomy (GTDB): domain Bacteria; phylum Bacteroidota; class Bacteroidia; order Chitinophagales; family Saprospiraceae; genus JADKBO01. The sequence goes on along the minus strand of JBBKVK010000158.1, from coordinate 4,584 downwards.
TAGTACTTTATATGGTCCTGAATGAACAGTTAGTGCTAGTAAAATATCATTAACAGTATGGATTTTTATCAATTTACTAGCATAAGCCTCCACTCCAAACGAATTGAATGGCTTTAATGAAATATTTTTATTTGTGTCCACTTAATTATTATTTACTACAATTCGCTGGCCTTAGAAAATCTCTTTTTAAGCTTGACTGAATTGAAATCCCATTGAATACCCAAAGATAATGTTTTTGCATCATTATCAGGATGAAATCCATACCTCACAAATCCTGCAGCTGCAAATCCTTGTAATCCGAACCCATAAGCTGCATTTATTAAATATGTTTGAAATAATTTTCGTTTGACACCTTTATTTTCATATTTATCAGATAGGCCATAAAGCTCAGTCTTCGTATATTGTATACCTCCACCTAAGCTAAATCCTGTCCTTGCTTCCGAATCTAATCCAGATAACCCTTTAAAATTCAAATTAACTAACATTGGAAAAGCTACTGTTCCAAGACCTTTATAGTCTTTGATTGCAAAACTGGTTAACCCAATACATGCAGATGCTTCTGCTGAAATCGAAAAGTTGCTACCCCCGATCCAAATTTTTGGCCCAACACCTATATTTAATATAGCATTGCCAGAGGACTCGTAGATTTTTTCGCTTATATTCGATGTTGGATTTGTGTATCTATGGTACAAATCATTTGTAACCGTAAGACCGTATCCAAATTGAGCATTTAGGCTACAAGTAATTAAGACTAAAGCTATCGTCAATAATTTAGAAAGATGTTGCATGTAAAGTTGTTGTTTAAGGATAAGATGTTATTTTAACATTAAAAGTTACAATCAAACAAAAGCTTTTATTTCACTTTGTTGATCTTTTAAATTTTGATTGATTTCAGTATGCAGGCTGTTTAATCGTCCTAAAGTTTCTTTTTCGTTTGTAAGATGATGATCAAAAGTGATGAAATTATCATTGATTCTATCTTTAATCCTAGTGGTATAATTGTTCAATGTTGTTGTCACTTCTTCATTTAATCGATTGTGACCTTTGATGATTTCCTCTTTAAATTTACTTAATATTTTTCTTCTATTTAGTCCAAGACTTATGCTGGCAAAAAATATTCCAACGGTAGTAAGAATACCACCTGTAATGTCGAAGACAGCACCATTTACCAATGCAGTAATAATGACACCCACAACTGCTATGCCACCTCCAGTGGCAAGGTTAGGAGCCATTTTAGAAGACTCTTTTACCAACGAACTATCATAAAAATTGTCTGACTGATTCATGAATTGGCTAAAACTTTGATGCAAGTCTTTGAGTACATTAGTCCTTCGTTCTGCAATATCTGCAAAGATCTCATCGGAATCTGTCAAGACTGTTTTACTCGTTTTAATTTTTGAATCTACGATCTTACCCATCATTTGAATGTTGTCAGCTACATCCATAATTCCTGCATTCAATTTTTCTTTGAGGGACGTATTAAGTTGTAGTTCAAAATCTTTTGATTGATTAGTAAGCCAGTCATTGATGCTTCCCTCAGAGGAGAAAATACTACCCAAAGACTTCTTAAGTACTTTAAAAACTGACAAACCTTCATGTAATTCAGCTTCTTTCTCTCTAGTTATTTTATCATAAGTGGCTAACAGGTTTTCAACCAATAAATTTACTTGATTTTTTGTCTTTAATTCTTGATTGTCAAGTGTGTCTCTAATGTCTTGTCTGAATGCTAGGTCTAACTGATACTGTTGCCCTCTCAATGCTAAGCTAGATCCAATTGTTTCGCTGATATTACTGGCGGTGGAGACAGAGTTTTGTAATTTTAGATATGGTGCTCTACCACCAGTGATATTTTTAGCTATATATTCTCTGATTGGGATATACCCACTATCACTTTTTTCTCCTTTAAGTTCCATTTTAGCGGATACAGCAAACACAATTGGAGAAGGGATGCCTTTCTTTATAGCATGTTCAGTTACACCATTTATATTGGTAATCAAATCATCAGGTTCCATTAAATCCATTTGTTGCAGCACAAATATGATCTTTCGATGCCATTCTTGATTGATAAAGTCAAGAAACTCCCAAGCCGATTGTCTATAAGGGTTTTTAGCCTCAAATACAAAGACAATTAAATCCGAAAAAGGAATAAATCGTTCGGTAATTTCTTGATGATGATCCACAATAGTGTTAGTACCTGGAGTATCTACAATTGATATTTCTTTAAGTATTTCAATTGGTTCTGTAATCTTCTTAATGTAAGGGTTAATTTGTATTATTTCTTCCTTTTCTCCATAAACAATCTGTTGTATGGTGTCTGTCATTGGAGAAGCAGCAACCTTGCATATTTCTTTTTCTGATTCTAGCAGGGCATTGATGAAACTGCTCTTTCCTGCCTTTACCTCACCCACAATCACAAAAGTAAATGGTGCCTCTAATTGCATTTGCAATTGCTCTAAAGTCTCTTGCAAAGCATCATTTTTGACATGTTCAGTCAAATGTGCTAATTGATCTATGGTAACGCTCAGTTTAGAGGTAAGACTTACTACTTTTGGATCAATTTCGTTTCTCATTTCCTAATGATGTATTTGTTGTATCAAAGATATAAAATTGATTCGGGTCCCATGCAAAAAAGCAAATCTATAATGGAGCAGTTCCCAATAAAACCATGTTTATACTCAAATACTTGTTGATATCGCTTAGCGTTTTCCGAATTTGATGTCTCATTTATAGTATCTCGATAATCTGCTGTTTCTTTGATGGTAATGTCAATTTTCAAGAGCTTCAGTATCAGACTTATAGAATCAAGATTGAAGTGATAGAGGTGACTATGTTTTTTTAGGTAGTGAGCTTCTATATATGGGAAATAATGCTCAAAATAGGCAGATTTACCATAAGCTGACTTTATAGCAGATAGATGGTTTGAAGTCCAATTATCGTCATAAGATATTTCAACTTCTTGGATTGGTGTTCGATTGTTTTTTCCTTTTTTTAATGGAATAGAAAGGGTTAGTAGGCCATTAGTAGTAGCAATGTTATATCTATTTCGGCTAGTCCTCTTTTGATAGTTTTCTTGAGCTTCTATTATCAAGGATTTATTCATATTGATTGAGCTATAGAACTTAATCTCTCCCCATGCTCGACTATGATATATATGCATTCAATTCTTTATAGAAAGTCAATTTTAAAAATAAATGTAAAGTTAGAACAAATTTAGCACTCAATTTTTTATTCTGCCCTAATCACACAAAGATCCAAATAATTCATTTCCAAACATAATTGATGGATATCTACAATCCTCAATATCACAATCTAACTTGTCCACCAGCACTTTATTGTATGTGTCGCATAAAACTGAATTCATATACCCGTCAAAAGATAAAAATTTACTATTAGAAAGGTTAACTGTAACAGAGAAATAGAAAAGACCTTCGTACAGAATTGAGTCTTGATACCCATCCCAAATTTCAATTTTCCCACTCTGCTGTAGGAAGTCTATAGTTTGATTTTGGAATAAAACTTCAGCTTTTTGACTTTTGATTAAAACAGAAATGTCTAGAATAGTATCTTGTAAATCGTTTAAAGATATTATAAAACTATTTTCTGGATCTTCGGGGAAAATGACATTTGGAGCGATAAACAAATAATTACTTGCTATATTTGATTCAGTCTCTATTTTAATTATGCATTGATAACAATCCTTACTTTTATTACAAGATGAAAGGATTATAACTATAAGGATTAAATAAAGTTGAGTATTTTTCATTTCTTAAGTATTGAAATTATACTCATATGATACTTAATGCTTCATCTTCGCTGCTTGAAGCTTGAATGATTTTGTATGGATAGTAAAATGTAGCTTAAATAGCTAGTAAAAATTCAATTACGAATGTAAATTATTAATGATAAATTTACACCCGTAATTGAAAAAACCATCAACTAATGCTTATGGAAATATACACTTTCAAAACCCTCAACTGAAGCTTTCAATTTGGCAATGTTGTCCAAATCTGTGCCTTGTTTAGCCTTCATACTATAAACTGAAATTTGGTGCAAGTAACCCAGCATTTCGTTGTATTTCTTTGTAGCTTCCTTATCTTTTGGATCAACTAACTTGATTCTTTGGTGTAAGAAATATTGACTTACGATGTCTTGGATTTCTTCAGCATGCTTTTCTTTATTGTTGATCCATCTTACCAATTGATTGTAATTTGGTATATCAGCTGCTGATAGCTCAATGATTTGATTTGTAGCTTTTTCTACTGTTCTAATATGCTCATCTATTAGTGCGAACCTTAAGGTGTCACCATAGATGCCACAAGGCACTTCACAATGGTCATCTACAGCATCTAAGTTAGCGATAGCAATTTGTAACTGTACCAATCTAGTACTATCAGCATTTGTGTTTGCAGATAAATTGATAGTCAATAGACCAAAAAGTAGTATAAATATTTGTTTCATTTTATTTGTTTTTTATGATGTGAGCTTCTGTTTTGTAAAGATACAACATCATTATTGTTATTAATTATTTCTAAAATGGTAAAGGTATAAAAGGTCTGAATAGTTCTATTTTTTGTAATATAAATT
>JBBKVK010000157.1:0-14181 GCA_037968395.1 Saprospiraceae bacterium | reverse complement strand
TGTGGCTTTAATCCTTCAAATGATTTTTTGTATAGGGTGATGATGTTCATAATCGGAGGTAAAGGTAAAAATAATAGAATTTAAAATTATGGCATTCTATTACAATTTATTGGTCAGTTTAATAAAATAAGACGATTTGGATTTCATCCTTAAAACTCTCAATCGTTATTCCAAGTTTCAAGACTTGAAGGTGTTTGTTAAATAATATCTATCCTCTTTATTATTTCATGCTTAACTATAATACTCCTCCAATCTCCATCCCCTGCCTACTCGTCTCCTCCTCTGGCAAAATATCACAATTATCCCAAATACCATCGATTAATGTTTGGGCATATTCTTTGGGTAAATTTTGGTAGAGCATGGCTTTGCTGGCATTGTTATGGTCGTAAATTAGTTTTCTGAATTGATGTTTGTTTTCATGCATTGTGAGGTACCACGTATGGGTATTGCCATCATTTGCCGGCATACCGATTACTCCAGCGTTGAGCCATAGTTTATCCTCTTTTTGGTCCACAAATGGAATACCGCAGTGTCCACTTAAGATTACATCGCTACTGGTGGCTTTGAAATTATCAGCTTTGATGGTCCAGTCTGTTGATTTGAAAATGAATTGACTCGTATTGAAATAAGATCCGTGGATTACGGAGTATTTTTTATTATTGTATTTAAAATTGATGAATTCAGGTAGAGATTTTAAATACTTTATCGACTTTTGGCTAACTTTATCTTTAGCATACGGAAACCACTTTTTGGAAAATAAATCACAATTGCTACCCTCACTAAAATTGCATCCGCAGTCATTTTCATCTTCTCTTAGACTATATTCTACATTACCAGCGATACAATGAATACCCCAGTCTTTTACAAACTGAATACATTCTTCAGGGTAAGCACAATATGCTACAATATCCCCTGTACAAATAATATTATTCGGTGCTATATTAAGTTTTTCTGCCTCTAGTTTCAACTGCTTTAATGCATGCAAATTGGAATATATCCCTCCAAATATCAGCAGCTCCCCATCTTTTATTCCTAAATCTTTATTCATTCTTAATCCCTCTTATCCAATAAGGCAGCTTGTATAATAATAAACATAGTACCAACCCTATTAAATTAACCCACAATAAATCTCCATATTTTCCTGGAAATGGAGAACTGAAATTGATGCCAAATGCAAACATAATGCCTAGCAGCATGCAAGATGTAACAGAAAGGTAAAAAGAAAGTTTATTTGCACCGTCTTTCCAAAACAAGAATACAGGAGTAAGGCCTAAAACCATGGTGCCACTTATGGTGGTAGCTGAGAGTATTTCTGCCTCTAAAAAAACAGGAATACTACCTATCAACATAATGGCTACAATCGCAATTCTACCAGATTTTATAGTTATTTGCTTTACCATTTTTAAATCAACTACCCAAAGCTTTGCAAAGGAGTTGAAAGTGCTATCTAAAGTAGAAGCAGCTGAGGTCACCATGATAAGATTAATCATCAACATCATGCCTACGCCTAAGAGTTTTGCTACTTCCACAGGAGCCTCTCCTTGAAGGTTTTCTAAATGACCATAGATCCCAACAATACTAAACAAAACAATACAGATTCCTCCTATAATTCCTGCAAAAATAAAACTTCGAAGAGTCGTTTTAGGATCGGTAATAAAACCTCTATCTGTCATAACTGGATCGTGAAAAGGATAACTAAATATCTGTATCAAAGCTACAAAAAGCAAATTTAACCCTCCAGCCAACGTCCATTCTCCTGAAGATAATATTTTTGCAACACTAATGTTATCTTTAGGTAAAATGATCCCTAATATTACAAATAACAGCACTCCAAATAAGGCCATTTGTATTAAATCCGTCAGAATAGAACTTCTCAACCCTCCTTTTAAAGTATAAGCCACAGTCAAAAGTGTGAACACTACTATAGCCCAATAATAAGAAGCGCTGCCCATTACTCCAAAGTAAGAGCCAATCACCATCGTATTGGACCATACTTCATTCATCAGTCTAAATCCTATGAGTAACGAAAAAATCACTAGTGCTCCTTTTCCAAATTTAGTAGCTAGAAAGTGGTGGATAGATGTAAATCCTCCATAAACTCTCATCCTATAAATAATGATACCTGCTACAATAAAAGACAAGTAATATGTCGCATATGCTACTCCACCTACTATACCGAAGCTCATCCCTAAATTGGCAGCATTTGTGATCGATTTAGCAAATAGCCAACTGATCACTAAGCTTGATGTAAGTACCCATAGTTTTGGATCTTCATCATTCTTACTCCCTCTGAAAAAATCTCTTGTAGTCTTAGCAAAAGGAGATATTACCAACATCAGTAACGATGAAGCAATAACAATGAACCATTGTAAGGTTGATATATCTATTAGAAAGTCTATGGCTTCCTTTGATTAGTTATCCCACCAAACTGGTGCATTGATGCTGTTCCCATTCGTAGCGGATGAGGCTTTACCAAAATTTTCTCCATTTAATGCTTCTTCATCAATTGGGTAGGGCATTCTTACAGGTATTAAGTCATTATTAAGGCTAGCTAATACAGTTTTGAGTCGAGGATATCCTGTTCTTCGGTATTCTATCCAACCTTCAAAGCCATTAATGGTATTGGCTATCCATTTTTGGGTAATTGTTTGCTCCAATCTTGTTTCATTATCATTGGAAAATGCTGTTGCGCCTGAAGTCAAATAATCTGTAGGTAATGCTGTGTTCCAATATTCAAAAGCCATCTCCACTCCTTCTTCATACAAGGTCTTTGGGTTTGCAAAAATTAAAGCTTTTTGAGCGGCTTCAGACAACAGGAAACGTATCTCCCAAGCGGTTATAAAATTGGCATCCAATGCTCCTGTGTTCTCTCTAAATATTTCACCAGTTAAGGAGTAGTTAGCTAATTTTATAGAAGTAGTGGAGGCATTTGGACCATTTAATAATCCTTCAAATTCTCCGGTCAGCAACGCTGGTCTATAGAATGTCGCTATTCTTGGATCTTTGTATGCTTTTAAGACTTCTTCCATCGTTTTTGACAGCACAAATAGGTTAAAATCACCGACTCTAGCCGTGGCCATTCTGAAATTATTCGGTTGGTTTGATGTAAAATTAAACACAGCGTTTTGATCATTGGTTTTAATGTAATTACCTTCGTTGTAAATGGCTTGGAGTTGAGAACTTACATTCATTTTACTCGATATTCGCATCAAGGATTTGATTTTAAGAGAGTTGGCAAAAGTAATCCAACTACTTAAATCACCATTAAATAAAATGTCCCCTTTTAGAAGTTCAAGGCCATTATAATTGCGAATTTTTTCGATCCCAGCATCTAAATTTGCTAGAATTCCATCGGTGCCTGTATAGATCTCTTCTTGTTTGTCATAGATCGGAGAAATGAGACCATCTTTGCCTTGCAATGCTTGGCTGTAAGGCACATCTCCAAAAATATCCGTCAAGGCAGCAGTCATGTATGCTTTCATAATTAATGCAGGGCCCTCATATACTTCAAATGATTTAGATGATCTTGCTCTATCCAGTATAAGCTCATTATCTCTAAGGCTTTTATATAAAATGGGCCAAGGATTACCTCCAAACTGTGGTTCTGACAAGCTGTGCCTATCAAATAGGTTAAAATCTACTGCCGTAAAATATTGCCCTAATAAGTTACCAGCTGCATAACCTTCAAATGACATTTGTTCCCCGTAATTATAGATTACTTGCCTTAATAAAAACTCTGGCTGCACTTGTATTGGTGCATTGGGATTGGAATTAATTTGCTCAAAATCTTTGGTACATCCGAAGCTAAACAGTGTTACGAGAGCTAGACTATATAGTATATTTTTCATCATTAAATTTCCTTTATTATAATAAAATTAAAGCTTAACGCTCAATGATACACCTATGCTTCTTGCTGTTGGATAACTCATATCCTCAACCCCACTGACAAACGTATTGCCTTGAACTGCGATTTGCTCAGGGTCAAAGTGTTTTATATCAGAAAATGCAAACAAATTTCTACCAACAATAGAAACATTCAACCCATTCAAGGTGCTTAAAAAGGAATTTTTTAACTGTGCTTTTCCAAAAGAATAGCCCAATTGGACTTGCCTTAGTTTTACGTATGTTGCATCAAAAGTGTTGTTTTCCTCATGGTTACGATCATAATATTGACGGTAATATTGCTCAGGGGTAATCGCAATTGTATTTGGAGTCCCTGCCGCTGTAACCCCTTCAAAAACCAAACCGGCACTTGGTCTATTTTCTGTTTCTTTAAGTTGACCAGCTACACCTGCTAGTGCTTGAGTCCTCGAAACAATCTGACCTCCCTGTCTCCAATCAATTAGGAAGTTAAGGTTCCAATTTTTGTAAATAACTTCATTGCCAAATCCTACTATAAAATCAGGGTTGTAATTACCCAGTTTTTTTAAAGTATTGTCAACCGTGAGTAGCCCTTTATCCGTAGTAATAAATTCACCTTTCTCATTTTTAGCATATCCTGTGCCCCAAATATCTCCTATTCGATCACCTTCACCCACTATAAAATATACGGATTGGTTGGGATTATCATAGACCCTACTATAGGCTAGGGTCAATGAGCCAGCATCATCTGGAAGAGACTCTACTTTACTTACATTTCTACTAAAGTTTACGAAGGTCTGCCAATCGAAATTTTTAGATCTAAACGGGTTTGCTCTTAATACAATTTCTAGACCTTGTGATCTTACGGCACCTCCATTGACCACTCGTTGCTTATAACCAGTGGACACAGCAATTGGTAAGGAGATAATTTGATTTTCGTTTAGGGCATTATAATAAGTCATATCTACATTCAGCCGATCATCAAAAAACCGAATATCAGCACCCAACTCCACAGCTGTTGATCTTTCTGGAAGCAAATTAGCATTGGCGATAAGTGTCTGATCTGAGAATGTTGGTTTTGATAGGTAAGGAGTTTGAGCTGAATAAACGCCTACTGTCTGATACGGGGCGGTATCATTTCCAACTTGTGCCCAGTTTGCTCTCAGCTTAGCAAACGATACTGATTTAGGTAGATTTATCACTTTGGATAGGATAAAACTTGCTGAAACAGAAGGGTAGAAAAACGAAGTATTATCCGTTGATAAAGGAGTTGCCAAAGCACTTGACCAATCATTTCTACCTGTTACATCTACGTATAAATACTCTTTATAGGATAGTTTAGCAATTCCATAAAAACTATTGATTCTCTTATTAAAATCGTACTGAAATAGTTCTACTGGTGAAGCCGCATTTGTCAACTTGAAAACCCCAGGTTGAGCCAATCCAATAGCTTGTGATTGCTTATTTGTAGAAGTTTGGTCCATTCTATTTCCACCTGCAGAAATGTCAAATCCTAAGTTCCCAAACTTTTTAGAATAAGTCAATAAAAAATCTGTATTAATCTCTATGAATCCTATATCATGCTCCGCAAAAGCACCATTTATAAATCGGTTCGAACTAAAGTTTCTCCTAAAAGTTCTTAGTTCTGCAGAGTTGTCCATTCCTGTTCTAACAGTGGCTGATAATGCATTGGTTAATTGATAAGAAGCGGAGACATTGCCAAATGTTCTGTTTCTATTAAACCCATTCCTGTTTTCTAAGAGTATAAAATATGGGTTATCAAAGAAAGTATAATTGAAAGAATACTGCTGTAACCCCTCCAATCCAGGTTGCCAATAGCCTCTTAATGACTCTATATTCGTTTGTCTACCCATCCATGCCACTAAGGAGTAATTAATGTTTTCTGAGCCATATCCACTGGCAGGTCTATTGTCTGATTGTGTATTTATGTAGCTGAACGAAGTATTAATACTTAATCGGGTTGTTGGGTTAAAATTCATTCTACCAGAAATAGTATTTCTATCAAGATTTACACCTGGAATATAAGAATCACTGTTTAGATTGGTCAAAGAAAGTCTATAATTGCCTTTATTATAATTGCCGCCAAATGACAAGTTGTTAATTTTTGTGTTACCTAATTCATAGAAATTTTTCAAGTTATCTGGGTGTGATACAAAAGGAGTAGGTGTGATGGGTAATCCTCCATGTACTGCTACATCTCCTCCTCTTACTGCAGTGCCATCCGCTAAAGTGACTGGGCTGTCAAATTGAGCAATATTGGTCCCTTTATCTAACTCTGGGCCATAACTATAGGTAATATTATCATTGACACCTCCACCGAGTCCATTTACAAATTCAAACTGCCCCGAGTTGCCTTGTCCATATTTATTTTGAAATTGAGGCAATTGAAATGGTGTTTCTAAGAAAAAGGATGTATTAAAACTAATCCCTAACCCTTCACTATTTGAGCCGTCTTTCGTAGTAATGACAACGACACCATTAGACGCTCTAGCTCCATAAAGTGCAGCTGCAGAAGGACCTTTAAGCACAGAAACACTGGCAATATCGTCTGGGTTTACATCCATTGCTCCATTCCCAAAGTCTATTTCTTGAAATCCCGCCGCTTGCTCATTGGTTATATTTAGATTAGTACTGTTATTTATTGGAACCCCATCTACAATAAAAAGTGGATTATTACTTGTAAATGAACTTTCTCCTCTAATCACAATTTTAGATGTAGAACCGACTCCAGTTGCTCCTTGACTTATCGTCACTCCTGCCAATTTTCCCGCAAGGTTATCAACAAAATTTACTGATTTTACTTCGGCAATATCTTTGGCATCTATGCTTTGTATGCTATATCCTAGCGCTTTAGAGTTTCTTTTTAACCCCAATGCAGTAACCACCACCTCATCAAGAGCAGATGCTTTTTGGATTAATATTATATTATATTGTGTTATTTGTTCCGCCGCAAAAGTATAATCAGCAAAACCAATATAAGAAACAAGTATGTTATCATCTTTATTAGCGAAGATTTCAAATTTTCCAACTAAATCTGATATTGTACCTATGTCTTGAGTCTCATTATAAATGGTTGCTCCTATGATAGAGCTATTGCCATCTGAAATTGTGCCTGTAATACTTGTCTGACCAAAACATAATGTAGTAAATAGTATTAAAACAACTATGCTATTATATTTAAACATATTCTTTAAATTGATAAATCAATTAGTACCCTTAATTAATTATAAGATATACGTAGATATTTGGTGAAATGGATGTGTGAAATAGGATTTATGCAGCGAGAATAGCCGGTGGTCCTCTGCGGTAAATATCAGGTTCTTTTTCTATACTAATCGTTGGTCCAGTATAAGAAAAAAGAAAAAATTTAAGAAAAAGAAGGTTAACTAGTATAAAACTTAAAGTTGATTTAATGCCTATTAAATCTGCCTTTACTTTTTTGATGTCTTGATCTAGATCCAGCTTTGTTTCTAATATTGAAACTTCCTGTCGAGACCTGTTTGTTAAAAAACAAGTCAGTTCGTAATTCAAGTTAGAGGTGCACCAAGAAAGGTCTTTAAATTCTTTTGAATCAAATTGCATCTTGGATATAGTAAAAAGGTATGATCCTCCATCCTTGCTCGGTCCAACTGTATTTTGGTCATTTTCAATTTTATTATAGGCAGATATGATATCGGAAGCAGAAAGTTCTACACAATCACTGCCAACTACTATTGCATTTTGGAATCCTAATTGAAAAAACTGACTTAATGCATTACTAATTTTTTCGTTAAAATTATTACCTGTTTGCAGACTTTCGTTTATTTGTACATTTGGTATTCCAGTGTAATGAATAGTAGATAAGGCTTGATCAAACAACAGATTAGCTATTGCAGTATTCTTACGAGAACTTTGAGACCAGTTCTTGGCGATAGCCTCAGCATTCGCAGTTCTAGCAAAAAATAGGATGGCTGTTTTTTGAATCATCTACTGCAAATATAATAATTTTACTATATTGTGATAGTCCGTCTTTAATAAATTTAGTTGAGCGACAAATTCAAAAAAGGTTTCAATTTAAAATTCTACCTGAAAACTAAATCTAATTCCCATTCCCTTTTGTCCAAATAATGTAGGAATTCGTGGATTGTCAAGGTGGGTAAATCGTTGGATTAAGTCTAACCTCAATACTTTAAAAATATTGGAAAACCCAATGCTACCCTCAATATATGGAGTCCCATCTAAAGTATAAGTTGTAGATTGTCCTTGATCATCTTTTATAAATTGTACTAGGTCAGGATTTTCATTTGGATTGTTTTTATCGGAAAGCCCTCCGTACAAAATTTTAAATCCTAAAATTTCTCTTAATTGCAACTTTTTGATTAGCGGAATTCTATTTAACAAATATCCATAACTGAAGTGTTCAATTGTCATAGCAGTAAATTGATCAGTCGTAAATTCTAAAGTATTCATCATATTGTATGACTTGGCAAATCTGGCATATGTCTGGTTACCTCTAGGTACAAAATGGATCAAATAAGGTACATTCCCCCATGTTTTACCACCTTCTATCAATATGTCTGTAGTACCTATTCTTGTCCATTCTATTTGTTTAAATATGTTTAGATAAGCTCTTGTAAACTGATAATCTCCTTTAAAAACATTAGGCAGACCTTGAGTCAATCTTAATTCTATGATTGGATACTCATTGTAAAGTTGGGTTCTATTTTCTTTACCTTGGATATAAGCTTCGTTCGGTGCATATCTTAGGTTTGTGTAAATTTCAGTTGTGTTTATTTGTTCTAAATTGACTATTTGACCTGTTAATTCATTGGTTGTATTAAAAACCGTCGTTCCGTATGGGTTTCTTTCCCTTCTTTGAGCACCAAAAGTATAATTAAAACCAGAGCCTTCGTGCACATATCTAAGGTCAAAGACATCTTCCACCAACATGTCGGTATTTCTACCTCTTCTGAACGATAAAAAGAAGTTATCGGGACTAAAAAATTCCAATTCTTGCCCTGGAAAAGTTGAAGACCGCTCAAATCCTCCTCTGATATAATGCCTAGGATTAGATTTCCATCTATTATTAAAAGTATATTCAAGAGTGGTTGTAAATTTCCAGAGATCCGTATTTTGAGCATGTGCCAAATAACCTCTAAACACTAACTTTTTAGAAAGATCATATGTGGTCCTACCACCGATTCTTAGGTTTCTTCCTTCTACATCGTTAAAAGAAATGAAAGTAGCGATGATGCCAAATTCTACAGGACCTGCTTGCATATAACCTGTTGATAATGCATTTAATAAATAAACATATGCTTTATATAATTTATCATCAACTAGTTTATTGACGAGTTCATATGTTTTAAGTTCTGTATTACTTAACTCTTCTATTCTGTTTTTACCCCAGTATTCATCGCTTCTTAATAACAAGCTATCGCTGTCAATAATATTTTCAAGTCCACCAAAGACAGATTCGTCTTCGGGTTTATCAAAAGAAAAATTATTGTAGCTGACAGAACGAGTACCATAAAAGCCTATTCCATTTTCTGTCAAAGAATAATCTAATATTACTTCATCTCTAGTTTTCACAAAATTGGTATCCACTGGTTCAAACTCTTGGACTATCTTAAGATCCCTAACAAAATTAACGTTGATGTTTTTAACAATACCCATATCAATTTTAACTACAGTATATCTATCATCATTAGTCACATACAAAAACCCAACAAATCCTCTATTTCCTTTCACCGCTGGGATAAAAGAAAGATGTATGACAGATCTACCATTGTAATCAAGGGTATCCATGATATAATAACGATAAAAATCAGGTCCAGCAGTCGACAATGGGCTCACAAATTGCATTTCAATCACAGACATGTCGTCTTCATAAATATCAATATCTTGATACAAAGTTGTCATGATATCGCTTACAGAGTTACTATCCCAGTCTTTGTAAAACTCCGTATATTTTGTAGCTTCACGATGTTCTCTTAATTTATCATCAGACTGTCTGTAATAAATTTTCGATAATGTCTCTTTAAAAAATAATGGTAAAAATGTTCGTCCATTTATTTCTGAAGTATCAATGTAGTCCCAAACATAATCAAACTTCTTTACAGCTCTATTATTCTTAAATTCTTCCGTTATATTATTCATGTCCAGCCTTACTTTCTCGTGTTGGTCATAAGAATAGTATGGGAGCCCTTTTAGTTGGTTTTTCTTTTTATTTCTTGTGATTTTTCTTGCAAGCTCAATAGCGGGATTATTTTTCTTACTGTACTTCTGTTTTTTTTCTATAACGGTCACACTTTCCATTACAAATGACTCAGGGACCAGCTTAATATCTATTTCCTGCTTTTGTCCTTGTTTTATTCTAATTTTTTGCATTTCATAACCTAGATATGCAACATAGATGGAGTCACTTCCAAATTTAGATTCTAACAAATAGTTTCCATTATCATCGGTATTAGTACCTACATATGTCCCAACGAACCCTAAATCAACAAAAAATAGTGCCTCCCCAGTAGAAGAGTCAAAAACTTTGCCTTTGATAGATGTCACTTGCTGCCCTGATAAGCTTGCACTTTTAATTATTACAAAAAATAACAATATAAGCTTAGCAGTTTGTAATTTCATTTTCATTTAAAATAGCTTACTGTAAAAAATTTGGTAGAACTTAAAAAGTATAAACCAATCTCATAATCAAAATATTGTTTGGAAAGTTCTATTAAATGGTATTAAATTAAATATAATATTTTAAAATCTCTGCCTTGGGCATACTAATGCGTCAGAAGTCTCCTCCTCCACCATCAAAACCACCTTCTTTATTTGATCTTTCTTTTTTTGAATTTATTCTATAGCTACATGTAATTGTTGTAGATCTCCTCCTCCACTGAAATTCTCCTTCTTCATAAAAACTTGCATTAAAACGCTCATAGCTCCATTTTCGCTGATTTAATAAATCTCTTACGCTAATCGTCACCGATAAATTATTATTAAGGAAATCTCGACTTAGACCTAAGTCAATTGAGGTAATAGATTTCCTTCTTCCTTGTGGAGTATCCATAGGACCCCTATAATTTGATCTAATTTGAAAATCAGTCTTCCCAGGTAAAGTTAACTTAGCATTAAATCTTCCTGTATAGGATAAAGCAATAACTCTTAAGTCTACTGGTAGTTCCTCACCATAAAACTTAGCTTTGTAAATATTAGTTTCGACATCCAATTTTATCCATTTTGCAGGGGAAAAGCTATATAAAACCTCTAATCCGACCTCATTCATTAATCCCAAATTTTCAGGCTTAGTGGATGTTGTGCCATCTATATTTATGGTTTTAATTCTGTTCACTTTATCAGATGTATTTCTATAATAGATGGATGTGTTCAAGTTACTTTGATCAAAATATTTAAGATACCCAATCTCATAAGAATCTGTTATCTCTGGTCTTAGAAAAGGGTTACCAGAAAAGAAGTTTCTGTTGTCAGAAAAAGTAAAAAAAGGATTGAGCTCTCTAAATCTAGGTCTATTTATTCTTCTGCTATAACTGACTTGAAATTGGTCTTTAAGACTCAAGGCATATGATAAAAAAGCACTTGGGAAAAGGTTAACATAAGTACTATCATATCCTTCTTGTGAATTGACTAGAAAAGTCTTAATATCAGAATATTCTCCCCTAACGCCAATTTGATAAGACCATTTATTTAGTTTATCGCTATATATACCATACGCGGCATGCACATTTTCATCATATTCAAATTCATTACTTATATTTTCTTCGTTATTCCAAATCTCATTCTGTAAAATTTCTACCTTATAATTATTTGATATATCTCTAATTGTACTTCTAGCTCCAAGTTCTACTTTTTTTGTTTTAGTAAAAGGCTTTATATAATCTAATTGAAATAGATAGTTTTTATCTTTTTCACTATTATTAGAGCGCTGATATAACAGATTTTCATACAAGCTATTATCAATATAAAATTCATTTTTGAAGTTTGAATTTTCTTTTTCACTATTATTTTGATATTGAATTGTACCAGTAAGCGTATGATCTTTACCCGCAAATTCCTTTTTATAATTTAATGAGTATTCAATTTTATCTTCAAGCTCTATTTCATTATCCGTCCTCAAAGTATATTCTGTTAAGGATGATACATTTTCCCTAATTGCAGAAGTTCCAACAAAACGTAAATCTCTATAGGTTAGAAACGTCTCGTTATTATTATCTTCCTTTGTAATACTGAAGGCCGCCGTAAGACTTTGCTTTTTTGGCAAATAAACATCTATTCCTGTTCTTATAGATTGATTAAACCCACCTCTTTGCATCTCTCTTGTAATGTCAGTAGTATTAGTAGTATCCCCATTATAAAACTCAGTATAGCTAAATCCTCCTCCTGGTCTCTTTGCTTTACTTAGACCATAATTGATAAAAAAGTTAGTATTACCTTTTCTGTAGTTTAGATTGGCACCGGATCCTATTTCTTGCGGTATGCCAGCAGTTACTTGAAAACTACCACTAAATCCCGCCGAACTGTCTTTTTTAAGTATTATGTTTATAATACCAGCAGTGCCCTCGGCATCATACCTTGCAGATGGGTTGGTTATTACTTCTATTCTTTCTATTTGATTGGCTTGTAGGTTTCTTAAACCTCCTGAACCAGAAATACCCAATAGTCCAGATGGTTTTCCATTAATAAGTATCTTAACATTATTGCTACCTCTTAACGACACATTGCCCTCAATGTCAACACTCACCGAAGGCACATTGTCAAGTACATCTTGAGCAGATCCTCCTCGTGTAGCAAGATCACTACCAACATTAAAGACTTTTTTATCTAGCAAAAATTGGCTCGTACTTTTTTGAGCCACTACTTCAATTCCATCTATATTAATGGCTCCAGAAGAAAGGTATAGATTTCCTATCTCAAGTGAATTATTATCAAATTTTATCTCTACTCTCTTTGATTGAAAAGATAAAAATTCAACAATTATATACGAAGGGGTACGTATTGTTTCAATATTAAAAGCTCCACCAACTTCAGATATACCACCACTTATCAAAGAACTGTCGCTTGATTTAAAAACAGAAATTGTAGCATACTCGATAGGGATATTTTTATCCTTGTCAAATACAAAACCAGATACTGTTGCGTTTTGACCAGAAACAGAAATAAAGAAAAATAGAGGGAAAGAAAAAAGTAATGCTTTTATCATGGATGAAATTTAATCTCTAACGATAAAAATGCTCTATAAGTTTATTTTTGAGATAAATTAGAGTACCATTTCTTTATACTCAATAAATGTATTGTGCCCCTTTTTTGAAAAGTAGTCTTTAGTCTCTTGCATAGGTCTATCAGAAGTAGCAATTATGAAGTCTCCGCCCCAAGCACCTAATGACTTAACAGAACCCCAATAGTCTGAAAACCTTTCATCTTTAACTTTTGAGAAACCAGTGTGTTTTGATATAACTTTTTCATGTTCATTCAATAACTTTTCAAATTCATTTAGTGAATTTACTTCTTGAATTGATTCAGTAATTTCAGTAATATTTTTGACAAGGTCTTCTTTATCTTTAACAGATGATTGGTATTCTTTAATAGCTAGTTCGCTTTTCTTTTTTGTGTTTAGATGAACAAAAAATAAATTGTTAGCAAATTTTGGATTGAAGTCTGACTTGCTGTACGATATTTCTTCTTCGGTACTCCAATATTCTATAGGACCAGATGCTCCAGCACACATAACATCATAGCCTGATCCATTCTCAACTCTAAAATATAATTCCAAAGGAGATATATCTGCCCATTGAGCAACTAAGTGTATTAAAGTAGAACTACTACCAAGTCCCCAATCCAAAGGAAATTCAAGTTTTGTTTCCACTTTAAAAGCGTTCCATTTATCAAGAAATTCACAGTTTAGACGTACTGCGCTTTTCAAAATCTTTTGAAGTTTCTTACTTAGTTCTGGATCAGTAGTTTTATCCGATGAGAAATCATATAGTGAAATGTCGCTTTGAAACCAGACATTGCCTTCATGGTCAAGGCTTTTCCATTTAAGGTCAGTCCCATTATAGCTCTTTACATTCATGGATTGGCCCTTTTTGGTAGGCAAAGCTAAGCAAGATGCTCCTTCAAGCACTGCATACTCACCAGTGAGCATTAACTTTCCATGTCCATAAAATTTAGCGATGGTAATTCGTTTTGTTTGTTTCGTAGTGTGACAAAGATAGAATTTAATCAATACATAGAAACTATTTATATATAAATTATTTAAATTTGTTAAATCGTAGATAGTTTACAAATTTTCAACATGCCTAAAAC
>JBBKVK010000156.1:0-8578 GCA_037968395.1 Saprospiraceae bacterium | reverse complement strand
AATGAAAATATGTCGTTGGGATTAATTTCAAGTAATCTTGGTATGGCTGAGCCTATATTTAGAAAATCTGACATTATTAACTTTGATCTTTCAGTTGTCAAATACGGTGATTTACCAATATCCGAAAATAATAATATAACTGGATTAACATCAGAGCAATTTGTGCAGCTTGCGAAATATGCTGGATATTCGGATAGATTAAAAATTTTAAACTTCCAATTTTGTAATGAAGATAAGCCAGAATTAATAGCAGATTTAATTGCTACTAGCATTTGGTATTTTATAGAATCTATATCGAGTAGTTTGGAAGATGAAGAACAATTGGATACCATTGTAATCAACTTTGAAGAAACTGATGATTATATAACTATTCAACAAAATGTTGCGAATGGTAAATGTTATTTTTCAATTGAAGGAGATTCAACAAAATTTCCGTGTACATCTGAGGATTTTAGATTGGCAAGAGAAAGAGGTGAATTTGGCCCAAGAATATTAAAAAAGCTAAGAAAAATTAGCTAAATAACTTTTCTAATCCTACACCTCGTGATCCTTTAAGAAAGACACTTTTCCCTAAAAAAGCTTTCAAGTTTAATTCGGATTTTAAGTCACTAATAGTATGAAAAAATTTGAATGCTGGATATAGCTTAATAAGTTTTATAAATTCAGAACCAATTACGTAAGTTTCAAAATCATAATTAGACAAGAAATTTAATATAAGCCGATGTTCCTGTTCGCTATACTCTCCTAATTCTAACATATCCCCAATTATTAAGATTGAATCTTTAGTATCATGAGAATCTATAAAGTTTTCCAAGCTAAGTTTCATACTAGTCGGATTTGCATTATAGGCATCCTTAAAAACAGTAATTCCATTTATAATCGAATATTCAGATCGATTGTTATCAGGGATATAATTTTCAATTGCTTTAATTATGGTCAATAGATCAATATTAAAATACTCACCTATTGTAACAGCAGCAGCAATATTACCTATATTGTACTTGCCACTTAATTTTGTACTTATTATATTGTTTTTGTATGATAATTTTAGATATTTATCGGTGGGTAAAATTCTAAAATCTAATTTGTTGTAATTGATAGATTCTATATAATTAATCGGCAATAAAGAATTAAGAATTACATCAGAGATATCAATGAATATAGCTTTATCTTTTAATACTAAATAATCGTATAATTCTTTTTTTCCCTTTTTAACGCCTTCTATACCACCAAAACCTTCAAGATGCGCTTTTCCAATATTGGTAATCAAGCCATAATCAGGGTCGCTTATTACACATAATTGACCAATCTCTTTTTGTTGGTTAGCTCCCATTTCTACCACTAAAAATTCTGAATCTACTTCACATTCAAGTATAGTTAACGGGACTCCAATATGATTATTGAAATTACCCTTTGTGCATTGTGTTTTGAATTTTTTTGATAAAACTGCTGCAATTAGTTCTTTAGTCGTTGTCTTACCATTTGAACCAGTCAAGGCTATTAGTTTCGCATTCAACTTACTCCTGTGTAATGCTGCAAGTTCTTGCAAAGCCAACAAACTGTTTTCAACAAAATAGTAACTTTCACTTTCAATATAAAAATCGGGGTCATCAACAACGACCGCTATAGCCCCGTTTTCAAGTGCTAACTTTGCATAAAAATTACCATTGAAATTACTTCCAGAAAGAGCAAAAAATAAATTGTTCTTTGTTATTTTCCTAGTATCAGTTGATATTCCGGAACTTTTTAGAAATGTGTTATATAACCTATTCATATCAAAAGAAAAAGGGTGCTCTTTTTAAAAAGCACCCTTAAAATTATTTATAAAATAAATATAATTACTTATATCTTCTATTTACTTTTTTCTTACTGCCTTCTTTGAATCTATTTCCTCCTGGATCTTCATCAAAGCCTTCTGCTCCAACTCTCTTCATTGCACATCTAAATCCAAGATCTCTATCTGCTTTATCTTCATCTTTAAATCTTCTAGCACCTGGAGACAACCAAAATAGTCTATCTGACCAAGATCCACCCTTTATAACTCTTGCTTTGTCACTAATAAGTGTTGATTTACCGTATCCATACTTAATAAATTCAGCATCACCATCTTGGTAATTCTTAACATTACTCTTGTTATAATTTTCTCTGTCTATTATTGAACTGTCTTGAACTTGTGCATATTTTAGTCTACCAAGGCTATCTTTTTCTACAGGTGTTCCATTTTCATCTAACACTAACTCCATGTATAAGTTACCTCTATAAGAGTTTAGATCATGGTTTTCAGGATCACTTAATGTTAAACTAGTAGATGGTCTATATACATCCATAGTCCATTCACTCACGTTTCCAGCCATATTGTATAAACCAAAATCATTTGGAAGGTAAGCTCTGATTGGAGCAGGGATAGATGCGTTATCATTTAAAGCTCCAGCCATACCCATATAATCTCCTCTACCTCTTTTGAAGTTAGCTTGAATATCACCTTGGTTATTATTATGCTTTTTATACCTAGCTGTATTACCATTCCATGGGTAAATCCTTCTGTCAGTAATTAATTCATCCCCTGTTCCTGATTGATTACCTTGTAAAGCAAGAGCAGCATACTCCCATTCTGCTTCAGTTGGGAGGATGTAATCAGGCAAAAGAATTCCATCATCAAATCTTACGGCTCTTTCTCCACCAGTTTTTAAATCTGGTAAATTTTTATTTACATTTCCTGGATATTGTCCAGCTAAATATGCTTTAGAGTCAAAAGTATCAGAATCTTTCCCTTCTGGGCTTAGATTTAAAATTCCTCTTTCTACCAGGATCATTTCATTAACTTTATTACTTCTCCATTTGCAAAACTCTGTTGCTTGTAACCAATTTACACCAACTACAGGATAATCGTCATAAGATGGATGCCTAAAATAAGTCTCTACTAGAGGCTCATTGTAAGATAGCTCTTCTCTCCAAACCAATGTATCTGGTAAAGCATTTCTAAGTACTTCAGGATATGAAATATAGATATTCCTCATGTCATAAAGATATTCTTTATATGCACTATTAGAAACCTCAGTTTCGTCCATATAAAAAGAAGATACAGTAACCCTTCGTGGAACATTATTCCATTCAAAAGTCACATCTTGTTCAGTAAGACCCATCATAAATGTTCCACCTTCTATTGGCACTAGATTAGGTCCAATAGCTTGACCTTCATATGTTGTGTTTTTTTCAAAACCACCCCACTCTGGATCATTAACGTTCCACCCAGTGAAATCTGATTTTTCTGACTTTTTACCACATGATGCTAGCATTAAAACTAAGCTAAAGCAAATTACAGAAAGACTATTTATTCTCTTCATTTAGCACTAAATTTAAAATAAAATAAAACCCATTTCAGCCCCTGAGATCAAAATCTACTAAGAAATGAGTGGCAAATATAAATATTTCTTTGTATTATCAAAGTTAATTATTCGCAATTGACGATTAATATAACTTTTTTTTAAAACGATTATTGTCTTTAATAGCATATTTCATACCAGAATGTGGATATTTAAAAATAAACACATTTTTTTTATCTAAATATGTTCAAACAGTCATTAATGTCAAACTTTTTTGGTTTACCCGCAGCCATATTGTAAATAATACCAATTTCATGTGCACCGCCTTGACTTAATGATAAATCTGAAATTGTCATGTCAAAACTATATGCAATTTTGAAAAATCCTGATCTTATTCCAGCAGAAAAGATTACAGCATCACCATTGGAATTACTATTTCTATATGAAAGTCCTCCAATGAATTGATAAATTTCTACAGAGGCACCTATATTAAATTGATTGAATCCACCTTGTTTAACAAAGAGTACATTTGGTGAAATGAAAGCTGGTCTGCCTGATTTACTATAGGCATCAAGTTTAAACTCTGTCCCAGCATGTATAGTTATTCTTTGAGGAATTCCTGGGTAATTTTTCTCATCATTGGTCAAATACTCATCAGCTGAATTAGTTAAGTGGTCAATTGCAATGCCTGCATAAAAAGAAGGGCTATAATACAGCAGTCCAAAAGCTAGATCCAAAACAGTTCTATTTGTATTTCCTGGTTGAATTTCTTTAGTTGGATATGGGCTCCCACCTGGACTCACAGCTCCAAATTGAGGATCAATGGCATCACCAAAAACTAATTTATTCCAATCGAGCCTTTTTGATACCATGCCTAATTCAAGCCCTCCTCTTACATAACTGTCGCCCTTAATTCTTAAATTATAGGAATATATTCCACTTATTTTAGTATTTCTTATGGTGCCATCACCAGCACTATCATTTAATAATGTTATGCCTATTCCAGAATTAGATTTATCTATATATTGATCATAACTGCCAGAATAGGTAGAGTAAGCATTAGATAATCCAGGCCACTGAATTCTAACATTTCCAGCAAAAAAGGGTAATGCATTATTGCCCGCTAATGCAGGATTAAGCTGAAGAGGAGCATTGTAGAATTGACTATACACAGGGTCTTGTCCATTAATCGAAGAACATGCACAAAAACTTAATATTATGAATAAATATTTTTTCATTAACTTTATAATTCTATTACTATTGTCTAATCACAACGAAAACCTGTTATCATTTATGTGCAAAGTTAGTTTTTTTAACAAATTGCATTAGAATTTAATTGCAAGATCTTCTAAAAATTAATTTTTCATTATTTTTTTTATTAAGTTCAACTTTATTTCTTTGGTTGTTTTGTATCACTTTTGTATTCAGAAAGACACCATAAGTAATAACTTTAACATTTGATAGCACAATTTGGTATTTTTGCCTTCGTTCTAAAAGCATAATATAAAATTCAACAAAACTCATGTTTTCATGAAAAGATCTATTTTACTCTTTGCAACCTTATTATTTAATTGTTTTTCAACTAGTGTGTTATATGCTCAGACGGAGAGGATAGAAGTTAACCTAAATTGGTTTGAAAAAGATGTGCTAATTGATCCCCAGAACAACATATATCAAAAAGTATATAGCTTCAACAATGGAAAGCTAAATAGTAATAACCCAGAAGTGTCTTCTTGGCAAGCAGAAATAAAAGTTAGTGGGAATACAAAATTAAAGGTCTCTATTGAAAACATTGTATTAGAAGAGAATATTTACCCTGTTGATTTAAAAGGGGTAAACAGAGATTTTCAAATTTCAACGTATGTAAATAAGGAAAGAGATAATTTTATAGGAGGTGTTAGGCTAACTCCAATAAGGAGTCATAATGGGAAAGTTGAAAGAATTAAATCATGCATTTTATTAATAACACATTCTCCAATTTATTCAGCTTCGTATAGAGGTCCAATTAGAACAAAGACGTCAATATTGTCTTCTGGCGAAATTTATAAAATTGGGATCCCTTCTGAAGGAGCATATAAATTAACAAAATCAGATTTAAGCAACTTGGGCATTAACACTGACAATATAGATCCACGAAATATATCAATATATAGTAATTATGGAGGAATATTGCCTGAATTAATCAAAAGCCAAAACCCTGACGATCTATTTGAATTACCAATTTTAATTGATGGTGAAAGTGACGGGAAGTTTGATGCTAATGATGCGATTTATTTTTATGCTGAAGGAGCAAGCAAGTGGAAAAGGCAGATTAGTCAATATAAATATGAAACTAATATTTATGATTTGAAGAATTATGTTTTCTTGAAAGTCAACAACAGTATTGGACAAAGAATTAAACAAATGGCTTCTGATGTCGTCGCCGAATTCACTTCAGACAGTTATGATGATTTGCAAATATTAGAAGACGAAAAATATAACTTATTAGGACTTAATGCATCTACTGAAGGGTCAGGAAAGATTTGGTTTGGGGAGAAGATGAAAAATAATGATATTCTAGATTTGGCTAAAAATTTCGATTTGACAAATTTAGCCATAAACTCTGTGACTGTAAATGGTAGATTTGCCAGTAGATCAGAAAGTAGCAGTACAACGGTGTTGAATGCTGGCGGCAGTACTTTAAATACTAATTATAATCGAGTTTCTACTGGATCTGTCGAAAGTCTATTTGCTAACTTAAAATCATTTTCACTCTCAGCAGACTTAAGCCTAAATAAATCTCTAAGCTTAAAATACACTGCATCCAGCGACGGAGAAGGGTGGCTTGATTATATTACTGTAGAAAGTCAAAAATTAATTAAATCAGGCAATTCTCCGATAATATTAAGAGATAAACGAGATACTAATTATAATACGTTTGGGTATAATATCCAAGGTATTGACTTGAGTTCGGAGATCTGGGATGTGACAGATATTTCTAACATAGTAAGTTACGATCCGGTTATTGGAAAATTGGCATATAATACAGATGGATTAAATCATAAAATAGTTGTATTTAACAAATCAAGTACTAAAAAGCCTGAACTGGTTGGTAAAATTGATAACCAAAACGTCCATGAAATTGATAATGTTGATATGGTTGTTTTATATCCTTCAATATTTAAAGAAGCTGCGGATAAATTTATTAAGCACAGATCAGAGCATTCAGGATTAGAAATAATTGGAGTAGATGTTTCTAAAATATTTCCTGAGTTTTCTAGTGGACGACAGGATCCAAGTGCCATTAGAGATTTTGCAAAAATGATTTTGGATCGAAATACTAGATTTAAGTATATGCTGATGATAGGAGATGGCACTTATGATCAAAGAGGTATATTATCAACATTACCTGACCATAGGTTTATACCTGTCTATGAGACGGACGAATCCCTAGATCCGATAAGAGCTTTTCCTACGGATGATTATTATGCCTTATTAAGTGATAATGAAGGACTAGGTCTAGATGGTGCATTGGATTTAGCTGTCGGTAGGCTGACTGTGACAACTCTGGCTGAGGCGAATGCTGTGATTAATAAGATCATTCAATATGATTCTTCACCACAGAGATTTGGTGATTGGAGGTTAAGAGCCACTTTTGCTGCGGATGATGAAGATTCAAATACACATTTGAACCAAATGGATGATATAGCAAAGAAGGTTGTAAGAGATTTTACAATAATAAACGACCAAAAAGTCTACTATGATGCATATAGGCAAGAAACTACGCCAGGAGGCCAACGATACCCAGAAGTAGAAGCAGTTTTTAAAAGAAATATGGAAAGAGGACACCTCACCTTTTGTTATCTAGGTCATGGCGGACCGAAAGGCTGGTCACAAGAAAGAGTTCTAAAAGTTTCAGACATACAAGAGTGGAATAATATTAATAATCAAACATTGATAGTATCTGCCACATGCTCCTTTACTGGATATGATGATCCACAGGTGAAAAGTGCTGGAGAATATGCATTACTTAACCCTAAAGGAGGTACAGTAGCATTATTTACAACGGTTAGAGCAGTATATGCAAGTGAAAACAAACGGTTGACAGAAGCGGTATTTGATAATATTTATAAAAAGGATGGGAATGGCTACCCTATGACCTTTGGAGAAGCTATTACAATTGCAAAAAACTCCAACAGTCAGGATACTACCGGTGAAAATAGCCGTAAATTTTCATTAATAGGCGATCCAAGTCAAAGGATAGCTCTGCCATTTTATAATATTACTGTTGATGAAATCAACGACCAGAATTCAAATTTATTTACGGATACCATTGGGGCTTTGGATGTTGTAAAAATAAAAGGTAGGGTTGTAGACCATACAGGTAATCTTGTTAATGATTTTAATGGGACAATATTTCCAACAATTTTTGATAAAAGAACTATTATTGAAACATTAGGTAATGATTCTGGAAGTAAGGTTACTAAGGTTGATGTAATGAAAAACGTAATCTTTAAAGGTAAAGCCAGTATTACTAATGGATCATACGAGTTTAGTTTTGTTGTACCTAAAGATATTAATTATTCGGTTGGTAAAGGCAAAATTAGTCTTTATGCAACAGATGATATTACAGATGCAGGCGGAGCATTCTCCGATATGCTAATAGGAGGATCAGGTAATAATGTTGCTGATGATAATGGACCCCAAATTGATCTTTTTATTAATGATGAATCATTTCAGTATGGAAGCACGGTGCCAAGCACCTCGACTTTATTGGTAAACCTAAAAGACGATTTAGGTATAAATGTTACAGGTACAAGTATTGGGCATGATTTGACAGCTAATTTAGAAGGTCCATTAAACGAAAATTATGTATTAAATGAATTTTATGAAGCTTCATTAGACGACTATAAGTCGGGTGTAGTTAAGTTTCCTTTAGATGACCTCCCTGTTGGGAAGTACACACTAACTGTCAAAGCTTGGGATATCTCTAATAATAGCAGTGAGCAAAAGACAGAATTTATTGTTGTGGATAATGATGATAAATTGCTATTTAATGTACTTAATTACCCTAATCCATTTAGTACTTATACTGAGTTTGGCTTTAGCCATGATCTAGGAGCAACTGATGCACAAATTTCAATTAAAATATTTACAGTAACAGGGAAGCTTGTAAAAAGTATTTCAGAAGATATGTTTATTAATGAGGGTAGGCAAATTGTGTCTGCTTGGAATGCTACAGATGATTTTGGCTCAAAACTTGCAAAAGGTATATA
>JBBKVK010000155.1:0-4803 GCA_037968395.1 Saprospiraceae bacterium | reverse complement strand
TTTCAGTACTTCTTCTTGGTTCTGCAGGTCTTCTTGTTGGTATTGGGTTTGGACTACAAAATACCTTTAATGATTTTCTTTCTGGTTTAATATTATTAGTTGAAGGGAATGTAGAAATTGGTGACATTGTAGTTATTGAAGGCATTGTTGGCGTTATCCAAAAGATTGGGTTACGTACTTCCCAAGTTAAAACTAGAGATATGATTTCGATCATTATCCCTAACTCAAAACTTGTAGGCCAGAATGTTACTAACTGGTCACATAATCAATCTCCTGCAAGGTTTCAAATTGACTTTGGGGTGTCTTATAATAGTGATATAGACCAAGTAGAGAGCGTTGTACTAGATACTGTAAATCAAAGTGAAGATGTATTAGAAAAGCCAGCTGCCATGGTGCAATTACTTGACTATGGAGAATCTTCTGTCAACTTTAGGCTATACTTTTTTTCTGATGAATTCTTTTATATAGAAAAAGTAAAGAGTGATATAAGAAAAAATATATTTAGAGAGCTAAGACGTAATAAAATTGAGATACCATTCCCTCAAAGAGATGTATGGGTTAAAAATCAAAGTACAATGACAAAAAACTAATTCTTCTAAATATTTGTTATATGTTATTTATTTGAATTTGTATTTAATTCAACTGTTTTAAATAATAAAGATATAAAATGGCAAGTTTTTCAGAATTGATAGGTGGACAAAAACCAACTTTGGTAGATTTTTATGCTGATTGGTGTGGGCCATGCAAGGTGCTTTCTCCAATCATACAAGAAATAAAAAATGAACAAGGAAAAGAAATTAGAGTTATCAAAATTGATGTCGATAAAAACCAGGCACTCTCAACAAAATTAAAAGTATCGGGGATACCTACAATTATGATCTATAAACAAGGCAAATTACTTTGGAGAGAAAGTGGTGTGCAAACAAAGCATGCTATTTTAACACAACTAGAAGCTGCAAAAACTTTTAATCATGAATAGGGATATGACAAATATGAGGGAGCACTATACCCTTGGCTCGTTTGATATCCAAAATGCAGCTGACCACCCAATAGATCAATTTAACACTTGGTTTGATCAAGCAAAACAGAGCTCTGAAAAAGAACCAAATGCAGTAATACTTTCAACAGTCTCTCAAGATTTACAACCAGATTCTAGAGCGGTCTTACTTAAAGAAATATATAAAGGAAATTTTGTATTTTATACAAACTATGATAGTTCGAAAGGAGAACAATTAGCAAATAATCCTAAGTGTCATTTATTGTTTTTATGGCTGAGTTTAGAAAGGCAAGTAAGAGTTAAGGGCAAGGCAATAAAGTTGACACCTGCACAATCATTGGTGTATTACAAAACTAGACCTAGAGAGTCCCAAATTGGAGCATGGTCAAGCCCTCAAAGTGAAGTGATAACAGATAGATCAATTCTAGAGCAAAATGTCCAAATAAATAGTGATAAATACAAAAACGATGATTCTATTCCTATACCTCCATTTTGGGGGGGCTATGCTGTTGAGCCTTATGAAATAGAATTTTGGCAAGGAAGAGCATCAAGATTGCATGATAGGATAAGGTACAGATTAGATAATAATAAATGGATTAAAGAAAGACTAGCTCCTTAACAAATTAAATTTCTTGATAGTTTTTATATTCTCCAGGTCTCCAACCTGTTTTAGATTTAATCCATGACCTAACTCTTTCTATATAAGTTCGTCTATCAATACTTGGGTCAAAATTAAATGCCCAATTTTTTTGAGATATTCTCTTCTGCATAACATTAGGATGATTAGCTTTAAATAATGATAACCTGTCTATCATAGCATAATTAAATTCCTTCTTTTTGATGTCAACCTTCTTTTCAATTTCATCATCAGTAGACCAAAGTTTATGAAAAGTCTTTTGTTTGTTTTGTTGATCTTCTGGATGCTTAACCCAGCCATAATGGTAAACGGTAGCATTTATGGGCTTCACTTTTAATTTTTGATCGGGTGATTTTCTAAATCCCATTGCATCTCCGTATGAAAAAATATCTTTTCTGTGTCTTACAATACGTATCTCATGAGTATACCACCGTCCGCTTGTTGCAAAATAATCATATGATCCATAAAAATGTTTGTAATTAAACAGTAGACCATCTACTATGGGATCATCTTTCCATTGCAACATGCTTTTTTTAATCTCTTCATAATCATCCTGATGCAACACTTCATCCCCCTGTATATAAATGCACCAATCATATGTATCAGCAATACCGTCATATGCTTTCTGCGTTTCCTTAGCTAAAACTTTGCCGCCATCTCGAAGGTTATTATCCCATACAGTGTCTATAATTACAATTTTATCTGATATAGAAGCAACAAGGTTTCTCGTGTCATCTTCAGATTTTCCGACCGCTACAAATACTTGATCACATACTGGTAGAATTGACGTTAATGCCTCTACAATTGGATAATCATAGAGTATGGCATTCCTAATAAAACTAAAACCACAGACTTTCAAATTTAAAATTGGAATGGTGATCTGTAAAAATAAGAATAGCCAGATATAATCCGGCTATTCTACCAAAAAAGCATGAAAAAACTATTTTACTTTAATTAATCACTCGGTGTTAAACTCAATTATTTCATTTTTTTACTTTAAATCTCTCACTATATAATACATATATTGCCAACAATTTGTTGTACACTAAGTGTTAAAAAATGATTAACAAAAAGTTTTACAAGACATTTGCGTAATAGTCTAACATATTTAGAACTAAATCTCAAACATTTTTTATCTAAAGTCTTAAATTGGATTATTAAAAATGGTGGAGACCATTAAGACAAACCCTTGTTTTATTAGAAAAAGGAAGAAAATAGACATTTTAAGCAGCAAATATTATTTCTTGATCTAAAACATGTATAAATTTGCATTCACATTCAAGGAAACAATCCATTTACATTTAGCGTTGTGGGTACGAAAGTAATAATGAAATTAGTATGTCAAGAGAAGTCAAAGTAGGATTATTAGCTATAGTTGCAATCTTTTTTGCCATCTGGGGCTATAAGTTTGTAAAGGGTCAGAACTTGTTTAAAAGTACTAATACCTATTATACCACTTTTAATGATGTTACAGCGCTTGCTGCATCCTCAGCAGTGTTGCTAAATGGTTATAAAGTTGGTCAAGTTACATCAATAAAATTACACCCTGACGATGTAAAAAAAATGGATGTCTTCTTTATAGTCGATGGAGATATTCCAGTACCAAGAGATGCTAAAGTACAAATGAGGAGCGAAGGTGTTATGGGGGGTAAACAATTAACATTGGCATTCGCAAAACCTTGCACCACGAATGATTGTGCAGAATCAGGTCAATACCTACATGGTGAGAATATAGGTTTACTTGCTTCTATGATGGGAGTCGATGAAATGTCTTCCTATGTTACGGAAGCTACTGGAGGGTTTCAAGATGTCATCAGTAAGTTGGGATCTCCAAATAGTAAGGGCAAAGTCAATGATATTATTAGAAATCTTGATATTACTATTGCCAAGTTAGCTGAGCTTTCGGAGGCAACTACCCAACTCATCAAAGCATCTAATAGTAGCCTTACAAGTACTCTAAATAATCTTAACAAGATTACTGATAATTTAGCTGAAAACAATACTCAAATTACGACTATCATGTCTAATCTTAATAAGGTAACTGCTGACATTAATAATGCAAATATTGGTAATACTGTTACTAAAGCAAATTCAATGATAGATAATACTTCAGTTATGGTAAAAGATGTAAATAAAACTATAACATCTTTAGATTCTAGTATTAAAAATTTGACTTCCTTAACTAATAAGGTGAACAATGGTGTTGGTACAATGGGGAAATTGATAAACGACAAAGATCTTTATCTTAGCCTTGAAGAGACAACTAAGAACTTAAATTTATTACTTCAAGACCTTAGACTAAACCCAAAAAGATATGTCAATATTTCGGTATTTGGAAAAAACAGAACTTACACTTTACCAGAAGAAGACCCAGCATATATTGAAAGTAAAAATTAATCATAAATAAGGTCCCGTAGTTCAAGGGATAGAATTGGAGTTTCCTAAACTTTAGATCCAGGTTCGAATCCTGGCGGGATCACGAAAGGGTATTCATCCAAAACCAAAAGCCTGTAAATCTACTGATTTTCAGGCTTTTACGTTTTTATGACATTATCTGAAAACATATGAAAACAACCAAAATGGGCGTCATTCGGTGTGTCTTTTGTATTACCAAAAAGATGACTATATTTGCTATAATGATTTGATATACAACCATTAAGGTTGTATTAGTTTGGTGTTATTTGTATTCGATTTTACTTAAACAGTGCGTTTTGTAGTGCGTTTTTTAAAAGTGACACAAATGTAATAGTTTCTGTTACAACCAACTCAATAGGAATATTTTTAGGTTAGCTAATTGTAAAATTTAATTTAAATGGTCGTATTTGCAAAAGGTATTTCTCTACTTCGTCCAAATTTCAGTCCTACTCCTATTCTAATTGTGGTAATATTCCATGTTTCTACAATCCTTGGTCTCTGACCAAAGTATGGTTGAAATGATACAAATGGAGATAGTATTGTCTGTATTTGATTGTCACGTGAGTTTAGTGGAATATTCAATCCTGCTCCTATTTGAGCCGAAATCAAACTTTCTTTTACATTATTTAAGTCACCTTTTACAGGCGGAGCTAGTATCTGTTCAGGATAAGCTGGGTTTCTTCCTAATGTATATGTAAAAGATTTATCCATATTAAAGGCAAACCGGGGTCCTGCATATAGATAAAAATTAGAC
>JBBKVK010000154.1:0-5250 GCA_037968395.1 Saprospiraceae bacterium | reverse complement strand
GTTGACTTCTAACCTGAAATCTCAGAATATTCAAATTCCATAGTTAAGTCTGGTTCCGCTTCATTCAACAAAGTCTAATCGTCGGCTTGCAGCACAACTATTAGACTTTAATGTTATGTAGGGTGATTTATTCATTGAGACGTTTGTCTATATCCATTTTCTGATGTAAGATTCTGTTTATGTAGCTAACGTTTTCGCATATCCATAGTCACAATGTAGGAGTGATTATATGATAATTATTTGGTAGCAAAAGTGTTTCATTTATATATTAAAATGGCTATTTATTATATCATCATTTCTGCCATGAGGAATGATGCCTAGCGTATTATCTCTCATCACTTGTTTTGTTTTAATAGTTCTGATAAAGGTAATACACTTGATGGTTCTACAACAAATTTCATTCGATTTAATATCTATATTCTAAAGTTGTTTTTATTTCTTTCAAATATTTTTATAATTATTTGGGAATATGAAACAGGCAAACAAATGGTGATATCCATTATTGAACAAGTAGAATATTTATGCATAGAAACAAATAAGATAAACAATCAAATAAGGAAATAGTGACTTTTATGTAAAATAAAAAAGCCACTTGCATGACACAAGTGGCTACTAAAATACTTTTGTCTTAGTGTCTAGATTTTAACTATAATCTCTTTGGCAATTATACCTTCCTGAGATGAAATGACATGCAAAATATAATTTCCAGGTTCCAAATTTGACATTTCTATTCTTTGAGAAGAACCTGAATTAATTTCATCAATGTTTATTGACTTAATCAATTTACCAGAAATATCCATAAGCGAAATTCTTGTTGGAACTTCTAATGAACTATTAAAAGTAAGCTGAACAAAGTCGCTTACTGGGTTGGGATATATATTTATTAAATTCTCTTGCCCTGCATTGAATCGGCTTTCTACAACAATACTTTGAGCGTTATTGCAAGAAATATATTCAGTTGTACTTATATAATCAGCTACGCCATCACCATCAGAATCGTGGGTATAAGAAGTTTGATTACCCTGGTTGTCGTAGGTATTTGTATCTATCCGATCAGCAACGCCATCACCATCAAAATCGTAGGTTATAGAAGTTCGATTACCCTGGTTGTCATAGGTATATGTATATATTAGATCAGCTACGCCATCACCATTAGAATCGTAGGTATAAGAAGTTCGATTACCCTGGTTGTCATAGGTATATGTATATATTTGATCAGCTACGCCATCACCATCAGAATCGTAGGTGTAAGATGTCTGATTACCCTGGTTGTCATAGGTATATGTATATATTCGATCAGCTACGCCATCACCATCATAATCGTAGGTTCTAGAAGTTTGATTACCCTGGTTGTCATAGGTATATGTATCTATTTGATCAGCTATGCCATCACCATCAGAATCTACAGTTTGAATAGTTTCGCAGTAATTTTGAGATGACAGGTTGGTAGGGTTCATTAAGCCTGCCACTATAAATAAAATATAGATGAGACTGTTGGTCTGTAAAAGAATAAATCTATCTGTAAAAGAGGAAAATAAGAACAATTTCATGTTAAT
This sequence comes from Saprospiraceae bacterium, assembly GCA_037968395.1. Lineage (GTDB taxonomy): Bacteria > Bacteroidota > Bacteroidia > Chitinophagales > Saprospiraceae > JADKBO01. Next base: position 3,694 of record JBBKVK010000154.1, on the reverse strand, counting down.
TAGGTTTAATTAAAAAAATAATATTCTGCTGAAGGTACAAAAAAAATTTAATTAATTAATAATTGTATGAGTTTTAACCGATAGTTGGTAGAATGGATAAGGTGAAGGACGCTTTACACTTATTTTCGCTACGCGACATTTCAGGATGCGTTTCAAAAGGACTTTGTTCTTATATGAACGACTTGGTAACGCATAAATGGCTAGAATATCTTCCAATGCTTAATGAGTTTAATTTGATATGGCGATAATCATTTCCTGCTAAAACAGATACTGTCATTCTTCTGAAAAAGCGTTCTAATGCTTTGATATCAAACAACTTTTGAAGTTCTTTAAAAATGGATAGTCTATTTTGATGCCAGCCAACCAAGGCCAAAAGTATAATGAAGTAGTCTGAAGCGAAAATGATTTAACTATTGCAATCAAGTTCGGAGAATCACCACTTTCACAAAAAAAAGTTCTTTCTATATCTGTCCAGAAGCACTAAGGAACCCTTTTCTTAAAACATTTGGTTCTTAAGTTTTCAGTCAACATATTGTTTTCGTCTTCACTTAAGTAGTGAAAAGTATACTTTGCTTATTTTTTACCTTGATAAAATCTGGTATAATTATTTTTTAATTATCGCTAACGTCAGTGGATATGACGGTGCCGACCTTGTGGAGGCACTGAACATTATCCACATTGTTAGCTCTCGTTTTCATTTCTATTCTTCCTTCTTTGGGTATTCTCTCCAAGTGTAGCTTTTATGTACTATTTTCAAAGAACCCTCATATTTTAGAAGTAGAAAATAATCTGTGAAAATCCTCCAATTAGGAATTACAATTTCTGCTTTAGCAATTGCAGCATCTTTTTCGTAATCAATCGAAATTATTCTTCCTATTCGATTTGACTTTTCGCCTTCCTTCACATTCGAAATATACTTTTCTCCAGAACGAATTCTCAAACTATCTTCTGTTGTCACTGTATAAAGATTGAAATCTGGATGAAAAGCCTTTCTTAATCTATCAGGTTCGCCATTTGCGGTTCCTTCAATATAATCCGTTAAGGTCTCAGTAATTTGCTCAATTTCTGATTTGCTATTCTCGGTTTGTGCGTTTACATCTATTCCGATGAATAGAATTAGTACAATGACTACAATTTTGATGGATTTCATTCTTATCGTTTTTTCAATTTTCTTAACTACTCGGGTAAATCCCGAATTTAAGTAAAGTATTGTGTTTCAAGAAATTTTCCACCTGCTTATATACTTGATTTGTTGTTAAACTAGAATTTAGTTTTGCAGATAAGTTTTTTTAGGCAGGATTCGATATTTAAATTGCTAAATTCTCGAAATTCATATTTGAACTCAGGCTCCAATTTTCTTAATGAGAACGTCCCAGTGACATGCGGCGTGCTGACGAAGGAAGCATGATTGTCATGTCACATGTTCTCAGCTGGCTTTCCTTTTTATTCATCTTCTTTCTTCAATTCACAAAAATGCCACAACACTCCTGATGGGTCATGCATAAATAATTCTCTTCCCCAATCAAATGCTTTAATCTCTGTGAATCTGACATATTTGTATTTTAGGTGAAGTTCTTTGGCAAACAATTCTCTTTCCCATAATTCGACACCAGGTATTTCTAAGAATATCATAGAATTATTTACCCAACCTTTGTGATAATATTTTTGTAGCCAAAAGCCTAATTCATCATTTACTTTTACTTCGCAATACTTATCTCCTTCTCCAACTTCAAATCCGAGTTCAGAATAAAATTTTCTTGATTCTTGATAATCTTTAGCTCCAATAAATGGCATAATTCGTTTTGAGTTATTCCACATCAGCAACAATTTTGATTTAATTGAATTGGCGGACAAGCAACTGTTCCGTAGCTACAAAAAACGCAACAATCATTTTCTGTTGGTTTCAACACTTTTTTACAATTCTCACATTCGTAGAAATATTGACAGGCATTTGTCGGCATTGTTTCTTCTTTATTGTGTCTGCATTCTGGACAAGTCAACGTTGATAGTAAAACTGCTGCTTTAGTTTCTGTCATTTCTTTCTTGTTTTTGAATTGATAAATTCCAAACCATAAAAATCCAATTCCAATTGCCATAAAAATCCCACTAAAACTTTCCAGCCCATTACTTATTCCAAATAATGTGCTACCACCTCCGAATGCAATCAATAATGCTGGTAACCAACAACAACTTGTTGCAATTATGAATGCTATTGAACTTCCAATTATTGATTTCTTGTAATTCATCTTTTTAATCGAGTTATTTGTTTCTTCTTCTTTTGCTTGCTGAGAACGGTTAGTATATGAGTAGTAGCGGATTAATAACTACTCCTTTTCTGCAAGCAAGATACTTAATAAAAACAAATAGCGATTCAAGTTTACACTTAAACCGCTATTGCTTATATACTTTGTTGTGTTTAGTTTTTATTGATAAACCTGAATACTGTCAGTTAATTTCTTCATACCATTTAGAAATTTCTTTTCCAATTTCATGGTGATAATCTTCTTGTATAAAATGTAGTCCTTCACCAAGGTCAATTGATTTTAAGTTTTTCATTCTTTCCTTTATGATTTTAACATCTTTCTCTTTAATGGCTACACCTGGAGAAACACAAAAGAATAGTTTAGGGATTTCAGAATCCATTAACCACTTATTCCAAGAAAAAACTGCTTTAGCAACAATTTCAGGTTTTCCACCATCAAAAGGAACGGATAAAGGCCATTGTAATAGTGGTTTTCTACTTTTTATTTCCGTTTTAGTCATTTTTCTTAATATCATGTCTTGTATCATTTTATTAATAAAAACATTGGCGACTTGCACCATAACCCATCCTAAACCCGGACTTCTCATCATTTTTAAGGCCATACGAATAGATGCAGGCATATCATGAGTCGTAGGAGCGTCATACATTGCTTCCATAAAAGCAATGGCTTTAATATTTTTTCGATTTAAATTAGCGTAATGGAACCCCATACCTGAACCCCAATCGTGCAAGACAAGAGTAATATTCTTTAACTCAAGTTTTTAATGAATGAATCTAGATATTCGAATGAATCTTGAAAACCATAGTCTATATCAGGTTTGCTAGATTTGCCCATTCCTATTAAATCTGGAGCGATACATCTACCTTGACTGGTTAGATATGGAATAATGTTCCTCCATAAATAGTTGGACATAGGGTTTCCATGAAGAAATAAGATTGGATCACCTTCTCCTTCATCTACATAGTGGATTTTACTTCCTTTTACTTCCAAAAATCTTGATTCAAAAGGAAAATCTGTTGATATATTTTTACTCATCATAGCTATCGTTACTTGTTTTTATTGGTTTCTATATTTCTAGGGTGCGCTGTTCCATTTTCCATATAATACTTCAATTCTTCAGCGATTTCTTCAGAAGACTTTCCAAGTTTTAGTTTAATCATGGGGGATAGTAAATAGCCCAATACATTCTTACTTTCCATTTCAAATTCTATGACCACCATTGTCTGATTGTTTGGTGAAGGTTTTAATGACCAAATACCTCTAGCTGTTTTTGCAATACCGGGCATTCCATTGGTTATGTGATAATCTAGCTGATGTTTTTCAGAATCAAATACATCTAGGACTTGGATGGTTTCTCCTCTGTCTGTAACAGTAATTCTACTTGAGTAATTAATGCCTTCAAATTTTTTATTACCCCCAGATTTGGAATT
>JBBKVK010000153.1:0-11982 GCA_037968395.1 Saprospiraceae bacterium | reverse complement strand
GGAGCTTTGTATTTCAATCAAGAAAAATTGCTTTTTCATCCAGATAAATTGCCAACAGATTTTGTCTTTCGAGATGGATTTGAAGAGAAAGTGGCAGTAGAGAAAGATATCAATATCAGTTGTTTGGTATTAGAAAAAGCTCAAGCCGATGGCATTATTATTTATTTGCATGGCAATAGAGGGAGTAATCGTCGCTGCTTGCGTCAAGCCTATCAGGTAGATCAAGGCAACTACACATTGATTATGCCAGACTATCGTGGATATGGTAAGAGCGAAGGTGAAATGTTATCTGAAGAGCAAGCAACAGCTGACATTCAGAAAGTGTACGACCATTTTGTCATGAAGTATATTCCCAAAAAGATTGTTGTAGCTGGTTACTCAATGGGATCAGGAATGGCATCTTATTTAGCGGAAAAAAATAAAGTTGATCAATTGTTTTTAATCGCACCATTCACAAGTTTGACTGATGTGAAGGATATGAAACATGTACCAGTGCCAGATATACTGATGAAATACGACTTTGATACTGAATCAAGGATAAATAATATAAAATGCCCAATCACAATATTCCATGCTCCAAATGATAACGTCGTACCATTTAAATGTTCTGAAATACTGACGGCACTCTTTCCTACTAAAATCAAGCTAATTACATTACAGAACGTTGGTCACAGAGGTGCAATATTTGCAGATGAACTGAGCTATATTATCAGATCGACTATCTAGTATGTGAAATAAACATTATTGATGTAATTAATTGTTTTAAAATCAGTTAACAATACAATAAAACATATTCTTTGGGATATCCGTTGGTAATAAATATATTTGCACCTAATTGATGCAGTATTCTATTATGACCAAACTTAAAACTAACTTCAAAATGAAAAACCAATCTTTCCTATTCAGTGTTCTAGTGACACTCACTTTATTTTCTTGTGCTAACAATAATGATTCTAAAAGTAATATGATACAATATAAAGAAAGCCAATTGATGGCTAAACAAGACATCAAAGCTCCATCGCCTCGTATGGAGGCATTCGAAATGGAAAAACATGGTGACATTAGGGTAGATAATTACTACTGGATGAAACTCAGTGATGCACAAAAAACAGCTGAAAAGTTGGATGCACAAACTCAGGAAGTAGTCGACTACTTAAATGCTGAAAATGCTTATTTGGATACAATGATGAGCCATACCAAAGTACTTCAAGATACTTTGTACAATGAGATCGTTGGTAGAATCAAACAAACAGATGAATCTGTACCTTATAAATTTAATGGATATTGGTATATAAACAGGTTTGAAGAAGGAAAAGAGTATGCGATTGTCAGCAGAAAAAAAGAAACGTTAGAAGCCGTTGAAGAAATCATGGTTGATCAAAACCAAAGAGCTGATGGAAAAGACTACTATGCTATGGGAGGACTTGGTGTAAGTCCAGATAATAAGATTGCTGCTTTTGGAGAGGATTACGTGAGCAGAAGACAATACACTATAAAATTTAAAAACCTAGAGTCAGGGGAGTTTTTAAAAGATGAAATTCCAAATACTACTGGAAGTGTGACTTGGGCCAATGATAATAAGACGGTATTCTACTCAAAAAAAGATGCTTCATTACGATCTTACAAAATATTTAAACATACCCTAGGTACAGCTGTTGCATCGGATAAAGAAGTGTACCACGAAAAAGATGAGACGTTCTCTACTTTTGTTTATAAGACTAAATCTAAGAAGTACATCATCATTGGATCTTATGCTACAGTTTCTCAAGAGTATAGATATCTAGATGCCAATGATCCAAATGGCACATTTAAGCTATTCCAACCGAGAGAAAGAGACTTAGAGTATGGCATAGATCACTACGAAGACAAATGGTATGTCAAAACGAATAAGGATGAAGCTAAGAACTTTAAATTAATGACAACTAGTTTGGATAAAACAGATAAATCCAATTGGGTAGACTACATTGCCCATAGACCAGATGTGTTATTGGAAGGTTTTGAATTGTTTAAAAACTATTTAGTTTTATCAGAAAGAATAAAAGGGATTACCAAATTAAGGATAATGCCTTGGAACGGAAAAGATGAACATTATATAGATTTTAAAGAAGAGGCATATTTAGCATACACTTCTACTAATCCAGAGTTTGATTCTGATACATTGAGAGTCGGATTTACATCTCTTACTACTCCAAATACCACATATGATTACGATATCAAAACTCATAAATTAGAAATTAAAAAACAGCAAGAAGTAGTAGGTAGTTTCAAGGCCGAGGATTATGCATCTGAAAGAGTATTCGTAAAAGCTAAAGATGGTACGGAGGTGCCAGTCTCAATTGTGTACAAAAAAGGATTTGAAAAAGATGGCACAAGGCCTTTACTTTTATATGCTTATGGTTCATATGGGAGCAGTTCAGACCCATATTTCTCGTCTGTCAGATTGAGTTTGTTGGATAGAGGCTTTGCCTTTGGTATAGCACATATTAGAGGTGGAGAAGAGATGGGAAGACACTGGTATGAAGATGGTAAGCTGCTTAAAAAGAAAAATACTTTTACAGACTTTATTGACTGTGCAGACTATTTAGTTGCTAATAACTATACAAACTCAGATAAGCTTTTTGCAATGGGAGGTAGTGCTGGAGGATTGTTAATGGGAGCCATTGTCAATATGAGACCAGAGTTGTGGAAAGGAGTAGTCGCTGCAGTACCTTTTGTAGATGTAGTCACCACCATGTTAGACGAGACGATTCCGCTTACTACAGGAGAATATGATGAATGGGGCAATCCAAATGTGAAAGAGTATTATGATTATATAAAATCATATTCCCCTTATGACAATGTTGAAAAAAAGAATTACCCTGCAATATTAGTTACTACAGGATACCATGACTCACAGGTACAGTACTGGGAGCCAGCTAAATGGGTTGCAAAATTAAGAGAATTAAAGACTGATAAAAACCCGCTACTTATGTATTGTAATATGGATACAGGACATGGTGGAGCATCAGGTAGATTTGCTAGATACAAAGAGACTGCAATGGAATACGCATTTATGATTGACCTAGCAGGCTTGAATTAAATTTTGTAATTTGTGCATCTATAGATAAAAAGAAAAGTTATGTTAGAAGATTTAATGGGGCAGTCAAATGCGATGCAAGAAAAGATGCAAGAAGAGCTCTCATCGATATTCATTTCACATGAGCTGGAAGGGATAGTTATGAAGGGTAATGCTGCTGGTGTAGTTACAGATTTGTCGATAGATGATAAACTGCTCAAACCTGAGAATAAGGAGATGATTGAAGATTTGATGACATGTATTCAAGAATTCAGCAAAAAAGCAAATGAGGCATCACAAGGGATTTCACAAAAGATGCTTGGAGATATGATAGGTGGAGGATTTGGTAATTTATTTGGATAAATATAGATGATTAAGAAGCTAATAATTGGAGCAATTGCTTTGTTTTTACATTTTGGAGGGCATGCTCAAACGCCATTTGTGAGCTATTCATTTGATGGATGCGATGTCTCAAGTGGTGGTCAAGTTGGATTGGACGGCAAATTACAAGGTTCTGTAGATTGTGTTTGTGGCCTTTTAGGAGAAAGCCTTGAATTAGATGGAATGGGAGAGAGCATTGTCTTTCCACCAGAACTAAGCCAAATTTTTCTAGATGATTTTACATTAGATTTTTATTTTTCGATAGACAATGTAACAGAGGTAACTGACATTTTATCATATCGTAATCAATGCAATACAGATTCATTGATGTCTCTGAAGTATTATCCTGGCAATAATGAATTGTTATTAGAATTGGCAAAGAATATCGCTGGCTATAAATCAATTGTGGTAACATTACCAGACAGATGCTGGCATAGATTTACTTTGACTAGGAATGCCTTAGTTTATACTTTTTACCTAAACAATAAAAAGGTTGGTACTTTTTTACCTGATGAACAAATACCAATGAGCCCTAGCGCTCAAATGGCTATTTCGGGCAGCCCATGTCAGCCGGTTACAGAATCTCCATTCTTAGGGAGGGTTGATGAGTTCAATATATACAAAGAAGCAGTATCTGAAGCATTTTTGAGAAATACATACTTACATCCAGATGAAATAATCACAAACGATACCACTATCTTTCTTGGCGAATCTGTTGATATCATATTTGGGCAGACATGTCAGTCATTAGTGGCTTGGACTCCAACCGACGGTCTTGATGACCCTAACTCATTAGAACCCATTGCTACACCACTAATATCAACTAAGTACAAAGTAAAAACCAGCGACTCCAACTGTGCCTCTGATAGTGAGGTAGACATTTTTGTCGTCGATCCTGATGCTTTTGATTGCAATGACCTATTACTTCCATCTGCATTTACTCCTAATGGAGATCAATTAAACGACCGTTTTGGCATTAGTAATAGATTTATAATACAAAAGATTGAATTGTTTTATATCATGGATAAATGGGGTAATAAAGTGTTCGAAACGACATCTGCTAGCGATACTTGGGATGGTACTTATAATGGTAAGCGTCTTCCACCAGGTACTTACACATATATTATAAACTATAGTTGTCAAGGGAGTGGTTTCAATAAAATAGGAACAGTAGTTTTATTATCATGAGACAAAATAGTTTAGTAGCATTATTTCTTTTTATTATTTGTTTTTCTAGCTGTAAAGATGAATCAAAAACTGGTGTTGTAAATAAGTCAGAAAAGACAATAAATTCAAATGATGCAAATATAAATTCTATCATTGATTCGACATTAAACACTACATCAATAGATAGTTCTAATCCTATTGTAGACGTAGGGGTAATATTAGAGGAAACAATAGACTCCACCAATACAGAAAAAAATACTAGATCAAATTATTCTGATAAAATTGTAACACCATCAAAGGAAGAGAAAAACGTCTCAATTACTACGTCAGCTTCTAAAAGTAATGCGGTTAAAGTTGTTTCATCTAGCAACCTAAAACTAGACAATATTGTCTTTGATGATTTGATTTTGACCTATGATACCATTACCGCAGGAGATAAAATAAAACGTAAATATTATTTTACCAATAAAAATGATTATCCAATAGAAGTTGTATCCACATATCCTGATTGTGGTTGTACAGCCCCAAGTTTTCCATTTTTACCAATAGAAAAGGGCGAAAGAGGTTTTATTGGTGTAGATTACAATAGTGTTGGTAAGCAGGGTAAACAGATTTCAAATATACACATCAAATTTAAAGGTATTAAAGAGGAAAAAATTATCAAGTTGATTGGATTTGTAAAGGAAAAATAATAATATTTTACATTAAATACTGGACTTAATAAATCTCTTAGTAGCTGATTTTTCGCCAATACCATCAATAAATCGATATAAGTAAATCCCTTTAGGTAATTTCGAAATATCCACTTGTAGTTGGTTGTTGTCACGAGAAGTAATGGTAACAGATTTAATTCTGTCACCTAAAATATTACTTATTTCTAATCTGTAATTTCCAATCGGGTAATTAATTAAACTAAAGTTAATATTATCAATAACCATGTTTGGGTATGCAATAATTTTTTTATTAGTATCATCAATTACTGGGATGTTAAATACATTAAATTTATCTTGAATTTTCACACCTTCGACCTTTTTTTGCTGTACTTTGTAACTCAATACTGGCATAACATATTGGGCAGTGTAGTAGTCATAAGATTTTTCAGTTGCCCTCGAAGCATATCTAGTAAGATCCATAGGAAGTTTGGTCACGTTATAGTTGTATTCAAACCATTGATTCCCTTTTGAGTACTTAACAAATAATTTCACAGAAGATCTATAAGTAGTCTCAATTAGTAATGACTTTTGGTTTAGATTATAAAGGTTTAGAGTATTCGTATCTTTATTTACTTTATATTCATCTATTAATACTTCAAATCGGACACTGTCTATTTTTTCAGGTAAAAAGTATATTAAACCATTTAAATCAGACCTTTTTAAGGAGGCCACAAGTGAGTATTTATTCTTATAGCTTTCTCCTACTCTAAATTCATTTTTAAACGATATTGCAAGTCCTTTTACGATATAAGTAATTTCTTGAGATTTAGTAAAATTGCATTTTTCAATTATACCAACTAGTTTTAAGTTGTTATTGTCTACATTATAAAACTCAATAATACCTTCCATTTTGTGATAGACTAAATTGCAGTTAATCTTGCCTATCTCATTTTTATATCCAGTAAAGTATTCTTGGCGAATGTATGTTGGCCTTAATTGACTATAATCCCATGCCAAATTATTGTAAGGAGTATATAAATAGTTGTCCGTTATTTCATTTATCAGACTGTAATAAGTCTTATCCCCAATTTTTGGTAATTTTATATTTGAAGTTTGACAAAAGGTCATTGCTTGGGCTATGAAGATCAAACTTAATATTATAATTGATTTCATATTAAGCAAACTGATTTTTAATTAACGATTGGTACAATTTATTGTGTTTTATTAAGCTATTGTGTGTCCCAATTTCCAGAATTTTTCCCGCTTCTAACAAAATTATTTTATCAGCATTGATTATCGTAGAAAGTCTATGTGCAATAATCAGTGAAGTCCTACCTTTAGTCAACTCGTCAATCGCTGATTGTACAATCCGTTCTGATGCAGTATCTAGTGCAGATGTCGCTTCATCAAAAATCAAAATCTGAGCGTCATGTAAGATAGCTCTAGCAATTGACAACCGTTGCTTTTGACCTCCACTCAATCTTATCCCATTATCACCTACAACATGATTTATACCATTGTGAAGCGGCTCTATAAATTCAAGAGCATTCGCAGACTTTAAAGCTGATATAACTTTGTCAGTTGTGATGTCAGCTTTGCCCAGTGTAAGGTTAAATAAGATACTTTCGTTAAATAGTATCGCATCTTGCGTCACGAGCCCAATCTGTCCCCTCAGATCAGCCATTGGTATCTCCTCAATTGCGAAACCATCTATATTAATAGTACCATTTGTCACATTAAAAAACCTACATAATAAGTTTGCAATTGTTGTTTTACCCGATCCAGATGGTCCGATTATGGCTACTTTTTCACCTTTATTTATTTTAAAGCTTACTTTATCCAAAGATAGAGATTCACTTCCTTTGTATGCAAAGTCAACATTAATAAATTCTATACTATCAGTAAATTGATCCCAATTTGAATTTGAAGCGGGATCTTGTATGTCATTTTCTGTATCCAATACATGCTGTATTCTATCTACTGCTGCCATGCCTTTTTGAATGTTAAAATAACTATTTGACAAAGCCTTTGCAGGTTCGATAGCTTGATAAAAAGCAAGGAGGAAGGCAAAAAAAGACTCAGGGGATAATTGTGAATCAAAGACCTCTTTCGCCCCAAAATACATAAGTATTCCAACTATTGCCATACCTAAGCTTTCAGAAAGAGGCGATGCCAAATCCTTAACCCTAAATGCTTTAATTACTTCTTTTTTATAGGCTAAATTTTCTTTTCCGAACCGACTGCTGTGCTCTTTTTCGGCATTGTAGCTCTTTATAATTTTGACACCATTTATCGATTCTTCTATTATAGATGTCAGTCTGCCTAGTCCTTCTTGTGCATTCCGAGATATAGCTCTCAGATTTTTGCCCGTAAATCCTAAAACAATTACAGTAAAAACTATTAACACAATGACCATTGTAGTCATCCAAGGGCTTAAATATATCATAAACCCTAAAGAACCGATCAATAGGATAGGGGACCTAAAGATGGCCTCTATCACATTTAGTATTGACCATTCTACTTCTTGTACATCTGAAATTGATTTTGAGAGTAGGTCTCCTTTCCTTTCTTCTGAAAAATAACTTATCGGGAGATTAAATATCTTATTATGAATCTTTTCTCTCAAGTCAGCAACGATTCCATTTCTGACAGGTGCCATCACATAAAGTGAAAGGTACCTAAATATATTTCGAATGAAAATGACAATTACAAATGCTATACAAACTTTAAGTAAAGCTCCTTCTTGTCCTTCAGATTCGATTAAACCTCCAAAGAAGTTGTGCATTAATACCTCCAACTTACTACTACTATCAGTAATTGAACTACTCTTGCCAAACAGCAACTGGAAAAAGGGTATTATCAAAGGGATACTTACTAGCGTAAATATTGAATACCCTACATTAAACAAGGCACTAAAAAAAATAGGTGTCTTATATTTATAGATATAGGACACCCAGTTGTTATTTGATATTGACACCAATATGGTTTTATTTATTTCTCTTCTTGATCAGTCCAGTCAAAACCGTTTATAAATCCTGTATTAAAATCACCACTTTTAAACACTTCATCTTTCATCAGTTTTTGATGAAATGGTATGGTAGTTTTGATTCCTTCTACAATAAACTCATCCAATGCCCTTGACATCTTTTTAATACACTCTTCCCTTGTTTGGGCTCTACATATCAATTTAGCTATCATTGAGTCATAATATGGAGGAACAGTATATCCAGCATATACATGGGTATCTACTCTTACTCCATGCCCTTTTGGGCTATGGAAAGAATCGATTTTTCCAGGACTAGGTCTAAATCCATTAAAGACATCTTCAGCATTGATTCTGCATTCCATAGCATGACACGTTGGAGTGTAATTTCCTCCTGTAATTTTTATGCCAGCAGCAACCTTTATTTGCTCCTTTATTAAGTCATGATCTATAACCTCTTCAGTAACTGTATGCTCTACTTGTATTCTTGTATTCATTTCCATGAAGTAGAAATTGGCAAATTTATCTACTAAGAATTCAATGGTTCCGACACCTTCATATTTAATGCATTCTCCAGCTTTTACAGCCGAATCACCCATTTTTTCTCTCAGTTCAGGAGTCATAAATGGAGAAGGGCTCTCTTCTACCAACTTCTGATGTCTTCTTTGAATAGAGCAATCTCTTTCTGATAAGTGAATTACTTTTCCAAATTGGTCTCCAACTATTTGTATTTCAATATGTCTAGGCTCTTCAATAAATTTTTCTATGTAGATACCATCATTTGTAAAAGCGGCCTTTGCTTCTTTTCTTGCACTGAGCCAATTCTCCTCAATGTCACTTTCTTTCCAGACTACTCTCATCCCTTTTCCTCCACCTCCAGCTGTAGCTTTTAGAATGACAGGATATCCAATGTCAGAAGCAATTTTATGTGCATCCTTTAAGTCTTTAACCAAGCCACCTGACCCAGGTACGACTGGGACACCTGCTTTAATCATAGTCTCTTTGGCAGTGACCTTATCACCCATTTTTCTAATTTGATCTGCTGTTGGTCCAATGAATTTGACACCATACTCTGCACAGATTTCTGAAAAATCAGCATTTTCTGCCAAGAACCCATAACCTGGGTGGATTGCGTCAGCATTTGTAATTTCTACAGCAGCCATGATCTTTGGTATATTAAGATATGAATCTGCAGATGGGGGTGGTCCAATACATACAGCCTCATCAGCAAACCTTACATGTAGGCTCTCTTTATCGGCTGTAGAATAGATTGCTACCGTTTTAATGCCCATTTCCTTACAGGTACGTATGATACGTAGGGCTATTTCTCCTCTATTGGCAATGAGAATTTTATTAAACATTTAAATATTTTTAAGTCAAAAATTAAGGTTCTACTAAGAATAACACTTGGTCGTATTCTACAGGAGTGGCATCTTCTACCAATACTTTTACAATTTTACCTGTAATCTCACTTTCTATTTCATTAAATAGTTTCATCGCTTCTATAATGCAGACCACTGAACCTTTTTGGATAGAATCACCTACAGACGCGAATGCTGGTTTGTCTGGTGATGAGGATCTATAAAATGTTCCAACCATTGGAGACTTTATTTCGATAAGATTAGTTGCTACTGGTTTAGCTTCTTCAGTCGGTTTAATTTCACCTAATGCTTGTGGAGCAGCACTTTGCATTGCTTGAGGTTGGTAAGCTAGTTGTGGAGCTGAAATAAAAGAATGGTTTTTACCTTCATAAAATTTATTACTTCGAATTTTTACTTCGACATCCTTGTTCTTAAACTGAAACTCAGCTAAGTTAGTATCATCTAGTAACTGTATTAACTCTTTGACTTCTTTAATTGTCATTTGAATTGATTTAGGCTGTTAAATTTATTTTTTTACTCTTTCTAAATAGGACCCTGTCCTAGTATCTAATTTAATAATATCTCCCTGATTAATAAAAATAGGGACTTTGATTTCTGCTCCTGTTTCTATAGTGGCTGGTTTTGTAGTATTAGTCGCAGTATCACCTTTTAATCCTGGTTCTGTGTATGTGATTTCATAGGTCTCATGTTGAGGCATTTCACTAGTCAAAGGTATGTTTTTTACAGAATCAAATAAAATATCAATCTCCATATTCTCTTTCATGAATTGCGGACTATCTAAAAACTCTTCTTTTAGAAAAAATTGATTGTAAGTTTCTGTATTCATAAAATGGTAACCCAAATCATCCTTGTATAAATATTGAAATTTTCTACGTTCTACTCTTATATCTACAATCTTATGACCTGCTGGAAAGGTATTGTCTAGTACTCTGCCTGTAGTCAATGATTTTAGTTTTGTTCTAACAAATGCCGCCCCTTTACCAGGTTTTACATGTTGAAATTCTACTACTGTAAATACATCATTATTATATTCAATACAAAACCCGTTTTTTATGTCTGCAGTACTTGCCATTATTATTATTTTAATTTTATTAATATTTTGTCACAAATATACAAATTGTAGTCAGATATACACTGGTTTTTAAATGCTACAATTTATTCATTATATTATGTAAAATAAGAGGCCATTTTTTTCAAATATTGTACCAGTCTATTTTTTGACAATTAATACGCCCATTTTATATAGACACTACCCCAAGTAAAACCACCTCCAAAAGCTGTCAGTATCACATTGTCTCCTTTCTTTAGTTTAGTTTCATAGTCATTGAGACACAATGGAAGTGTAGCGGCAGTTGTATTACCAAAATTTTCAATATTTACCATTACTTTTTCTCTTGGAAAATCCATCATATCTGCTACCGAATTTATGATTCGAATATTGGCTTGATGGGGTACTACCCAATCAACATCATCTAGAGATAAGTTGTTACGCTCACATACTTCTTTGACTGTGGAAGTCATACCTGTAACAGCGGCTTTAAATACTGTCCTGCCTTCTTGGTATGCAAAGTGTTCTCTTGCATCTACTGTTTCATGACTAGCTGGCTTTAGAGAGCCTCCAGCCTTCATATGCAAGAATTCACGACCTGATCCATCTGCTTTTAAAACAGAGTCTGTCAATCCATATCCTTCACTGTTTGGTTCAAGCATAACTGCACCTGCTCCATCTCCAAATATTACACAGGTAGTCCTATCAGTATAATCAACAATCGATGACATCATATCTGCTCCTACTACTATAACTTTTTTGTGAGTACCCGATTCTATAAACTTTGCACCTGTTACAATCGAATATAAAAATCCTGAACAAGCAGCATTTATGTCAAATCCAAATGCATTTTTAGCTCCTACTTTATCAAGAATTGTATTTGCGGTGTCTGGAAATATCATATCGCCAGTGACTGTCCCACATATGAGTAAATCTATCTCCTCTGGTTTTGTCTTTGTTTTTTCTAAAAGCAATTTAACTGCCGCTGCTCCCATATCTGAGGTTGCAAGGCCTTCTCCCTTTTGGATGTGCCTTTGTTTGATTCCTGTTCTTGAAATTATCCATTCATCATTGGTATCTACCATCTTTGAAAGGTCCTCATTTGTTAGTATTGTTTCTGGAACATAACCACTTACCCCTGTAATCGCAGCTTTTATCTTTGACATTGCTTCTTTTTGAATATTAGGTTGCAAATATAAAACTAATCTTAACAAACAAGACTTCTTGCCTAACCTATTAGATAAAATAATTTAAATAAATTACATTTTATTTATAAGTGTATTAGTCTGACAAATAGTGGTATAAATATATAC
>JBBKVK010000152.1:0-10498 GCA_037968395.1 Saprospiraceae bacterium | reverse complement strand
TTATTATTATGGCAACTATTCAGTTATTGACCCTAGAAGGGTCAAATTATTATAATATCTGGTTTTAAAAGCACCAAATGCATGAAAACCAATTTGTTTTGGCGGTATTTTTGCCTGCAAGAAGCAAAAATGGTGACAAAATCATGAGATTAGCCAGTACACCTGAATAGTTACTTATTTTGATACTAAATCTATCATACGTTTTCCTCTTAAAATGTTATTACTCTTGAACATATCAACCTAAAAATCTATTTAAATGAAAACCATTTATTCTTACTAAATTTAGACGTTATGATTGTTACTTTGCAAGATATTGAAAATCAAGAAAAGCTCTATCGGACTGCTTTCATTAATTCGCTTGCCGGGTTTAGGCAGGCAGTATTAGTGGGTACTAAGTCGCAAAAAGGAACCAGTAATGTGGCCATATTCAACTCGTTGATTCATTTGGGGGCAAATCCTGCTTTGTTTGGCTTAATGAGTCGGCCTGATGTAGTCCAGCGAGATACTTTACAAAATATGTTTGATAGTGGTTTTTATACCTTAAATTTTGTGTCTGCTAGTGAATATAAAAAAGCCCACCAAACCTCAGCTCGGTATCCCAAGTCGGTATCAGAATTTGAGCAAGTGGGATTTACAGAGCACTATGAAGATGATTTTTTTCCACCTTTTGTATCTGAAGCAGTCGTCAAGATTGGGATGAAATTTGAGCAGAGAATGGATATAGCTCTCAATGGCACAGTCATGCTGATTGGCAGTATCTGTTTCGTTGATATAGATGATAAGTTAGTTGGAACGGATGGATTTGTAGATTTATCAGCAGCAGACATTTTGGTAAGTCAGGGGTTAGATGCCTATTTTACTGCATCCCCATTGGGGAGATTGCCTTATGCAAAGCCATGATTTATCAACCTGTAAAGACAATTAGGACCATAAAAAGGTAACATTCCTCATAAAATATGGAGTTGTTTAATCAACAGTTATGAAAAAACCAAAAAAAACAGACTTACCACAAAAGATCTGCGTAGTATGCAATAGGCCTTTTGCTTGGCGAAAAAAGTGGGAAAAAGTATGGGACGAAGTAAAATATTGCAGCGATAAGTGCAGATCATTAAAAAACAAAAGTATATGAAAACAGGGATTCTTTTTCCGCATCAATTATTTAAGAAAAATGAGCTAATTGATCAATGCAAGACTATATATTTGGTAGAAGAGTTTCTATTCTTTACTCAATATAATTTTCACAAACAGAAATTAGCTTTTCATCGAGCTAGCATGAAGCAATATGAATCATATCTAAAATCTAAGGATATAGTTGTAAAGTATGTAGCCTCACCTGAAAACATTTCAGATGTCAGAAAATTGATACCACATCTTGCTGATCAAAAAATCAAAGAACTTGTATTCATCGATCCGACAGACTACTGGCTAGAGCACAGAATTAAGGAAAACTGCAATGCAAACGGTATTGAGGTAGTTATGCATGAATCTCCTTTATTTATTAATTCTAGAAAAGAGATAATTGATGCTTTAGGGGAAAAGAAAAAGCTTTTTCAAACTGATTTCTATAAAAAGCAACGCATCCAACGAAATATATTGATGGAGTCCAACCTATCGCCAATGGGAGGAAGTTGGACCTATGATGCAGACAATAGACAGAAATATCCAAAGGACAAAACAGCACCAAAGACAAATTTTTTACCTAAGAACGATTCACATTCAGATGCTTGTACTTATATAGAGCAACACTTTCCTAACAATTATGGAATACTATCAACCACTTCGAGGTATCCAACCAATTTTGAAGAAAGTGAGACTTGGCTACAAACATTTCTACAAGAGAGATTTTATGATTTTGGTAAATATGAAGATGCCATTGTAGCAAAGGAAGAAATTTTACACCACAGTGTTCTCACTCCCATGATGAATGTTGGGTTATTAACTCCTGACTTTATTATCAACCAGGCATTGAATTATGCAAAAGAAAACGACATTCCTATAAATTCATTGGAGGGATTTGTCAGACAGATAGTGGGCTGGAGAGAGTTTATGAGAGGCGTCTATGAACTTAAAGGCACAGAGGAACGAACTGCAAATTATTGGAAATTTAAACGAAAAATTCCTGCTTCATTTTGGGATGGTACGACTGGTATAGAACCAATTGACACGACGATCAAAAAAGTATTGAAAACAGGATACTGTCACCATATTGAGCGACTAATGGTATTGGGTAATTTTATGCTGCTATGCGAATTTGACCCCGACGAAGTATATCGATGGTTTATGGAAATGTTTATTGACGCCTATGATTGGGTAATGGTGCCGAATGTTTATGGCATGAGTCAATTTGCCGATGGAGGCCTTATGGCTACAAAACCTTACATTAGTGGCAGTAACTACGTCCTTAAAATGAGTGATTACGGCAAAGGGAAATGGCAAGAAACATGGGATGGATTATTTTGGAGGTTTATGCACACCCATCGAGAATTTTTTCTCAAAAATCCAAGATTAGGTATGTTGGTAAGAACCTTCGATAAGTTTTCTGCAGAAAAACAACAGACACATTTAGACAATGCAGAAAAGTATTTGGCTTTGTTGGATGAGTAATGAATTTTGAGACTTCTTATTGTCGAGAAATTTTAAACTATTAGATTGAATTTGGCATGAAATATATCGAAATAATGTCTGACATGTGTAATTCATGGAAATCAATAAACAAAGCTCTACTAAGAAGCACTTTGTATTTTATACTGCTGAAAGAATACCTGCGGTTTTAGAGCAAATTCTGTTGCTAATTTAAAGGCAATAGTCTTTGTTATTTCTCTTCGGTATTTTAGTATATCGTTTATCAACTGTGGTGAAACCTCAAGTTTACTTGATAATTCTTTTTGTGATATTTGATTATCTTCCATTAATTCTTTCAAAATTTCAACTGGTGATTGATCCACAAAATACTTTTCTGTTTGTCTTTGGTTATAATCATGAATTAACAATTCAATCAGTTCCATTTCATCCATATCGGACACCTTTTTAGAGTGAGAAAGCGACTCATGTGTTTCACAGTATGTATCGTACTGGCTTTGATTTGTTATTATCTTGTATTTAATTTAGTTATGTTGCAAACATATTATTTTCTTAAACTTAATTTGAGAAGCTATTAGATATAAACCCCTTAACCCAATTTATATTTTTAAGCTAATTTAATGTTTTCATCAAGAAGTTCTACTTGAAAATTTATTTTTGCATTTAATGCTCTAAACACTTTTAAAATCGTCTTTAACCTTGCATCCGAAATGCTATTTTCAATCTTTGATATCTGTGCTTTTTGAACTCCAACGAGATCACCTAATTGACTTTGGTTTAAGTTTCTTTTTTTTCTTGCTTGTTTAATTGCGTAACCAATAAGTTCTGATTTTAACTCTGAATCAAAATCATCTCGCTCAACTGTTCCTTTTTTGCCAATCATCTCATCGGTCATTTCTTCTAATGTGTATGTCTTCATTACTTTCTATTTTTTGATTTAAAATACTCTTTCCTAAGACGATCAGCCTTTTTAATATCCGCTTTTGGTACTTTGGCTGTTGTCTTATAAATTCCATGTGTTCCAACTACTAGTATATTTTCTTTTTCTTCTTTATCCCAAAATGCAAAGAGCCTAATATATTGTTTATTAAAAAGTGTCCTAAATTCCCAGATTTCACCATGTAGATGTTCAAACAGGTTTTTATCATTTATTGATTTACATTTCCATATATTATACATGACTTTTTTTGTGTTTTCTTATCCATATTCTGGAGAAAACTTCGAGATTCCTCTAATGCAAAAAACTAAACCTTTCGTCCATATGATAAAATAATTGTTTCCACATTAAGAAACTAATTTTATTTGCACTTTATATTGAGTAATAAAAATATCAATTAATTATGGCTAACATCCAATCACTATTTTTGAATTAGGTAAAAAATTGAATATCATTTCCTATCCATATTATTGAATATCAGATTTGCAATTGCCCCTTTCTACCAAAATTAGACTTATTCGTCCCCATTATCAAAAGCCATAAACAGATGCCTATTTCTCCAATTGGCGAGGGGATTCCTGCGATTGTTTGTACTATAGAATTGTTATAACTTGGGAATAAAAAATGTCCAAAAAATTCTATTAGATATCCAAAACAGCCAGCCATCAAAAATATGCCTAGGATCTTGGGTAGGAATCCTGATTTATAGACTAAATACCCAAATGGAAATAACCATAAGCCCCAGAATATTTGGGAAATCTGAACACCGTTCCTATAATAATCAATGTGCAACATCACCTGGGTTTGTAATTCGGCTAAGCCCATAACATTTAGATAATCAGAATTACTGATTAACGTAAGCACAGAAAAATTGTGGAGAATATTGACAAATGAAATTGGGACGCTTATGATGGCAAATATTACCATCAGTACAGCAATATCTTTATTTACTTCATTAAGCAGTTTGTATAACACTAAAGGTAAGACCAAAAAGACCAAGAAAGTAATTATACCGCTCACAATTCCTAATCTAAACAACGATTCTGATTGTACTATATTTTCGAATGTTAATGCTGCATTACCCTTTACAATCAGCTTAGAAGGAACATATAATAGGTTTATGATCCCGCTTATCACGAGGATTAGATAGAGGAAACCTGATAGTCGTGCTGTCTTATTCGCTGCTGTCATTATTTGTTATTTTATATTAGATTTGTTTTTATTTCGTAGGTGTCTATCTAAGCCCACTTCCAAGCAAGCCATACAATGAATAAAGTAATAGCACTCTCTAAAAATGCAAGAAATACATAAAATGAATACCAAGGAGTCATTGAATTAAAGGCTATTAACAGCATCATGGTTGAATACAGGATACCAAATACAATATTAAGCCATCTGTTTACTGGTGGTTTTAACAAAACGGATAGGGAAATCATAACTGCAGGAATAACGAGAAAAATCGAGGCAACTAACAACTTAACTGGTGTGTCTAAGATATTTACGCCATTCAAAAGTCCTTCCACTTTTTCTGGAACATACAATTCAAAATAGTCACCGTAGATGTAGCAAAACATTACTGAAGTCCACAAAGCAGAGAGCTTGAGTTTTATGTTGATTTTGTGATCCTCAAATATTCTTTTTTCTAGTTTCATGTCTTATTTTTTTATGTCCCAAAAAAGTAAAACGGTTGATATCTGAAAGTGTTACAGATTGATGTAGGTTAAACTTCGTTTTTAGTCGAATGATTTATGTGAGTAATGAACGAAAGTGAATCGTTATACTCTATTTCTAATTAGTAACTCTATGGTTTTGTAGATATTCCTTTCTACTCAAAGTATATCTCCTATCAGCACACCCATCTTTCTCATTGTAATACTCTTTGCTTGGGACGAAAAACTTTTCAAGAATTTTCAAAGAGCCTAAATTTTGAACATTTACATCTGCCGTTATGATGTCCAAGTCTAGCTCATTAAAGCAATACTCAAGCAAGCCTTTTGTAACTTCTGTACCAAATCCTTTTCTCCAATATTTCTTTCTGAAGCGATAGGCGATGCCTCTTTGATTTTCTTCATTGGTGATCAAGCCACATATCCCTATAAGTTCATCCTTTTCATCTTCAAATACACCCCAAATAGAGGTTTTTTTATTTAAAGGATTATCAGAATAAGCAAGACAATCATCAAACATCGCTAATGTTTTTTCTAGTGGCCACTCGGCTTGGGGAACCTGCTCTCTAATCTCCGGATCAGACAACAACTCAATAAAGAAATCTTTATCGTTGCTCTTAAGCTGTCTAATTTGGAGTCTTTTTGTAGTGAATATTAGCATAAAATTACGTTTAATTAAACATCAGTTCTTTCATTTTCGTCTAATTCAAAAAAGTCATTTACGGGCTTGCCAAATAGATTTGAAAGCCGGAGAGATAAAACGGTAGATGGCACATACCTGTTTTTTTCAATTGAGCTGATAGTTTGACGTGATACTCCTATTTTATTTGCAAGTTCTTCCTGAGTCAAATCTAAGATTGCTCTTTCAATTTTTAATCGATTCTTCATTTATAAGTTCGCTTTAAAAATTCAAAGTATAATACTTGAATACTCAACAAAATCCATAAAACTTGCCAATCTCCTAGCCCCTGAAAGCTATCTTGTTGCTTTTCAAAAACCGCATTTGCCAAATAAGAAAACAAAGGATTTGTTAACGTTATTAAAACTCCAGCTATAAATGCAAAAGCATATGACTGCATTTTTAAATCTGTTATTAATTCATCCTCTATTTTATCTTTTGAAATAGACAGAACCAACAACCCTAATAGTATCCCATATTTTGCATTATGTTTCAGATTAATATTATCTATTGATAAGTAATTTACAGTTACAATTACAAATGATATTAGTATTATTGCTAAACCAATACTTTTAAATTTATTCGGCAATTGATACCTCTTCATCTTTTCAAGACTCTTTCTTTCACATTCCATAATTGAATTAATATTCATCATCAATAAGTTAAGATTAAATAATAAGTATTCTTTCCTATAAAAATACTTTTCTTTACAATATGACAATATATACTTTACATATTACACATAAACAAATTAAGCTATAATGATTATTATTTTAATTTCAAATATGAATGAATAGCAATCTATGATTATGTCTAAAAACTAGAAGAAGAAGAATCATGCTGCATGATAGTATAAATCATCATTACTATCATGCAAATTGTGGCACTTTATAAGAATGTGGTGCCTAAAATCCTATCTCCGTAAAAAGAAAATATACTCAATCAATTGATTAGTCTAAAAAGGCTTGTCCTCTTTCTAATCAATAGGTTCCCACAATTGAATTTTATTGCCTTCTATATCAACTATATGAACAAACTTTCCGTAATCATATGTTTCTATTGTATCGACAATTGTTACACCTTCCTTATTAAGTTCCGCTACAAGTGCTTCCAAATCAGCGACTCTGTAGTTAATCATAAAGTCTTTAGTGGATGGTTCAAAATATTGTGTTGTTTCAGCAAACGGAGTCCATTGTGTTGATCCCATTTTAGTAGAGTCAGAAGCCTCTCTCCACTCGAATGTTGCTCCATAATCATTCGTATTTAACCCAAGATGGCTTTTATACCACTCTTTCATCTTTCCTGGGTTTTTACATTTAAAAAATATGCCACCGATCCCAGTTACTCTTACCATTATAACATCTTGTGTAGACATGGTATTTACAATGGAATTATAAGCGACACCAAACCCAAATGATGTTGCAAGAGCAAGAATTATTAATATGTTTTTTATCATTGTTTTACAATATATTATATATTTCAATAAAGCTAACAGATTCAAGTATTAAATAAAGTGATCTCTTTTTTCTAGTATTTGTTTGAACAACCGACTGATTTAGTAGTATTTATTTTTTGTTACTCTTCATCCCTTTTGCTTCATTCTCTTCAATTTTTTCCTGCATCATTTGTAAGACAGTTAAATGTGAATATTCTGAACAGTGCCCAGCCATAGGTGTAAAAACAATTTCAGCATCTGACTTTGGATTTGTGGTTTGTTTAAAAAAACTTGCAAATACTCTGGTGGCAGAATTTAAATAAAAGTGATCCATATCTCCCATCCAAATAAATATTTTACCCTCAAGTTTGGGCCCTAATTCCTCCCAATGCTCCTGAGCATAGAGTTTGAAATCATATTTTTTCCAATGTTGAGCAACTACAGAATCTATTGCCCCAGATAAAGGATCAAATAAAGGCTTTGGCAATCCGTTGCTTCCCTTTGGACTATATAGGGCAGTATGGGCACTAAATTGGCCTCCTGAATTGAGATAAGAGTTGGAAGATCCCAAAACATTTTCATATTGCATAAAATCTTTGAGGGATAACATTGGTTCACCATCAGTATTTCTCATTACAGGTCTAAGATATCCAAACTCATTTACAAAAGCATTCTTGTCTTTATAAATATTAATTAATTGATAGTTCTCAAACTCAACAGCATCAGGACTGTAAGAAAACACACCATTAAAAAAATCAGGATAATATAATTGTAAACCTAAAGAAACCCAACCACCCGTGGAACAACCATCTACAAATCTAGTTGTTGAAGTGGTAGTGCCTCTATATTTTGCTTCAATATGTGGAATTAATTCATTGATCAAGGCATCACCATATGGACCACTATTTTCAGAATTCATTTGATAAGAATCTCCGAATGGTCCTTCCCCATCTAAAAAGACATTGATTATTTGAGGCGCTTCATCAGAATCCCACCAATTAATAAACTCTGGATAACTGACCAACCCATTGATTCTAGTGTATCTACCTCCGTATCCTGCTACATTATATCTAATTGGGTATGCCTTAGTATTATCATATCCATGAGGCAGTAATATTGATGCCTTCAAGTTTACAGGCTTGTTCCACCATTTTGATAGCAGCTTGCTGTTAAAATCAATTTCTCGTACTAACGGATGGCTGTCTATTGTTCTTGACTCGATTATTTGATTTAAGGTCAGCATTAATTTTATAGGTTGGTCGACAACAATTTTCTGAGTTTCAGAGTATAAATTTCCTGGAGCATCTATTCGTGATTCCTGATTGTCTTGATCCCATACTATTTGAACATAATATTCTCCCTTAGGTATATCATCAAATTTCCAATCAGTAGTACTAATCCAATTGGCGGGGTTTTCAATTGTCAGAACCTCATTAGATTTAAAACCGTTTATGTTTTTTGCAAAAATAGCTGTTGGATCTACTGGACTTGGCCATGTTTGTGTCCGAGGTTCATCTCGTGGGTTTTTCGAAAAGAAAAGATATAATCTCCCATTTTCATTGAACTGGGCCTTGATTTCTTGACTGACAGTAATATCAGCTTTGAAACTAAAACTACTTTGTTGAGCATGAATATGAAATGCAGTGAGCCCTAAAATAATTCCGAATAATAAAAACTTGAGTTTCATTGGTATTGGTTTTGTTATGGTTATTGAGTATATTGCTAAGTTTTCTGTATAAACTTCTACATACCAACTTGGGTATTTAAAAACTTCTTAAAATTCCTTTAAAAATCTCAATTCATTTATTTTCTTTTTTTGCTAATGTTGAACGTCCAAGTATATCGAGAAGATTTAGCGATAGCAAGTCCGATTTCATATAACTCATTTACTTACCCACCTTGCCCCTACAAACTTCCACGTTTTGACAACCACTTTTTCAAGCTAGGTCATTTATTGTATATGAAATTTTCATAGGTGCTAGGTAACTAATTTTATTTATCAGTGCTAAATATAATTGATTTTGTGCACTTAGTCTCAATGTGGGTACTGCTTTTACACCAAGTTAGCGAATTATTATAAAGTTGATCAATTATCGGTGCAATTATGTGCCAAATCATCCTTATTCTTCAATAAAGAAAAGTTTCTGAGTCTTAAACTTACCTTCAGATGTAATTCTCAGGGTATAAAGTCCACTTGGGATGTTCATGGCAATCTTCGAATCCCCACTTAGAAGGTATGTTTTAATCTCTTGACCTTGAGTAGTGTATATGTCGATTGTTGCACTACCTCGAAGTCCATTGATTGAGATAGTTCCCGATGTAGGATTGGGGTATATCTGGACATTGAGCGGCTCGACATTTTCTGTCGATACAGCATGATTCCAAATAGTGCCAACTTGATCTCCCCAAATATATTCTACAAGCTGTGGATGATCGATGAATGGATTCCTATTTCGCTGCCATTGATAGATGATATTATTACGATTCATTTCGAAGTCATCGGGCGGATCATTCCTGTGCCATTCTAAAAGTGTAGCCAAATCACCTAATTGTCCATTGATATCTGGGAAGCCGTTCACAACTTCTAGACCATTATATCTGATTTCCATGTACAATACACTTCGAGCAACATCCCCTTTAAAGCTACCTAATGTCCCTATTGGCCCTACATATTCTCCGTAGTGCTTATTGTTTCTTACTCCATTTTCTTGTCCATCAGCAGCTCGTAAAGCATGTGCATCTGAATTGCCATGTCGGAGTGAATCTGCAGAAGTTTGCCAAAATACATCCTTTCCATCCCTATTTTCGTCAGCTTCTATATTTTTATATCCTGCTCGAGATCTTGGGAATGTATGCTCACGATTCCACTTACCAACATTGTCTGAAGTAGTTTGAAAATCCAACTTGGCTCTCCCCTCTTCTCGGTACACCAACCAGACTTGATTGCTATTTGCTGGATTTTGGTCTGCTTCATATAAGATATCAATAACATCATTATAGGTCTGTGCTCGCACTACGCTTGGGTCTGCAATTATATTTTGCATAGTTTGCCTCAGGGCTACATCTGCCTTTCCTTCAAGGTTGCTATAATATCCATTTGGCTGGGTCGATGCAACTTTACCAAATGTAGGATTTGTAGGGATGCCATAAGGAGCCACTACATAATCATTATCTACAATTCGTATTTGTACATTATTATT
>JBBKVK010000151.1:0-2513 GCA_037968395.1 Saprospiraceae bacterium | reverse complement strand
TAACCATATTTGGCTTTTAGATTGTCGTCCACTGCAATCAGCAAAAAAGTCACCACAAAGTATTTCAAGACCAGTCTCTTTTCGATTCCAAACATCTACCCCGATAATTTTTGAACCTTTTTGCTTCAAACCTTTTACATCTACCTGATTCAATAGCTCAACATTCTGTAACAATGTCACTCTTTTACGAATAAGCATTTCAAGCTTTTGACGTGATAATGCTAAAGTATAAATTCCCACATCTAATTGAGGTATAACATTGCCATGAGCTAATAAAATAGTTGTATCTTGTGTCCACCGAACTTTAACAGCACCCATCATAATCATTTCGTCCTGAATGCCGGGTAATATTTGGCTCAAAACCTCCAGACCTTTTACTTGTAAAGCATGAATATGGTGTTGCTGTGGCACACCTTCATTAAAGACCGTGCGCTCAATAACTTTAACTTCATCAAAATGTTTACTTAATACAGTTGCTGTTAATAAGCCACAAAAGCCACCCCCTAAGACAATCGCAACCGTCATTGAAATAACTCCATATTTATTAGATGTTTAATTGTATCTTCAGTAGTAAATTCTGGATTTCTAAGAACTGCTAAACTATCTTTCATTGAGTAATGGCTATCTGGTAGCAAACGGGATACATCACTAATAGAAATAATTGAGCGTAATATCTCGCGATCTAAATTATACAAGGTCGGATAAAAATAATTTTGGTAACGATACATTTCAGGAAGGTTAGCCTGCTTATGTAAATGCTTACAGAGTCGACGTAAACGATAATAAGCCCAAACTTTCTCTGGATATAAAATTATTTCGATTACGTTTTGAGGTAATACGACTCTACATAAAGCACTTATAATCAATAAATTATATAAAGTAATGGCTATCAATGTGCCAACAGTATATAGCTGATAATTACTATACATTACACGATAAATTGCGTCTAGTAAATAAACTGTGGCTGATAAAGTTGCCATACTCAATTCAACCAACCACCATAAAAAACGTGCACGATTAAACCGACTCCGTTCATCCTGCAAAATCATTTTCATACTAGGCGAGACAACCATAGCTGCTAATAAACTGAATGGAATAATAACTAGTGACATCCAGATTTGGTATTCACGATAGGGCATATCAAAAAATGCAGAAGCGCAAAAATCAAGTAAAACTACGAAAGTAAAATGTCCCCATATCACCTTAAAAATCCAGTCAGGAAACGGAACTTTACTCAAACGCTTCAATGCAAGATAGTAAGATAAGATAACAATAATATTCCCAATAAATACACGTAATGAAGATACGCTCAAAGGAAAATTAATGAGGTAAGATTGCAATATACCTTCAATTTCATAATTATACAGAAGAATCCCAATACCGGATCCTAGGTTAATGACCCAGAGAGTCTGATAAGTTCGAGATTGCAGTTGCTTTTCAGAAAATATCCTGATGCTATAACCAATAAATATACTAAGCCATAATAAAAAGAATGAAACTGACAAAAAACCTAAGAATGTCATAGTTATTCCTTTGCAAAATCACCATAAAATGGTGGAATTTGCCAATTAATTAGATCAGACATTTCAGTTAATTGATTTAAACGATAGACCTTAGCAATATCATCTTCAACCTGATAAGCAAAATATTCAGCTTCGTGCTCAATACTTAAATCATATTCATAGATATGTGAATACCCTCGAAAGAGCGACTTAGCTTTAATCTCTTGCAAAAAATCTTCTAAATCATCACAGGAGATAACTTCTTGTACATGTCCTAAAACAAAATGTCCTATTTCATGCAACTTATGATGGTGCTGGGACATCACAATGTCACTAGCATCATAAACAATATAATCACTAATCTCAGTCGCAACACATACAGCTGGAACTTTTAAACGTTGCATTGGCACAATGACCATTTCACGTTTTCGTAAAGATTCGACATGTGTAACAAAATGATCAAACGTATATTTACTCCAATCATAATTCAGATTCTGAATAGCTTGCTTAATCTTTTTCTTATTAACCGTTGCAATCATTCTCTACTCTCGAAGTAGTGTGGATATTAATCATCTGAACTAAATTCTGGCAATTCTGGAATATCATTGCCATCTCGTATTGCCTTTTCACGTTTAACAATCCATTCAAATATAGACTCGACCTGAGTTAATGCTTCATCAGATAAACCACGTGCATCAGGATTGCGAAAATGAACAGTAGAATTTACACGTCCAGATTGAACATCTTTTATCAATTGCAAGGCTTCTTCCTCATTCTTACAATCTAGTAGGGTAATCGGCATACCAAATACATCTAAGATACTGCGTATGCTCTCTAAAGTTGGGTTATTATGCTTTCCCATCTTATATTGTGTTAATTGTGGGCGTGAGATACCAATCGTTTCAGATAATTCTACTAGTGTATATTTTGCACCGTTTGGTTTAGGGCAATTCTTCAACAGTAGATTAAATATTGTACTAAATTTTATTGTTAACATAAGGTGAATTCTAC
>JBBKVK010000150.1:0-12529 GCA_037968395.1 Saprospiraceae bacterium | reverse complement strand
ATAAAATACCTATTCAGCTTTTCTCCATTTCTCAAAATTCGCATTTCAATTTCTTTACCTTCTTTTTTTGAAAGTAAATCAGAAATATTTTGTAGAGAAAGGAAAAAATTTCCCCTCCAACCTATTTTGACAATCTGATCTCCTATTTGGATGCCAGCATTATCACCAGGACTCCCTTTGAGGACATTCGTAATGATGTATTTATTTAGTTTTTTTCCGGTAGCAATTACACTTAATCCACTCTTGTCATAGACAATTTCAGTTTTAAAGTTTTTGTTTGGTTTAAAGTATACAACTTCATTGTGGTAATCTATGACTAAATGAAACTTACGCAATAGAGAATTACCAATAATTCCATCTCGAAAGACATATGAGCTATCTAAGCTAAAATCTGAAAAATTTTGAAAATATGTAATAAGCTTACTAAAAGTTATATTTTTCGAAATACAAAAGGAATCTATGACACCAACATGTCCCATAATTGGACCACTTAATCCGTTACCTAGACTGCCTTCAATTACATTAGCAGGTAATACTCTCCTTAAAGTATCGTTATTGTTATATTGTAGTAAAAGGGACAATGCAGCCCCAGTATCCAATAAAAAATTGAGAGTATCAGGATCCGAATTATTCACATAAGAAAGGGCATTTATGTATGGTTTAGAATTATATATATGCAGAGGCGTTTTTTCAAATTTTTCATACTTTTTTGAATTAAAATACCTTGGATCGTGTAGGGTGATCTTATTTTTCATATAGTTAATTTCCACAATTAAACCTTTAAAATAATTAGCACCAATTATTCCATGAATTTCTGTTCCTACAATTTCTCCTAATTTTACTACGTCTTCTTTTAAAACAATTATGTCTCTTACAACTGCTATAGAATTTTTAGGATTGTAATTGTTATATTGATTGATATATAGACTTCTTGCTATGTATGCATCAATATGCTTTGTAAGATCTGCTCCAACGATTTTTATTTCTTTAGAATATATAGTATTTATCTTGTCCGTTATGGATTTGTCAAAAATTACTGTGTTTTGAGCTCCAGTATCAAATATTAGTTTTATAGGAAGAATGTATTGTAATTTGAAGTCAACCAATAAAAAACCTTGTTTATAAGTAAAAGGAATTTCTACTTTTTTAGCTCCTGCAAGAATATCTTGACCATAGTATTGACCACTCAGATTAAATGAGAATAATATAAAAAATAGTAATATTAAATATTTATTGATCAATGACGATTTATAATATTAGCTTGAATATAGTAAAAAGTTGTATTAAATTTCTTTAGGATTTAAAAATACAATATTATTCCAAATAAAGAATATTGAATATTATACCTTTTTGTAGTTTGCATTTAATTTGTAACGTTTAGTAAAAGATAAATGTATGGGGCAGTTAAATAGGAAGCTAACATTATATGGTCTGACAATGATCGCCATTGGGTCTTGTATAGGTTCTGGGATATTTATCACTCCAGCTAAAACAATAGAAAATCTTCCTCATTATGGATATGCGCTCATTCCTTGGGTATTGGGAGGAATTGCAACATTTTTGGGAGCTTTAACTTTTAGTGAACTAGGTGCAAGATTTCCTAAGTCTGGCGGAGTATACGTTTACATCAAAGAATCTTTTGGGCCATTAGCTGGATTTTTATATGGTTGGATAATTCTTCTTATTGTCAATACAGGGGCATTGGCAGCACTTGGATTAGCGTTTTCTGATTATCTCAATTTTTTTATTTCTGTTGATGAAATGGATAAGAAAATAATAGCGGTAGTTACTATAATAGGCCTATCGCTTATAAATATTAGAGGGGTGGGAGTGTCTCAATCACTTTCTAATGTTTTTACTGGACTTAAGCTATTTGCTTTATTTCTCATTATTCTATTAGGCGCATATTTTATTGCTGGAGATAGTAGTAATATTGTTTCTGGAATGCAAGTAGAAAAGCCAGATAATCTAGCATCGGGTATTTTAATAGCATTTGTAGGGGTTTTCTGGTCTTTTGGCGGTTGGCACCATGCCACCTATTTGTCAGGTGAGGCTATTGATCCACAAAGGACAGTTCCAAGAGCTATGCTTTATGGTACAGGTACAGTCATGTTGGTATACCTTTTGGTAATTATTGCTTATATGGGCATGACACCACTTCAAGAAATGATGGTGTCAGAAAGGATAGCTGGAGATGCAGTAGCAAATGCCATTACAGGCGGAGGAAAGCTTGTTGCTCTGGTAATAACCATTTCTATTTTTGGCACTATTGCTATATATACAATGACTGCACCACGTATTTATTTCGCCATGGCCCAAGATGGTGTTTTCTTTCAATCATTGTCAAGAGTACACCCAACCTTCAAGACTCCAAATTTTGCTATTTTACTTCAAGCAGGATGGGCTTGTTGTTTAGTTCTTATTTGGGGTTCTTTTACAAAGCTATTGACTTTTGTTACATTTATGGATTTAGTGTTTATGGCGTTAGCAGCATCCTCTATTTTTTATTTTAGGAGAAAGTACAATGATAAACCTGCTTTCTATTTAAAAGCTTATCCTTTTGTGCCAATTATTTATTTGGTCATTCTGCTATCTTTTGTGATATATACTTTAGGGTCGTTGCAATTAGAGGCTGTAGTAGGCACATTGATACTAATAGCTGGTGTTCCGGTTTACTTTATCTTTAGGGCGATTAATAAGGTTAATCAGCAGTAATCCTAAGATATTCTTTAAGAATATGGAACCATAGCTTTTTGACAATAAAAAAGGGTGTCGATTTAAATAAACACCCTACAAAATTTAAGTAATTATTTATCTTACTTCTTTAAGATTTTCATACCAATGTTAAGTAGATCGTCCATTACACTGCCATCTCCATCAAGGTCTAATAATTTTGCGAAAATACCAGTATTACTTTGAGATTGTTGTTGTTGTTGTTGTTGTTGGCCACCACCTAATAGTATGCTAGCTAATCCGCCTAAATCTAATCCGCTAGATTTTTGTTGTTGTCCTACTACTCCCATTATGACTGGGGCAATCAATTGCATTAAAACACCTGATTTGAATATATCTAATCCGCTGACTTGATTGATGATCTGAGCTGCTTCTAATTGTCTTTTTCCTAGTAAGTGATTGATAATACCAGTGCCATCAGTTGTTTTAGGGTTATTAGCTTTCTTATTACCAGTCAGTACCCCCATTAAGTCTCCTAAGATACCTCCATCGTGATCTCTTTTGATTGCTCCGAACAGCCCTTCTCCACTTGATTGGTTACCAGCATTTTTAGATATAGCGTTTAGTAATAACTCTGAAATAGCTTGTGTAGCTTTTTTTACTTGGTTTGGGTCTTGAGCTCCAATTTGTCTTGATAATTGCATGATAACATCGTCATTTAAAACTCTGTTCGCTTCGTTGATTAAATTCGTCATTTAAAGATTTGTGATTTAAAATAAAAAATCCCACTGAGGAGATTTATAAAAGTGTTCAACTTTATAGCGAAAATTCGAAACATTAAGTTCCACAGATCAAAGCCAATTTATTTTTTGTAAATTATTTAAATAAAAACTTCTTGTATTTTCTATTTGAAGCTGAGTTCTTCTCTGATGATTTTTCTGACGGTAGGGCTGTCATAATAATACCGATGCAGGCTCATACTACCAGGAATGGATTCGAAGTCATTTAATTCTGTTAGATCTTTCACTTTTATATTCTTGCCGAGTTCATTTTTGTTTGATGGCCCCACAATACCTAGTCTATTACCTTCGACGGCTGTTTGTGCTATTTTTAGTGTCCTATCAAGATTGTTGTAAAATATTATTGAAGAATCGGTATAAGAAATGACTTTATACATAGTATCATCTTGAAAAAGAGTATCACTAATATCTCCAGCACAAGAGATAACTTTATTAACTGTAATAAGACATTTTGATTTTTCTGATTGTTTGATTAAATGATAGAATACGTGGTGTCCCATAGAATGAATCAAATACGCAGCTCGATAATCTGGATTAATTCTTCCTATTTTATTAAATAGATTTTGTAATATCTGATCATATTTTTCGCCAGCCTTTTTTGTGATGTCATAATCCTCTTTATAATTAAATGTGCCATTCCATTGCAGTGAGATGGTCAATCCATAAGGACTTTCGTTTTGGTTAATAACTTCTTGCTGCAAGATGTATCCTGAAGGTTCACTAAAGGAAGGAGCATCAGCCCAAAGACCATGGATAAAAAAGAGAATATTCCTTTTGCCTGATGGTAGTTTCAACAAGATATTTTCTAGTTTCCTATAAAATGCTGAAGAATCAATTGTTATAATGTCCTTTATTAATTTTTCGTCTTTTAATATATGATCACCATAAGTGATTTTCACCTCATCGCTTAATATATCTTCAAGATATATAAAAAGATGGTTTGGCTTTTGACCTATTAGTGAAAAGCTAAATGAAAGCAATGCTAGAAGTAATACTATTTTTCTAATGGCTTAAGGTTTTAAATCAATCAATGTCTTCCTATCCTAATATTATTGTCAGGGCTAAATGCTGTTAATTTATACACAAAAGACAACATGAAGTATTGTTGTATCGAATTAGTAATTGATTGCTGTACTGATGTGTTGTCGATTGTCCTACTAAATCCTCTGTTTTGGTTTAATAAGTCAAAAGCGGATAACTTGATCATCAACCTTTCCTTATTAATACCTTTACTTATAGATGCATTTACTAATTGTAAGGTATTGTCATCACCAACGGCTTCTTTTGAATATATCTGAACCTTATAATCCGCATCGAAGTACCACGATTTTGGTAAATTAATTAATAGAGAGGCGTCATAGTTCTGAACAAAAAAGTTTACATTTTGTAGGTCGTTTATTTGATATTTATTCTGGTTGTAGGATAGATCAGTACCTAATCTCAAGGACACAACTTTGTTATTGGTGTTTTCAAAGGAGAGATTAAGGCTAGGACTTGAAGTTGTGACATTGTCTTCCAGGCCATCTACAATATTAATACCTTTCGACAGTGTACCATTTAGCCTAATAGTCGCTTTTAACTTTGCTGGTCTTATAGGAGTTGTATAAAAGACAGATGCCCTTAGTCGCTGGTAATTATCGGTATTTATCGGTTTAGTTTGTCTAATATTGTTGTCTAAGAATGTTTGAGCATTTACAATTTTATCAGTAGTGTAAGTATATGATAAGGATGCAAACATGCCATTCAGGTTAAACCTGTCAAAGAAGTGATACCTTCCTGAGAGTTCGTGACTATACTCAGGCCTTAGGTTGGGATTACCAGTGTAGAGCTTTGTAGGATCGGAGTTATCTACTATGGATTGTAGTTGATTGGACGAAGGTTCTGATACTCTAGTTCGGTAATTTATTCTGATATTAGGTTCAGTTAGTCTGTAAGAGATTTCTGGTAGAAAGTAATTGTAGCTATTATTGATATTTGGCTCACCAACTATTGCACCATTTAATACAGAATGGTTGTACGTACCTTTAATTCCTAAAGTATAGTTTTCTTTATCAATGGTGTATTCTAATCCTGCTCTATTATAAGTGATGTCATTATTTGTCAATGTAGACAATGATTCATTAAAGGTTCTAACTGATAAGTTTTGAATATCATAGTCAAAGAAATCTTTTATTTTATCACTGTTTATATTCTTGCGTTCAATAAATAAGTCTAAGTAGTTATTATTACCCAGTGGCTCTTTATAGTTGACAAGCATGGAGAATGTATTATTATCTTGCCTAGAAAGTTGATCCTGGAGTATTTTTAATGTCATCATGTCATTAATATTATACTCATTATTAAATTGATCAATGTAACTAGAATCGTTGCTAATAGCTAAGCCATATGCTCCTTCTAAAGTTAAAACCCTACCAATTTTACCCAATCTTTTATTATATTCAATCTCTCCACTAAAGTCATCATTGCTTGCTTTGGTATAATAATCTTGATTACTATCATAAGTTACAATATCTGTAGTAGATATATTTTGAAGAAATTTTGTGAATGAATTGTCGAAGTTATTCCTTTTGTAAGTGATATCTACATCTAACCTTTGAGTGCTATCTGGTTTAGCTTCTATCTCAAAATTGACATTATGGCCTAGACTATAACTATCATTGTTGCTGGTAGTTTCTTCAAAATAATTTCTATTTGCCAAGGTGTACTCTGTAGCGTTTTGGTCAATAGATATCTTATCTACCATTGTTAGAAAGTAGCTTGTAGTCAGTTCAAATTTCTTACTAGGAGTTAAGGATAAATTAAGGCCACCTGTCAGACTCGTAGTATTACCGTTTGCCAAACCATCCCAATTCACTGGTCCATTTATATTCGAATTTCTACCCCTAAATCCACCACCACTGCCAGTCAAAGTTTGGTATTCTGAAAACGAAAATCCTTGATCATTAATGTTATTGTAAGATAACAATCCAGCAGCTTGATATTTTGTGCCAAACTTATTGATGCTCAACTTAGATTTATACCTGTTGTCTGTACCGTATCCAGCCTCTATATTGCCAAATAAGCCTACCTTTTTTCCATCTTTTAGTTCTAAATTGATTGTTTTTGTGTCATTGCCATCATTTACTCCTGAAAACTCTGATTTGTCGGATTTTTGATCAAAAACTTGTATTTTTTTGACAGCATCAGCGGGTATGTTTTTAGTAGCCATTTTTGGATCATTTCCGAAGAATTTTTTACCATCTACAGTGACAGTTTTCACCTCTTCACCTTGTGCTGTAATAGTACCATCGCTTTCTACTTGGACTCCAGGTAACTGCTTTAGTAGTTCTTCCACATTGGCATTTGGTCTCACTCTATAAGCGTCTGCATTGTATTCAACCGTATCTTTTTTTATTAAAATTGGTATGAATTCGCCCTTTACGATTACTTCATCTAAGGTGTTGAGTCCTGAGTTTAGTATGATATCTCCCATATCTACGACTTTGACACCAGTCTCTGTACTAAATGGTCTTTCAAAAGTACCGTAACCGATGAAGGTAATCTGTAAAGTATAACTTCCACCACTTAGAGGCTTTATCTCAAAATAGCCAGAATTATCTGATATTGCAAATCCAGCCATAGTACTATCTGACGGATTTAATGCTACAATAGTTGCTGCAATTAGTGGTTGATTTTGATCGTCAAATACTTTCCCTTTAACCGTATATGATTGACTATAGCCGTATAAAGCTATTAAAAGAAAAAATATAATTTGAGTTACTCTAGACATAGTATTTTGTAAATAAGTGCATTTAAAGCTAATTAATGATTTCTTCTATTTCCTCCCCACATGGCTTTCATTTCTTCTATTTTTTCATCTCGTATT
The DNA here is from genome assembly GCA_037968395.1 of Saprospiraceae bacterium. GTDB lineage: Bacteria > Bacteroidota > Bacteroidia > Chitinophagales > Saprospiraceae > JADKBO01. The sequence continues at coordinate 5,191 of JBBKVK010000150.1, read as the reverse complement.
GTATTAAATTCTTCTCTAGTGTATGTTTTCTTATCCGTGGGTTTTTCAATTTTTATTTCTTTTAAATCTGAAACTAAAGAAGAAGCTAAAATAATTCTATCTTCTCCAATCGCAATAGCAAGTATTAGTCCTGGAAGTCCATTATATCCAGCTGGGCCATAAGACAATGGGAGTTGAGGAGCAAACCATGCTGTTACCAATTGAGATGTATCTTGATACTCTGCTTTCATGCAGGTATAACCTAATATTTCTCTTTGCTCAGTGGCAATGATTTTCCATTTGTAAGTTTTTATATCTTCTTTTATTAGAAAGTCTTTATCAAACATATTGATTTTTTCTAAAAATAAGTTTTCTTCAGTATTTGTGTAGATACTACTGTTAGTAGACGACATTCTAAAGCCTCTCCCTCGTCTTTGATTTCTTTTTAAATCATCTCCTTCCTCAATCTCCTTATCTTCTAAATTGACAATGTAGCTAGACTCCAATCCATTTACAAATAATATTTTTTTGATCTCTCTTGATGGAGGTATATCTCTGCCCATAGTCTGGACGTGTTCTGGAAGTTCGATATGGATTGTTTCACTGTATTTGACCTTAGCATTTTTTATTTGACTAAATGCCTCTTTAGATATTACTAAGGATAAAATCAAAAGGATAATTGTTGTAGTTCTCATTCAAAAAAAATTATGATTAAATTCACACAAAAATAACAGCCTTTACATAAGACTTAGGATATATTCAGTAGTTTAATGTATCGTTAACTAAATCAAGGTCTTATTTAATCGAATACTTCTAAATGTTCAAATATTGCGTCTAAATCATCAAAATTTTTAAGTCCCACTTTTTCTTCCACACCACCTCGGATAATCAGTCCCAAAGGACTAATTTCATTGAGTAAATAATCTAAATCTTCAACAGAAAAATCTACATCAACCCAGATCTTGTTTTGACTACATACTTGTCTAAGAGAGCTAAGGTCATCTTCTCTTAATGAGCCAAAACTTCCTTCTATTTTGATTATTTGTTCATCTGCATGATTAACTTTAGGAAAAATATTTGAGGGTAAATGAATCATTGAAGGAGGAAGGTATCCGCCAAAAAATGGAGTAGTCATTACTTTGCTTAATTCTAATCCTGCCATTGCACCTATAGTCTCCGGTGAGCTATCTATTCCTTCCAGTTCCATGATGTACTCTGGACCTTCTACCCAGTCAATCATTTCTTTGATAGACGTAACACTAAGGCCACTATCAATTACAAATCCAATATAATCTACACCCCAAGCAGCAAAGTATCTAGCATCGCTAAGATTGCCAACTTGAGAAGCATATATTTTAGTTTTAAGCATAAAATTAATTGTCTTTATTACATTTGTGCAAAAGTAGTTGGAATTGTGGATAAAGTGAATTATTTTGATCAAGTATATGATGTGACTAAACTAATACCAAAAGGTAGAGTTTCAACCTATGGTGCAATAGCTGATTTTTTAGCACTAGGTTCTGCTCGAATGGTTGGTTGGGCATTGAATAAAGTTCATAAAGAAAGTAATGTGCCTGCTCACAGAGTTGTAAATCGAAAGGGTGAATTATCAGGTAGAGCATTCTTTACTCCTCCAAGTGCCATGCAAAAACGTTTAGAAGATGAAGGTGTTGTAATTATAAACGACAAAGTTCAGGATTTTGCAACCCTATTTTGGCATCCTCAAGAACTTGATAATATATTATAGTAAAGTTGGCTTGTAATGAATGAACCTGTAACAAAACAGTATAGATTAGAAGAAGTGTCTGAAGTGGCCCAATGGCTCCTTCATGCATTAGGTAATGATAAAGTGATATTGTTAAAAGGAGAACTTGGAGCAGGTAAGACTACCTTAATTAAAGAATTTGTGAAATTATTGGGTGTAAACGAAGCTGTGACAAGTCCAACATACACAATAGTCAATGAGTACGTGAGGTATAACGGTAATATTATGTACCACATGGATCTCTATAGATTAAAATCGATAGAAGAAGCTATTGAAATAGGGGTAGATGAGATGTTAGATAGTGGTAGATATTGTATTATTGAATGGCCAGAAATCATTGAAGAAATCTTAATTGATGGATATTTAATGGTTGAAATCGATCACTTAAACGAACAATCAAGAATTATCCGCTTGTCTTCAAATTGATATTTACATTCTTAATAACCCAACCTTTTATTTTAAGAAAGCTGTCTTTTAGAATATGAAGAATTAGTGTTTTTCATTTTTTATTTAACAACTTAAAAGTCAACTTATGAAAAATAAAATGATTACTACCGTGTTTGTTTTCCTCTTAGGTTTTTTTCAATTAGATGGTCAAGTTTCTTGGAATGTTGCTGTCGGAGCTGGAATTTCTACCAGTTTTCCAAGTGATAATTATAGCAATGGCAATAAAGGATATATAAGTCCAGTCATAGGTTTATATCCTTCCGTATTGTTTAAAAATAAGTTGAGAATAACGACTGGAGTCGAAATGTTGAGTACAGGAAACTATTCTGTTTATGATAATGAAAACCAAAGTAATGGATTTAAATATTATTCAAAATCTACCACTAAGATCAACAAATTAAACACTCCTATAATGGTGGGGTGGGACCTCTACTTGAAAAGACTCGCGATATCACCCTATGCTGGAGTAAATCTAAATTACAACTTAAATGGGGTGCAAACTTTTATAACCGAACAAAGTAAGGGAGAGATTTCTGAAAAAACCAGAACAGAAGATTTGTATACCTTAGATACAGAAGATACTTGGAAGAATGTATTACTACAGAAGACAATTGGAGTTAAGTTCATTTACAAGGGTATGGTGGAGTTGGATCTATCTTATTCTATTGGGTCATTATATTACAGGTCATATCTAGATTACAGTAGATTTGGCATTATTGATTGTTGGTGTGGGCCATTCGAAAGCTACCAAAATAATGACCTTAAAGTTGTGATAAAATATTCTCTTTTTTAATCAAGATAAATAGAGTCTAACTAAACTAAGGATTTGAATGAAATGGATACTTGACATATTTTTTTAATCAAAAAAAATATCAGACATTTGAGCCAAATATAATTTATGATATCAGTAGATTCAGAAATAGGCAAATTAAGGAAAGTATTAGTACACAGACCAGATAGAGGTATTGCTAGAATAACACCAAAAAGAGCAGAAGAATTGCTTTTTGATGACATTGTTTATGTACCTCAGATGATGGAAGAACATGATGTTTTTACTGATGTCTTGGATGAATTTGTCGGACCACAAAATGTCTTAGAGACAGAAGAGCTTATTTTTGAAGCATTAGAGGCTTCTCCTGAGTTAAAACTAGAACTAATCGATAAAGTGATTGACTATGAGGAGTTACCTTCAAAAGATAAAGCTGTTTTGCTTGAAATGGACAATCGTACTTTAACCAATGTAATGGTTACGGGGTATTTGCGAGAAGACGATCATATTTTTTTTGACCCAATTCCCAATTTTATTTTCACTAGAGATATCGCCGTATCAGTCAATGATCATGTGATCATCACCAAGGCAGCCAAGATAGCAAGGTTTAGAGAAAACCTACTTACAAGGTTTATTTTTGCAGCACACCCTATGTTTGCCCAGGTAAAGAAAGAAGGAAGGATCATCAATATCAATGATATAGAACTTTTTCCACCATCTAAAAAAGGCGAACAAGTCAGTATTGAAGGTGGTGATATGATGTTGTTAGACAAAGATTTTTTGTTAATTGGAGCATCTGAGCGGACTACACCTTACGCTATACAATGTATCAAAGAACTTATGTTTAGTAAGGGTATTGTAAAAAATGTAGTACAAATCAATATTCCAAATGATAGATCTTGTATGCACATTGACACTTTATTTACCAGGTTAGATAAAGACAGTTTGGTTTGTTTCAAACCAATTATTTATGATGGTAATAGTAGTAATGTAATAGTATACAGAGATAATGGCAAACAAGCGACTTACGACAGTGTAAAGAGTTTTATTTTAAAGGAGATTAACCCTAACATGAGGTTTATCTTTAGTGGAGATGGAGAGTCGCCTTACCAAGAGCGAGAGCAATGGACAGATGGATGTAATCTAGTGACACTTCAACCTGGAGTAGCCATCACTTATGATAGAAATTCGAGAACAGAAATGGCATTTAAAAAAGCAGGCTACGATGTCGTTACAGCCAAAGATATTTTACAAAAAATTGAAGACGGAGTGGTCAATCCAGCTACACTTAAAAATACGATCATTACTATACCTAGTAGCGAACTATCTAGAGCAAGGGGAGGATCGCATTGCATGACATGCCCTATTGTAAGGGATTTGATTAATTAAATTGTATTTAAATGGTGTATATGTCAATAATAAATCTATAAAGTTTGTTGACTCTAAAGTACATTTGGTGCCCTAAGGTTAATAGAATACAAAAAGAGGCTGTCTCATATCGAGATAGCCTCTTTTTATCAATTAAGCCGAATACTTATACTGTTATTCTTTTGCTTTAAGTTCAACCTTTAGGCTAAGTTCGTTTAATTGTCCACCATCAATTTTACTAGGAGCATCGATCATCATGTCTCTGCCTTGGTTGTTTTTTGGAAATGCAATGAAGTCACGTATCGAACTTTGATTATTCATTACTGCGCATAGTCTGTCAAATCCGAAAGCAATTCCTCCATGCGGTGGTGCTCCATACTCAAATGCTCCCATTAAAAAGCCAAATTGATCTTCTGCTTCTTCTTTAGTAAATCCAAGTAAATCAAAGTTTTTTGACTGCAATGCTCTGTCATGTATTCTGATGGATCCTCCTCCAATCTCAGAGCCATTGATGACTAAGTCATAAGCATCTGCTCTTAGTGATTTCATAGTTTCGTGGTCACCATTCATCATACGTGGGATGTCTTCTTTCTTAGGTGAAGTGAAGGGATGGTGCATGGCGTGAAATCTATTGGATTCTTCATCCCATTCTAAAAGAGGGAAATCTATGACCCATAATGGTTTGTAATCTCCTGCTTTCATGAGTCCTAATCTTTTACCCATTTCTAACCTTAATTCGCTGAGTTGCTTTCTGGTTTTTTCTGTTTCGCCACTTAAGATAAATACTACATCTCCTTCTTCAGCTCCAAATCGATCGCCCCAAGCTTTTAATTGGTCATCTGTATAAAATTTGCCCACTGTGG
>JBBKVK010000149.1:0-13149 GCA_037968395.1 Saprospiraceae bacterium | reverse complement strand
ACCATGCAAGTTTCCAGCTAAGAAATGCCCTTCGTAAACAGCACCATTTTTAAATTCATATTGACCTTGACCTTGCATGACTCCATCTATCCAGTTGCCTTTATAGACTTCCCCATTTTTAAAAACCATTTTACCTTTACCATCTCGCTGATCTCTAGAAAAATCGCCAATGTAATTAGACCCATCATGGAATGTGTACTTTCCAAACTTGTGCTTTAATCCCGATTTAAATGAACCTGTATAAAAATCCCCATTAGAATATTTGAGTTTGCCTTTACCTTCGAATTTACTGCGGACAAACTCTCCTTCATAATAGGAATTAGAAGAAATTATATATTTACCATAGCCATTAGTGCAATTACCTTTGACGCATTGAGCTTGAAGATGGATTGTGGTAATGAGCAACACTAGAATCGAAAATACACCTCTCATAATTCATGATTTTATACATTCTACTTTGCCACAAATTGCTTAGTGCAGCTAAAAATAAGGAAAATGCGTAATTAATTAAGTGTATTTGTTGCTTCATATATAAGTAGATATTATCTTTGCCCTATAACTTAGTAGAATGGCATATTATTGTTTATTGGAATTCTACACAAAAGGTTGTGATTTGCAAGTTTCTATTTAACAGTGAGTTATACATTTAATCAATAAAAAATTTAACACAATGAAAAGAAATAATCTAATACTACTTATGCTTTTTGCTTTTGCAATTACTGCATGTAAGACAAACAATGCCGTTGGTCAAGATGGTGTAAAAAAGACAGAATTTGGTACCGAGTTTGAGGCCAAAAACATTATATCATATGATGATTTATTAACTCAATTAGAAGAGAGTAAGGAAGTAAATGATGTAGTAGTAGAAGGCAAGGTATCTGGCGTTTGTCAGGCAAAAGGATGTTGGATGACCATCGTATCCAAAAATGCAAAATCTGAATCAATGTTTGTGAAATTTGAAGATTATGGATTTTTTATGCCATTTGATTTAGCTGGAGGTACCGTTATTATGAAAGGTAAAGCATACTCAGAAGAAACATCTGTAGATGAATTGAGACATTACGCTGAGGATGAAGGTAAGTCTGAAGAAGAAATAGCAGCAATCACAGAGCCAGTCGTAGAATTAAAATTCATGGCCACAGGTGTCAAAATAAAAAAATAGAAATGTCTTAGTAAGATACCAAGCTCGTTAGAATAAAATCTAACGAGCTTTTTTTTTGTTTAATACCTAACGGTACATATTTGAAAATTTTTAAATTAATTAGGCAAGGCGAATAAAATAAATATAAAAACCCACCCATTACTTCTCCCTCAGTAAATAAAACAATCAATTAGTTACATATTATCAAAATATTTAATATATCTTTACATTTACAAGATAGTCAGGAGTTAAGGTTAAATATTAACAGCTCCAGACAATCACAAAAAACTTATTAAATAGTTGAAACAATTATGGCAAAGATACTTATTGTAGATGATGATGCAGGAATCAGAAGGACACTTAGAGACATTCTTGAATTTGAAAAATATGATGTTGAAGAAGTAGGAGATGGTTTGAGTTGTTTGGTCAAAATCAAGCAAAACAAATATGATGTAGTTATTTTGGATATCAAGATGCCAGAAATGGATGGTATGGAAGCCATTGAGCGACTTCAAGAAATTGCTCCCGACATTCCAGTAATTATGATATCCGGTCATGGCAATATAGATACTGCTGTAGAAGCTGTAAAGAAAGGTGCCTTTGATTTTATTCAGAAGCCGCCAGATCTAAATCGAATGTTGATTACCATCAGAAATGCAATGGATAAGTCATCTTTGATCACTGAAAAGAAGGTTCTTCAAAAGAAAGTCACTAAAAATAGTGTCCAAGAGATAATTGGAGATTCTAAATCTATAGCATTTATTAAGGATACTATTGAACGGATAGCTCCTACCGATGCTAGAGTTTTAATCAATGGTAAGAATGGTACAGGTAAGGAACTTGTCGCTAGATGGGTACATACTAAGAGCAATAGAAAGGAATTTCCTTTAGTGGAGGTCAATTGTGCTGCAATACCTTCTGAATTGATAGAAAGTGAATTATTTGGACACGAAAAAGGTTCATTTACTTCTGCTCATAAACAGAGAATTGGAAAATTTGAGCAAGCTCACGGAGGAACATTATTTCTAGATGAAATAGGTGATATGTCATTGTCAGCTCAAGCAAAAGTACTAAGAGCTCTACAAGAAAGTAAAATAACTAGAGTAGGAGGCGAAAAAGAATTGACAGTTGATGTAAGAGTTTTAGCTGCGACCAATAAAGATTTAAGGCTTGAGATTGCTCAAGGAAGATTTAGAGAGGATTTATATCACAGATTAGCAGTCATAGTAGTCGAAGTACCTAGTCTAAATGAAAGAAGAGATGACATTCCTCAATTGGTAGATCATTTTATCTGCAATATTTGTGAGGAGTACAACATGCCAGAAAAGGCAGTAGATCCATCAGCAATGAAATTACTACAACAAATAAATTGGACAGGTAACATTAGAGAGCTTAGAAATGTGGTCGAGAGATTAATCATACTTAGTGATAATAAGATTAAGAAAGCTGATATCGAAAACTATGTTCACCATTTCTCAAATAAAAAGTCGGAAATGGATAAGCTAATTGATCGTTTCTCAAATGAAGAAGAATTCTTAAATTATATGCAAGAAGAATTTAGAAAGTATAAATCTGTTGTACCTGTGAGTTAGAAACCAACGATTCAAAACATAATGCAAGCCTCTGTTTACTTCAATGTGAATAGAGGTTTTTTTTATAGGCTAATATTTGCACGACATACGATAAAAGACCAGTTGATAGTGGACTTTATAAAATAAAAGCCTAAAACATTCTCTTCCACTAAGCTCAGAGCAACGCAAGAGAAATGAGTAAATTAAAGGTATAGAAAAGCAGTCTCCTTTTAAACATAATGTATCAACGGTATAGACTACAAACTTAATTTATGTTGAAGCTAGGCAGCCGACTATGCTTTTAACTTATGCATCCAACACCGAGCCATCAAAAGAATATGGTAACAAGGGCTTAATAGAATCGATCATATAGACTTCTTGGTTGTCATTGATGAGGTATATTTTAATCTTGGCTTTGTTGATAGACTCGTATTCGTTGATCACCTGTCTACAGGCACCACATGGCATTGCTGGGTCTATTAATTTTTTAGAATGATGTTTGGCAGTTATGGCGATGCAAGAAATCTTTTGAGATCGTTCCATCATCGCAGCATGATATAAAGCCACCCTTTCTGCACACATACAAAGTGGGTAGGAAGCATTCTCCTGATTTGCTCCACCATATAGAGTGCCGTCAGCCATCATCACACTAGCTCCTACTAAAAAATTGCTGTATGGTGCATAGGCATACCCTAGATATTCTATAGCTTGCTTGACACAATTCGCATCCTTTGAAGGCAATTTATCTATAGAATCAAATTTTGTCAAACGGGGTATATTATCTTTCATAAATGAAATGTTATTAATTGTAAAGTACAAAGATCGAACCATAATAGTTTAATCCGTATAATAGACTTTATCTTCAATTAGTAAAAAGCATTGACCTTTATTTAGGTCTGATTAACAATGACTATATAAACCATCCAACTAATTTTCGCTGTTTTATGTTTGATTTAGTATATTTGACATAGAATTTAAGATGAATACCAAACCTATATTAGATCTTATAATTGTTGGCGCTGGTCCGACAGGCATCAGTTGTGGCATACAAGCTGCACTGCAAGGATTAAGCTATGTGGTATTGGAAAAAGGTGTATTAGTTAATTCTATCTACAATTTTCCAGCTAATATGACTTTTTTTTCAACTTCCTTAAATTTAGAAATTGGTAATGTGCCATTCATTTCTCACAATGATAAGCCCACCAGACAGGAAGCATTAGAATACTACAGAAGACTAGCAGACAATTACAACCTAGACATCTACTACCAAGAGAAAGTAAGCGACGTTGTCCAAAATGATGGATTTATGGTAACGACCAATAAGGATATCTATAGGGCTAAAAACATTATACTTGCAACTGGTTTCTATGATTTTCCTAGAATGTTGAATATTCCTGGAGAAGGTCTTCCTAAAGTTAAGCACTATTATGATGAGGCACATCTTTATATCAAACAAAATGTAGCTGTAATCGGGGGAGCCAACAGTGCTTGTGATGTAGCATTAGAAACATGGCAAAAAGGAGCAAATGTAACCATGATCGTCAGAGAAGAAATGCTTTATCAGAAAGTAAAATACTGGATTCTTCCAAATATTGAAAATAGAATAAAAGAAGGCTCAATAAAAGCATATTTCAATTCGAATGTAATGGAAATTAGGCCAGATGCAATCGACATTAGTACTCCAGAAGGTATCATTACTATACCAAATGATTATGTATTGGCGATGACAGGATACCGCCCTGACTATGATTGGTTAAGCAAGATAGGAATACCATTACAAAATGACGAATCAGCATCTCCAATTTATAATGAGCATACATTTGAGTCCAATATCAAAGGTTTGTACATAGCCGGGGTACTCCAAAGTGGGTTGGACACCTCCAAGCTTTTTATTGAAAATACTAGAGACCATGGAAAAATTATTATCAACAATATTGTTAAAAAAAGCATACCTAAAATAGAATCATGAAACGAATCTCAATTATAATTATTTTTGCTTTTTTGGCCCTAAATGGATCAGCTCAACAAATCGATTTTGGAATAGGGACTACACTTGCATTTACAAAGCCAGTTGTCTTTGGTGGTCAAGCAAAATTAGCATATTTCGTCACTGAAAGGTTTCATCCAAGTATCACATACACTTATTATATAAAGAAAAATACCAATTATGCCATTGACCTAGATGCAAGATATAGACTATTTTCAATAGAAGAATATACATTTAGTCCATTTGCTGGAATCAATTTAGCAAGATTAGGAGATACGAGAGTAGCTGTGAATGTAGGAATATTCACTCGTATTGATAGAGAATGGTTTGATATCTACTTAGAGCCAAAAGTAGTCTTAGATGACCGAACTTATTTTGTATTATCTGGTGGTCTATACTTTTAGTACATATGTCATTTAATATTAATTATTGTTTCATTTTCATTGTACTTATTTCACTTTTTAGTTGTAATCAATCAAATATGAAAGACACATTGGATATTCAAGGACACAGAGGATGTCGAGGTCTTTATCCTGAAAACACAATCGAAGGATATATAAAAGCCTTAGAGTTAGGTGTTAGAACTCTAGAAATGGATGTTGTCGTGTCAAAAGACAAGAAAGTCGTCCTGTCTCACGAACCTTTCTTTAACCATGAGATAAGTACCCATCCCGATAGTACAGAAATTACAGAGAAAAATGAAAAAGAATTCAACCTCTACAATCTGACTTACGATAAAATCAAAACCTATGATGTTGGGATGAAAGACCACCCAAGATTCCCTAATCAAACAAAGACAAAAGCATTAAAACCTCTATTATCTGATATGTTTTCTAAAATCGAGCAGTACAAAGCTGGTTTAAGTAGAGAAGTATATTACAATATTGAGATCAAAAGAAAGCCTGAACAAGACAACATATTTCATCCAGAAGTTAGTGAATTTGTTGATCTAGTGATGCAAGTAATTGTCAGTTCTGATTGTAGTGATAGAGTGACAGTACAATGTTTTGATCACGAGACGTTGCGAATACTTCATAGCAAATATCCTTCTCAGAAAACAGTGATGCTGGTAGAAGACATACTTCCTCCAACAAAACATCTCGATATGATAGGGTACACTCCCACAATCTATTCGCCTGATGATAAGCTTGTTAATCCGCAATTGGTCAAATTCTGTCATCAACAAGGTATGCTCCTTGTGCCATGGACTGTCAATACACCTGAAAGAACTATCGAGCTTATCCAGATGGGTGTAGATGGTATCATTTCCGATTACCCTGACATGACAATAGAAGTCTGGGAAGGTTTGCAAACGAAAAAATAAATGGTCATTGGAGTATGCATTGTTAGTATTATTACCTACTCCTCAAAATGCGTTTTCTGAAAACCTTGGACCAATGGATAGAAGTTTAAGTAATGCCGCCCATTCTATTTACATAGGTGCAATACTATGATCAAACTATTTCACCCTCGTCTTAAAATCAATCAAATACGGTTTAAGTGGAATCCCATCCACAGATATAAATCGATTAGAAACTAGAGTTTGATACTGCTTGTTAGGCACAAGTCCAATCTCTATGGTAAATGATTTGCCATCTTCCGAAAATCCAATGACTTTCTCTACTCTTAAAACATTTTCCTCACCAAGTGGACCAAATTCAAAACCTCTGTTTTCTTTGTCCATTGGTTTTGAAAAATTTAAGGTAATTTGCTTTACGGTAGGATCGACATCTTGACTCCCATTGACTAGGGACTTAATACCTACTACAGTTGGTATTGATGATTCGAAGTTTTTATAAATAATATTTAGTGAATCAGTTAAAAATCCAGAAGTATTTACGAACGCCTCAATTTGGTCTTCATTGCTAAAATCCAATTCAATCATCTCTTTGATAGCCAAAGTTTTATCCTTAGATTTTTCATAGTAGTTTTCACATATGGAATAACCGATATAATAGCCCAAATCTCTTACTTTTAACTCATTTTGGTTTTGTCCCCAAAGCCAATTATAAGTTCGTTGAGGAATGAATAAATCTTTTTCAAACTCAGCTTTTACAATTGCTTCATTGTCTTTACCAAATTTTATTGCTGGGACTTCAGAAGGCACTCCTAAAGCTTTAGTGGACACAAATTCAGCCACACCCTCATATAGACAATACGTTAAGAGATTATCTACCAATGCTGTCTGTTGAGTATGAACGTATTCATGTGTACATAGTAACTCTAACCCTTCAATTGGATTGTAATCTGTAAAAAATGGTTTACGCCAATCAGGCAGTTCATCGACAATAGTAGTTTTATCAGCAAAAGACATTTCGCTACCGATTAATACTGTAGAGTCCATGATCGTACCATTTGTTCTAAGAATACCAATGGTAAAGTAGATGGTAGCTGGGCTCAGATCAGGATAAATGGCCTTTAATTTTTGAATACTCTTGACAATGTCCTCTTGATGGTCTTTAGATTGTAATGTATTGGCTCTGATTGAATTCCAAAATTTTGGATACTTATTAATTGCATCTACATACCCTTCGGCAGTATAGTTTTTAAGTGCCATAATGTTTTGAAGACCTATAGTGCCTTTATCAATGTACAGTTCATTGATATACTGCAATTGCAATGTGGTATCTTGTGTAGAGGTCATTTTATCATAAGCTTCCCAAAAATTGGCTATGTCTGAGCTTACTATCTTTTGATTGATTAAGGGTTGATTGACACAACCAAATAAGAATATGATGGTAAAAAGAAAGATTAATTTATGGATCATATTTAAGATTAGGTTTTAAGATATATTACAATCCTAATTGTTGTTTATAATTTTCATCAATATCTTCACAGTTAAGTTCTATAGCTTTCTTTAGATCAAGTCGTGCTTGTTCCAATTGATTTGCATTGGCATATAACATTGAACGTTCATAAAAACTAGTGCAAAATGTTGGAGACAGTTCTATGGCTTTATTTAGGTACGGTAAAGATTCATTTAACTTTTGTAGATTTCTGAGCAATCTTCCTTTTTCGAAATACGCTTCGTAATGGGAAGGGTTAAGTTGAATTGATTTTTCAAAATCAAACAAAGCTTCCTCAAATTTTGACATAGCCTGCAGTACCCTACCCGAATTAAGGGGTAGTTTAGATTCTTCAGGGTATTTTTGCATACCTTCTTGATAGTACTTTAAAGCATCAGGATTTTCGCTTAACATGACATATAAAGCTCCGATATTTATGTACTGCTCAGCCGTTTTATCTTCGAATGATAACAGATCTTTAAGTGCTTGCCTTGAGTCATTTTCATCTCTTGAATTCATCATCAAAAGCTTGGCTCTATTTTCTTTTACTTCTGGAATTTCTTTAATGGTTAAAGACTTGTTGTAGTCTTGAAGGGCATTAGTACCCAATCCTTTTCTAGCAAAATAATTGCCTCTAGCAGCATAAGATCTGGCAGATTTAGGATTGACTTCAATGGATTTTGACCATAGGGTTTCTCCATTTGCCCAAACACTATTTTGTAAGATAGTAAGTCCACAAAAAACTAGTCCGATTACTACTAACCCATATTTCTTCATAGAAGAAAAAGTATTCTCTTTGATAGATTTATCAATATACCCACCTATGATAAGAAACAAACCTAAATAAGGAATATAAGTAAATCTATCTGCCAGATATCCTTGCCCAGCTTTCACCCATTGCAGTACAAAAAACACATTAGCAAGGAAGAAAAATAAGCCAAAAAACATCAGCTTATTTTCATTTTTATATGATCTCCAAAGAGCAATAGGTAATCCTATTAATGCCAAAACACCTAAGTAATGTCTAGGCTCTAAAAAGTCGGGATGTTGATAATATGCTGACAAGGGGAAAGGGACCACTAATTTATATAAATAAACCAATAATGAATAACCTGCTAATACAATATTTTCGTAAAATGAGCTTCCATTATAGTCTGTCAATAATGATGATTCTTCCTTTAAAAACAATAATCCAATTACCCCAATAACTAGAGACATTCCAAACAAGTACCATTTTGATATCCAGTCTCTGAACTGCCATTTCCCTGATCGAAAAAAGTCAATTGCTAATAGTGATAAAGGCAATGATACTGCTTGAATTTTGGACAATAACGACAAGGTGAAAAACACAATTAACCAAACAATATGTCTTGAGTTATTCGTAGACTTATACTTCAGGTATTGCAATATTGCCAATAAATAAAATAAGGAGAATAATACATCTTTTCGTTCAGTAACCCATGCGACAGACTCGACTCGCATCGGATGAATTCCAAATAGTAGACTAACTACAAAAGCAGCAATTATACCGAGGCCAAGCTTTTTAGATATTCTATAAACCAAAACTACATTTACCATATGCAGTAAAACATTAATCATGTGCCAACCCCAAGGATTTTCAAATCCAAATAAGGCTTTATCTATTAAGAAACTACTAGTAGATAAAGGATTATAATTACCTAATACAGTTGTAGTAAATATCGCTTTTAATGATATCCATAATCCTGCACTTGAAGCAATTACAGGGTGGATTAGAAAATTAGCTGGATCATCCCAGTTTACAAAATCATTTGACAAAGTATTGCCAAATACCATCGCTGTAACTAATAGGGCGACTAATATATATTTGTTATCTTTTTTAAGCATTTCTATTACTTTTTAAGTCAAGACTATCCACTAACAGCATGCATCAACTCTGCACATATTATAGCCCCATAAGTACCTAAAGCATATCCTAACACTGCCATCAAAACCCCAACTGGTGCTAGTGCAACATCAAATGCTGCTGCTACTACTGGAGCCGAAGCTGCACCACCTACATTAGCTTGTGATCCTACCGCTACAAAGAAAAATGGGGCTTTAATTAACCAAGCTACAAATAATAAGATGATTACATGCACCAACATCCATGTGATGCCAATTGCGAATAAACCAAGGTTTTCAAATACTTCTTTTAGGTTCATTTTCATTCCAATTGTTGCCACTAGAATATAGATAAATACAGAGCCCCATTTAGATGCTCCGTAACCTTCAACTTTTTTCAATTTAGAAAATGACAATAGCAAGCCAATGGTTGTAGCAAATACAGCCAACCAAAAGAAGCCATTCATTAAGGAATCTAACTTATATGCTGTCAAAGTTTCTTTAAATCCTTCCATAAACGGCGTAGTAAGATCTGATAATAAATGAGCCAACCCTACCCCACCAAAAGCAACTGCCATTAGTATGAACAATTGAGTTGTGGTAGGGTTCACTTCCACTTTTGCTCTGTAGTTAGCTACATTTTCTTTCAGCTCTGTAATAGCAGTATTATCGGCCTTCAACATTTTGTCAATCTTATCAGACTGATTAGCCCCTGCCAAAAGAAAACCCATCCATATATTAGCACATACTACATCGACTACGATCATAGTACCAAACAGGTTATCTGCTACATCATAAATCTCTTTCATCGCTGCTTGATTGGCTCCACCTCCAATCCAAGATCCAGCTATTGTTGAAAGCCCTCTCCATAATTCATCACCGCTTGCTCCGATGACATCAGGAAATAAGTATGCTGTTGTAATCAATGCAATAGGGCCACCAATGATTATACCCAAAGTAGCTGCAAAAAACATGATTAATGCCTTAGGGCCCAAATTAATGACACCTTTAAAATCTATGCTTATACACAATAGTATTAAACTGGCGGGAAGCAAATACCTTGAAGCAATAAAGTAAAGATTGGATTCCTCACCAGAGATCAAACCTGCAGGATAATTTAATAGTGCCGGAATAAAATAACATAAAACTAAAGGAGGCACGATACTATAAAATTTTGACCACCCTTTAGTTTTTAATTCAGATGTATAAAACACCAATGCCAAGGCGATTATCAATATGCCTAGAACTACTGCATCATTCGTAAATAAAGCTCCACTTCTCAATATCATATTTGCTATTTTGGCATGAAGATAATAAATTTGATATTATTGTAGCAAGTGAAATATCGGTATTGAAGATTTTTATATTTAGTTATTGGTTATTGAAGTCATTTATTATAGAAACAATTTATTCCTTTAGAGCACATGGATAAATCTGTATACTTTTACTTACTATTAAAGTAGTCAAATGAGGATCCATCATACTTACAGGCGCCTCTCTCAGTACCAAACCAAATGTTGCCTGCATCATCCTCAATAATACCGAATACTTGTCCTTCCCCAGAAACAATATTTGTAATGTTACTACCTTTGGCTGGCAATGGTAATGTTACAAGTTTACAAAGTGTCATAGTGTATGTATCATTCGGGTCGCTTTTACTAAACCAAATAGTGCCATTTCGATCCTCATAGATATTACCAATGAAATCTGAAGTAAAATTAGTGAATTTCGAACCGTTATAATTCCATAGTCCATCATTACCGCCAAGCCACATTGTACCTTCTTTATCCTTGATTATAGATCTCAAATTCTCAAATGACTTTCCTGCTTTTGTAGTCACTTTTGTAAATGTCTTACCATCAAAAGTACAAGCTTCACCTCTCGCCGCAATCCAGAAGACTCCATTATCATCTTCAACAATTGCATTAATATCATTGTTAGTCAACCCATCTGAAGTAGTATAATTATGGAATGATTTACCATCGTATATACTGATGCCTACTCTTGTACCAAACCATATATTATCTTTCGTATCTTGATAAATACAACCAACATCATTATTAACTAAACCATCATCTGTAGTTAGGTTGATAAATGTTTTTCCTCCAGCATTTTTAGCAGATGGATCATATTTATATAGTCCCGCACCAATAATACCAAACCAAATCACTCCTGATTTATCTTCCAATAAAGAAAAAGCTCTAAATCTTCTTAAGCCTTCTTTATTAGTAAAATTGGTGAAAGATGTACCATCGTAGCCAAATATACCTTGCCAAGAAGCAAACCAAAAATTACCATTGTTATCCTGCAGTATGTTACGGGTTATACTTGTAGGACCATTAGAAGAATTTAATGTAGAGCTTTCTGTAAAATATGGATCTATTTCGATTGGCTTAAGTCTAACTATTTCATTTTGAACACTGCTATCATTTGATAAGTTCGCTTTTTTTTGTTGTCCATAACAAGAGACTAAGAAAGCTAAAAAGAAGAGAAAAGAATAAGGTTGTCTGTACTTGATCATCAATATTAATTTTTTAATATTATATGTATACTACGTCTATTAATCAAAACTAAAACTATTGAGTCTAATTTTATAATACCAAGTGTAAAACAATGTAAATCAAATGTAAATGATAGGCGATTCATCTCATTAAACCTTATCGAATTTTATGAGCATCTAGTATCTTTCTCCTAAATAATAAAGAAGATTGAAATTAGGAAATGACAGGATTGCTATCCAATCTAAGATATTTTTTAAGATTGAGCCAGAATGCCATAAAAAGGTAAATTACAATAGGTGATCCTATAGTAACAAAAGATAAATAGATAAAGTACATTCTAACTACCGATGTCTTAACCCCCATCTTTTCACCAAGATAGACACAAACTCCAAAACAATGTTTTTCTAAATAATCTTTCATCACGGTATATTCTTAATGCTAAGATAACTACAAAAACAATATTTCTATTACTCATAGTGCGAAAAATTGTATTAAATTTTTAAAGTATATTAATATTTGAGATCCTATGTTTGACCATATACCTTATATCGAGATCAATAATGAAACACTTCCAAGTACCAATGGTATGATATGGTTATTAATTGTTACGCTCAATAATACTCCAAACCATAAAATAAAAAAGGCCTCATTTTGTTACAAATGAAGCCTTCGACTGTATTATTTTAGTTATCTGTTATCTAACTTTTAAGTTATAAGTAGCTACTGTAGTTATAAGCCCTCTTTCGATTGTCTTTAACTCTAATAGGTACTTTCCTTTTTCTTTATATTGGTAAGAAAATTCTGGTTGTGTAATGATCATTCTCATTCCATCACCCATTTCCATTACATATCTTTTCTCCTTAATATCCATCTTAGAAGTAAAGTGAATCTCATTTCCAACTCTTTTTTTACCACTAATTTTCATATAATCACTAAACGAACTTGATTCATCAGAATCAGTATCAGCAGCAATTGCTGTTGCTGTAGCAAATTGATTGAAATTGTTGTTTGAATTTCCTCCTGTATTTGCAGCAAATATGTATATCGAACCAACTAGTCCTATTGTTGCTACTAATCCAAGTATTAGATATTCAATGTTAAGTGGAATGAACAGTTTCTTTTGTGAATTAATCATGTCTGAACTATTTAATTTAAGAGTCAAATTCATGGTTATTATATTTATTTAGTTAAGCGGTTTAGAATACAAAAGTATAATACAATTGTTACTTTATCAAGTATTTATTAAAATAAATTATAATATATAATCAATTGATTATAAATTTATTAAATACTATATATA
>JBBKVK010000148.1:0-35109 GCA_037968395.1 Saprospiraceae bacterium | reverse complement strand
ACTCATTAATGTAATCTAATATTTATATATACCCAACGGCTAATGTTTGTAGGCATTTAATTTATTGACTCAAAAAAAATATATGCATTTAAACCCATATAAAAGAGTGCTGGAAATGAAATCCAAAAGCCATCTCTTAATTTTATTCTTACTAATAATCCAGAAAACATAAGTAATGCAAGTCCAAGAGATGAGATTATTAAAATTGGATTAAACTTAAGTCCAACTATTAAACCTGTGGCGCCCAAAAATTGTAACCCTATTATAATTGTACCTATCTTCTCTAAACCAAACCGCTTGAATTCACTTTTCATTTTAGATGAATTAAAATAGAATATGCAATAAGCAAAAAAAGATAAACTTGATATTAGAATACATATTTTATTTATATCCATATTTTATTATTGTATTGATTGGAATGCCAGAAAGGCACATAAAACTAAAAGAATTAGAGAAGGTAAATGTTTTATAAATGGATTCTTTACTTTGAAGTGAAAATATTGAGCAGCTACCATAAATAGGCCCATAAGTACAGATGGGATAAAAACTAATGATGAATACCAAATACCTGCAACAATCAATGTTGCTATGGAAATTTTAGATGCTCCTACAAAATTTCTGGTTAAATCACTTAATCCGAATTCTTTAAATTCTCTAACAACATTATGGAATCTAAAAATCCATACATAAGCTACTGAGAATGCTACAATTATTTGAACTAGTTTTGTTAAGATTTCCATGTTATTTTATTTTTATTATATAGCTTTTGGCTATATGCTTCTCTTTAAAATAGAGATCAAGTCTCCCTTTTTTATTATGTAGTTTTATAAATAATTGCAGCTGAGACATAAGGGATACATACAGGTATTAAAAATTGATAGCAAAAGCAAAACTATTCGTTTAAGTGGAAAGTTTGTCAATAGCATTTAAACACTTGTTATACTCAAGCTCTTTGTATAAAACTGTTATCTATCTTTTTCTTATAAAATTGTTTTCATTTTACTTTTGTTTGTCATCTTTATCAAACCCTCCAACAATAGCATAAGCAAATCCAATGCTAAACAATAAGGTTATTAATGCTGCGAAATATGGTATTAAATCAATCATTTTTATTTTTTTTTATTAGGTGTAAGTATATTCCAAAACACAATATTGAGGGCACCCAAAGACCGATAAAAATTGCTTGGTTTTCGTGGCCATTAAAAAATAAAATTTCAGAAAAAATAAGCGAAAGAATTGCTGATAATAAAAGCAGTTTGTCTGTCAGTGTAAATTTTTTATACATTATTTATAAATTTTCCCCTACTCATAAGGCTTTTCGGTGACGCCCCGTTTTTAAAGTGGCTTCTGGTCTCCACTTTTTTTGTTCATCAAAAGTACATTTTATTTTGAACTTTCAAAGTTACTTCTTTTAGATTCTTTTATTAGGGTGATATGTCAATTAACTTGCCCAGATCGAATAAATATATATTTTTATATTGTGTTTGGAATATAATACAAAAGCATTACACAACAAAAGATTTGTCTAGCGAGTTAATAGTGTAATAATATTTGGGGATGCTTATTTTAAATGAATCACTTTATTCATAAATCTTACGTTGGGTGTCTCAAGAAGGTCACTTATTGAGTTATCAATATAAAACACAATAATTGTATTTCAATTATAAAAGTTACATGTAAATTTACTAAGAGTGGACCTATTTGATTCGAGGTTTAAAGATTGTCGAATTATTATTTGATTAGATTTAGTTTGTCAATTTATAATGGATCAAAAAAATAATCATTCCTTAAAGTAATGATTATTAACATAAAATGTACCAAATGGCAGTAGGGAAGCAATCAGCACAATGAAAGTCGATCTGACACCCCATTTCATTTTTGATCGAATAATCAATGCTAATATGACATAAGCAACAAATAATAAACCATGCGGCATTCCTAAAAATTTCACTAGAAAATCATTTCCTCCCAAATACTTGATTGGCACTGCAACAAACAATAAGAGAATGTATGAGACACCTTCTAAAAAGCTTGTAATTTTAAATACGCTTACTAATCTATTTTCTTTCATATTAATTATTCTTTCTTTTTTAGGTTCTTCATTCAAGAATGTCAATTTGATAAGTTACTACTACAAACTTCTGTCTTTTCTTAACAGGTAATATTATAAATAGTATGCCAGAGGTTATACTAAAACAACTATACAGCAATTAAATATTTTCAATAAATTTTAAAAAGACTTTTTTATGATGGTCAAGATCTAAACTAGGAGAGAGTGATGCTCGGACAATATAATCTTTGTCGCCTTCTTTAGTCGTCCCTTGAGTAGAGGTAGCTGGTATCGTCCAATAACATCCGTTTAACTGCCCATAACTCACACAGAACTTACTCTCTTTGGGAATTTCTGTATTCATTAAATTGATTAATTTTAGATTTAAGGCTCTTTTATAAGCTTCTTTTTCTTCATCATTATTGCCTTTAGTTGGAAGGTCTAAAGAAAACACAGATGGGGTAAATCCTATATTTGCCAATTCTTCTGAAACAAAATTGATTTTCGCAGCTGGCAGAGTTTGAGTAATAAAATTTACAAATTCACGGGTATTTTTATAAGCATTTATAATCCTTAAATTCATGGAAGGCAATTGTTTGGCTAATATTTCATATTGAAGATCTGTAGCCTCATTATCGCAAAGTTCTAGATGTATACCTATTTTTTTCATCAAGGGTTCCGCTTTTTTATTAGCTACGCAGTAGCCGGCAGTACATAACCCACCACTAGGAAATTTTGATCCACTTGCATATGAAATAGCTCTAACCGTTGAGAGAATTTCGTTTTCACCTAAAAAGTGAACATTGGGACAAAATGTTTGATCTAAAATGAAAACAGGATCAATAGCAATGTCCCCTTTACTTGTTTTACGAACTGCACTTAATACTTCTTTTAATTTAATAAGATCAGGAACTTCTACTCTTGGGTTTGTTGGAATTTCAGCGATGATGTATGGGATTGCATTTTCGTTGGCAATTCTAGCTAATACTGTATCAATACTTTGAACCATATCACTATCACCATCTACGGGTAAATCCACCACGTCAACATTTTCTATGCAAGCAGCAACTCTTCTTGCTTGATCATTTGTACCTCCATAACAATTGGGCGGAACAATAAACTTGATTGCCTTTCCTTTGTGATTTTCTAATGCATCGTCAATGAGACCCATCATAATCGCATATTGAATTGAAAGTCCACTAGAGGCCACTAAAGGCATTACTTTTGTACCTGTAATCTCGGTAATTGAATCTAAAACAAGTTTTTTGTTGCTCTCTATATTGGAATTCTTGTTACCAAAAGAGGACTTTCCTATTAGTATTTTTAAGGCAACAAGACAATTGGTTGGTGTCATTGCAATAGTCTCTCTTCTTCTTACATGCTGAATTTCTGAGATATAACTTTCATTTTGTTTACCTGCTGTTAGGCTCTGTTTATCATTTACTATTAAAATGCTTCCAAGATAAGCACCTGCATGTCTGTAGTCGGATTGAAGACATACGAAAAAGTCAATATTTGAGTTGAGATTAATAGTACTAATCTCTTCCTGCTGTACAATGAAGACAGTACTGCCGTCAAACTTGGAAATGTCAGTTACATACTCTACTTTCTTTAACTCAAATTTGTAACCATAAATACTTCGTAGTATTTCAACATCAAAGGAACTTGGCAATTTGTCGATGTAACTGATTTGGGTGTTTTTATTATCTAATAAGTTTTTTCTTAGGATTGCCAGAATTGGTATTGTTTGTGAATCAAAACTAATTACATTTTCGGATTTTAGCTTGTTTAGTCTAGCAATTACCCATTCTAGTATGCAAGATAATGGATGACCTAATCGAATATAGTCGTAAGCAGTTGGTAATTCATTAAGTGCAGATACTTTAGAGTTATTGGCATTATATAATGCTTCAAACTGATCTAAAAATTGAATTTTAGCCAATTTTTCATCATAAATATCTAGTCTATGGGTTGTTAAATTCAACCAAGACATTGGCATGTTCTCCAATACATCTTTAATATAATTAAGCATTTTATTGTCTTCCATAAATTTTCCTTTAGTTGGGGCGGCAAGGTACATTAATTAGATTTATTTAAAAGTGTTACTAGACTTTTTGTTTCATTCTAAGTAACTGAAAATATGTTGAGACGACATCTAATAGCAGATATAAACGAGGAAGCAAAAAGCCAACTTTTTGTCAATAGTTTTGCTTTTGAGCAAAATTAAAGTGTAACAGCTAGACTTGTAGGGGTTATGCCAAAAAATCATCTTATGTTATTTATACTATAATCTTTGAGATAAACTGTAAAAAGGGCATTCCAATTCTATTTTAGTGAGGAGCCTCCTTCTAGAAGATGATTATTTATTATTCAAATGATGTGCTACATAAACCCCTGTGCTAGCACAAGCTTGAATTAAATAACCTCCAGTAGGCGCATTCCAGTCAAGCATTTCACCAATGCAGAAATTGTTTTTTAATTTTATTAATTCAAAATTCGAATCTACTTCATTTAAGTTGATTCCTCCTGAAGTAGATATTGCTTCATCAATTGTGCCTAAATCGACAATTGTTAGGGGAAATTTTTTAATAAAATTGGATAAAGTTGGTATGTCTAAAAACTCATCTTTTGTTAATGTTACTTTTATAAGTTCTATTACAGTTAGGGATAATTTTACTTTTTCTTTTAAAGTAGTGGTTGTGTTTGATTTAGAATCAGTTAACTTTTTAATTAAAGTTGCTAAACCGTAGGCTGGTTTAAAATCAGCATAAACTATAACCTCCTTTTTTATAGCCAAAATCGCTTGTATCTCAGGGCTTAACCCATAAATAGCATTTCCTTCTATTCCAAATTTTGTGATTACCACTTCACCTTTCTGAATTTTATCATTTATTGAAATAGCAATATTTTTTATTGGCTTACCTTCATTTTTTTGGATAAATTTTTCGTGCCAATTAATTTTAAATGCACAATTTGAAGGTCCAAATGGCACAGTGGCGATTCCCTTTTTATTAAATATATTTAACCAAGATCCATCAGACCCAGTTACTTTCCAACTCGAACCGCCTAAAGCAAAAACGGTATAGTCCGACTTTATAATTTCCTTAAAGTTGAATTCTAAAGAATCTTCTTTATCCCAACCTGTGAAGTTCATGTTGAATTTAAATTTGACTTTTTTATCTTTCAAATGCGCCTCGATGCATTTCAAAACTTCAATGGGCTTGATCCCTTTTTCAGGAAAGACCCTTCCACTACTACCGACAAAAGTAGGAATACCCAAACTCAACAGCCATGCTCTTAAAGTTGTATTGTTAAAACCATCTAAAGCGTTATCAAGAAAAGAAGCAGGAGTATATCTAGTTTTGAATGTAGGAAGTTCTTCAGAATGTGTAAGGTTAAATCCCCCATCACCTGCTACTAAAAATTTACGTCCTAAAGAATTCTTTTTTTCAAAAATAGTAACACTGTAAATATCAGTGTTTAAAAATGCAGCAAGAAACAAACTTGCTGATCCTCCACCTATGATTGCCACCTTTTTTTTCATAGGTCAAAGGTTGTTTTTTATTTTGGTAGTTGCCAATTTTAGTTGATAAATTTTAACCTTTGGGGAATTGAAGTATGAGTTAAACCCACATTATTTATCGAAAAATATTGTTGAGGTTTAAAAGACTAACCTAGCGTCAGACAGGTAAAAAAGGCACTTTTACTAACTACTTATAAAGCATAAAATTACACGGTTCTTTAAATAATCAATTGTTATGCAATGATGGCAATATTTTCATCATATCCTAAACAAGGAATAAACAATTTACTTTCCTTGCTTTGAAGTAGCGCTCTGAATAATTAAAGTTTAATAAATCTAGCAAACTCAACATTTACTTGCGTAGATATTTGGATCAAATATGTTCCTGGTATTAAACTTGTTGTTTCTAAATTAAAACATAAATTATTTGTAGTAACCGTTTTAATTATCCTTCCATTTAAGTCTGACAACTGTATATGTTTTTCATTTTTATTAATTGTACAGACATCTATAAAATCAAAAGCTGGATTTGGTGAAATATTAATTTCAGTTATTGTCGTTTCAAAAGTAGAAGTTTCCATTTTAACCTCAAAAGAAATAGTATCGTTTGATACACAAGTTCCTTCTCCAACGAAATATATTACAGGATATAAACCATCGGAAAGATCAGTTGGGTCAAAGGTATTATTGATTATATAGCTGCCTCCACTCCATGTTCCGCCGGTAGTTGCACTTGCATCAAGAAACTCAGTTAAATCAATAGGGGCATCACTTGGTTTAATAATTGTTGTTGGGTCAATTAGAATTGCTAATGGTGAAGGTTCAATTGTGAATTGAGCAGTTTGAGTTGAACTGCAAGATCCTCCTCCATGATTATAATGTAAAGTGTTTTGCCCACTTAAATTTGAAGTATAAACGGTGTCAGAAGTTATAAGTGTTGTATCGTTAAGATACCAAATTCCACCTAGATCACCACTCACATAATCGTTTAAGGCTATGAAGTTTGTACACTCATATATTGTTGGCAAGGTAGACAAAGAAGCGTCTTTACTTTCAATCACAGTCACTAATAATACAGAGGCATGATCACAGTCGTCCCCTTCACCAATAATGAAATGGTTACCAACACCGGCCATACTAGGATCAAAAGTGTTTCCGTTTAAACCGACACCCATAAAATTGACACCGATTTGTGAAGAAGTTAGATCGAATGGATTTGAATCCAAACAGACCGTGACCAAACCAGAATTTTCATCTATGATGTTATAGTTTATAACAGAAAATGTAACAATTTCAGAATTGTAAACATCCAAATCAATGAATACTGTATCTCTTTGACCTACGAAGTCTTCAATAAGTAATGCTAAATTTTGCGGTCCTTCGGTTACAAATAAAAACTCGTGGTTTAAGCTATCAGCATCATCAAATATCATATCACCGTCATTCGCCCACCTAAAATCGTATGGAGAAACACCACCTTCCCAAGATATGTCAAAACCAGGAATATAAGAAGACCCAGTGCATATCGATTGGTTAATTTGCCTGTTTTCTGAATTATTGTTGCTTTTAAAATACTCAAACTTTGGATAAGTGAGTTCTTCTGCATACCCAAAAGCAAATATATTGTCAATTATTAAATAGCCATCGCTTGTTATTTTCAGATACATATGTGGATTTGCTAAAGAAAATTCCTTTAATGCTATTTTAACAGTGCCCTTTGTATCAAAAGGTACATTGAATAGGGCAGTTAGGTTTTCATCAACAAATTCTACCAAACCAGCTCCATCAGCTTCAAAGATAGCTGATATGGCGACATCCGTCGCTAGGAAATCGAATGCAATAAATAAACAACCATTATCCAAAAATACCCCTCGACTCCCATCGACAGAAAAATTGCCATCTGGGTTGTAATACTGAATATTCATAGGGTCATTGAAGTTTTGATTTAGAACATTCTCTTTACATGGATCTGTTGATATTTTAGCAGATTTTGACACACAACATCTTTTGTTTGCAAACGCCTTCTCATACTTATATGGATATTCTCCTCCTTTAATATTTTGCAGCATTAATCCTTGTTGCCCATTATCCCATTTGACTATCCCTTGTGTAGCTTGAGGTGAGGCATCTATGAGTGTGATTTTTCCGTCACTTTTATTTTTCTTAGATTCATTCTTGGTGTTTTTTGGATCCACACCAATTTGAGGAAGGTTTTCAGGATTTGTACCTACAGTTATCGTACCGCCTCCTAAAACGGTAGGCCCAGACTTAACAATTATAGTATATATTCCAGGTCGGCAATTTACCATTGCGCCTTGATTACCTACAATAGGATTTAAAACACCCATCGGTGTAATTTTAAATCCCGTGAATTTTGCATTTGGAACAGCCATGAAATTATTATCAATAATAGAAATTAATTTTATAGATCCAATACCTCCTGGACATGTGCTAGGTACGATTTCAAAAACAGCATCTGCCCCTGTAACTTTAATGGTTGTAATGATTGTTGTCCTTTTAGTCTCACCGGGACATGGCTCCCAGCCATTTTGACCAGTTGTTGAGGTGAAGATGAAAAGCATTCCTAGTAATAGTATCCCTGATTTTGCTTTAGTAATGTAGATTGTTTTCATAAGATTTATTTTTGATGCTTTCATTGGTAACTCGAGTGTATATCAATGTTGTATTCATATTCTTATGTTTTATGGTATGATTACTCATCCCCGAATTGACTAAACTTTATGTTGCTGAGTTTAGCAGATAGTAAAGTTTTTTCGATTAAAATTAACTTACTTATTTTTTTGATCAGATTATTTTTAATGCGTTATGTTTTCATCTACATAACAGCAACCCCTAACTCTATTTAGGAGTTTACATCGATTTATGATAAAAGGATGTTAAAACATTTATTGCTAGTAGAGATCTGAAGGACAAAATCTCACAGAATAAACATTTGAGGTTTATTTTTGTTCCTTTTAATGTATCGAAATGTGACCAATATTACAACAAAGATATGTTATATAAAGGATTTATACAAATAATAGTACAATAAAGGCATGTGATTTGAAACTAACAACTCATATTTACAGCCCTCTTCGCTTCAATTCTTCTCTCACCAAACTCAATTCTCTGCCCATTTCTCCTGTGACTGAAGTGTTTTCTTGGGCTCGTCGGATTAGATAAGGTATTACTTCTTTAACAGGTCCATAGGGCACATATTTGGCTACATTATATCCTCCTTCTGCAAGGTTGAAAGTGATGTTGTCACTCATGCCATACAGTTGACTAAAGTTGATGTGTGGATGCTCTTTATCTGCATTTTTGTCTTCTATCAGCTTAGCTAAGTACATGCTGCTCTTGACATTGTGAGTGGCACAGACAAATGCTAGTTGCTCATATCGCTCCATACTAAACTCTAGTGCCGCATCATAATCCCTGTCAGTGGCTGCTTTGTCAGGTTGGATTGGAGTAGGGTAGCCCATTTCCTTAGCTCTATCACCTTCTTTTTCCATATATGCACCTCGTACTAGTTTAGCTCCAAATAAACAGCCTTTTTGGGTGATGGTATTATAATCTTCTTTGTATTGAGCCAACTTTGCATGTAGGTACAGTTGGTAAGTATTGTAAACGATGACTTTGTTGTTATTATATTGTAACATCATCTCTAAGGCAATCTTATCTATGGGCTTTTGAATCCAGCTTTCTTCTGCATCAATAAATACTCCAACTTCAAGTTCGAATGCCTTCTCACAAATGGCACTTACTCTTGAGATGAATTTATCGTATTTAGTTGTCTGATAATCCAATAATTTGCCTGTGTTATGTAAGGATTCTAAAACTTCATTTTGTACAAGACCTGTAAGCTTGACTGTGATACCTGGTACAGAGTTATTAGATGCGGCCATTTCTATCGCTTTCAGATACTCTTCTTTGACGTATTCGAGATCTTCTTCTTTAGACTTTCCCTCCGCCCCGAAGTCTAGTAAGGTTAAGGTATCATTTTTATAAAGTTTGTCGATGGTACTTTGACAGTCTAGTAGATTTTCACCTCCACAAAACTGAGGGTAGATCGTCATTTTAACTGCAAAATCTGCGAACGGCAATCTAAACTTTACAGCCCAAAGGCCTATGAAAGACATAAAGTTTACCAATCTACTATTATTCATGAGCCTAAATAATAAATTCGTTTGCTTGAGTTGTTTATCTGTCTTGTTAGCAAATGCCTTCTCTGTATTGTTAAAGTTCAGACTCTGCGACAGGGGGTGAGGTTCTTCCATTTTTTGACGATTTTATTTGTTATTCCATATTTGCCAAGATTTCTCAGCTTGCAATATGAGCATTTGGTGACCATTTTTAATTTCAGCACCTTGCTTTTCTCCAAGTTCCAAAAATAATGATTTTTCGGGATTGTAAACTACATCATACAAAAAATGTTTTTTTGAAATTGCATCATAAGGTATTTTAGGACATTTATCAATATTTGGATACATGCCTAGTGGTGTAGTATTGATGATTAATCTATGCTGGTTTATTATGTCAGTTGTAAGTTCTTCATACGTCAAATAAGGCTTGCGACGAGATACAGGAGTATAGTTTATTCCCAAGTCTTCTAGTGCTGCTTTGATTGCTAAAGATGCCCCACCTTGACCCAATACTAAGGCTGATAGATTCTTGTCTTTTGCTAGAAAATCGATCAACGAAGTCTTAAATCCGTGATAATCGGTATTGTACCCTTTTGATTTACCATTTTCTACTTTGATGCAATTTACTGCTCCTATCTTTTCAGCTTCAGGTGATAATTCATCTATAAAAGGGATTACTTCCTCTTTATAGGGTATTGTGACATTCAAACCTTGCATCAAGTCAATCAACTCTGACAAGTCATTTAGATTTTCTAGTGGAAACAAATCATAAGTATGTGATTCAACAATCCCTAGTTTCTCAAATTTTTCATTAAAATATCCTGGTGAAAACGAATGACTCAATGGATATCCTATTAGGCCGTATCTATTCATTGCCTATTTGCTGGCTATACAACTGATCTCTATATTGACATATTTAGGTAGATTGGCTACTTCGACCAATTCTCTTGCCGGAGCTGTCTCTTCATCAAAATATTGAGCATAGATGCCATTGATTCTACCATATAACTCCATGTCGCTCACAAAAACTGAACATTTACTGATATCGTCAAATGTCATTCCTGCAGCGGATAATACTGCTTTTAAGTTTTTAAATACTTGGTGTGTTTCTGCTTCAATGTTTTCTAATACTAAGCTACCAGTTGCGGGATCGATGGCAATTTGACCAGATACATACAATGTACCATTTGCTAGAATCGCCTGATTATATGGCCCTACGGGTGCTGGAGCATTTGGTGTATTTATTATTTGTCTCATTTTATACTTTTTATGGTAAAATCAATTTTTTGTTACTTGACACTAAATCATTTCAAACTACGTACCTTTGATCAGTTAACAAAGTGAATACTGTATACTTAATTCACTGCAATAATATAACAAAAATAGAAATTAATGGTGGAGATTCCTCAGTCTTTTAAAGATAGAATGGATAAACAGTTGGAGGGGAGAGCAGAAGCATTTTATCAATCATTAGATCTGCCAGCCTCTACCGCGATTAGGTTAAATAAGGCAAAAGAAGGATCTGAGGTGTTGTCAGATGTAGATAAATCAGTGATTCCTTGGAGTCATCATGCTTTGCAGCTTAAGTCAAGACCAAGTTTCACCTTAGACCCAGATTTTCATGCAGGACGGTATTATGTGCAGGAGTCATCTTCAATGGTGTTGTACCATGTGCTCACACAATTATTCAAAAATGATAAAGCTGAATTAAAGATGTTGGATTTATGTGGTGCTCCTGGAGGGAAATCTACTACTATCCTTGACTTTTTAGGAGGAGAAGGGTCGCTAATCACCAATGAGGTAATTCAAAATAGGGTGAGACCGTTGATAGACAATATCATGAAGTGGGGTTATAATAATACTATTGTAACCAATAATGACCCATCGGCTTTTGCTAGATTTCATGGGCTAAAATTCGACTGTATTGTAGTAGATGCACCTTGTTCTGGAGAAGGTATGTTTAGGAAAGACCCTAAAGCAATATCAGAATGGTCTGAAGAGCATGTACACCATTGTGCCGTCAGACAAAGAAGGATACTGCAAGACATAAGTCAAAGCCTTAAGGAAAATGGATATTTGATCTACAGTACTTGTACATACAATGAGGCAGAAAACATTGATAATGTAGCTTGGGCTGCTCAAGAATTTGATTTAGACCACATTACTATAGAAATGGATAGTAATTGGGGAATAGAAACTATCAAAAAAGGAGATGCTGTTGGATATCAATTTTATCCTCATAATGTGTCAGGGGAAGGGTTTTTTATCGCAATTCTAAAATCCAAGACTGGGTCTGATGATTATCAAAAAGTAATACCCAAACTTAGGTCTCCCGAACGTAGTGAAATGACAATTATCGAAGATTGGATCGATACTGATAATATACAAATTGGGATCGCTAATAACAATGATGTCTATGTGTATAACGATCCTACTTTTGAATTGATAAACTTAGTAATTGGAGACCTTAAAGTAAGATATAGCGGGGTCAAATTAGGAACTATTAATAAAAGCATCATCATACCTGACCATGCATTAGCACTTAGTCATACATTGAATATCAAATCAAATAGGGTAGAGTTGAGCAAGGAGGATGCGATTACTTTTCTAAGGAAAGATTTGGCAAAGATAGATAGTGATAAAAGAGGCTGGATCCTACTTACTTATAATGGATTTGGTCTTGGATGGATCAAAAATCTAGGAAATAGAATTAATAATTATTTACCAAACGAGTGGCGTATCCGCATGGCTAGCTCTTGAGATTTTGAGCTGCTAAGCTCTTAAGAATCTAACCTAGATCGTCTGTTTGTGTTTCTAAAAAAATCAGCTTCCTTTAAATTTCTTACTTTATGTACAAGAATAATTAGCATGAAATGACCTAAAATAAAAACAGCCTTCTCCTATGAGAAAGCTGCTCTGTTGGTTTAACAGTTGTAGAATTTTATTTGGAATAAATTCTATTTAGAGTAGATGCAATTATTGTGCCATAAAGAAAAATATTACCATAATTCCATTTATTCAAGTAATTTATACATTACAATAAATAGTAATATAATAAACTATAGAATATTTTATTAACCCCTTCCAAAGCTTCCGCCAAAAGTATTCTGACCGTAATTGTATTTTAAGAAACTCAGTTGTGATGATTTCACCCCAATGAAAAAATTGTATACCTTGCTGTCTGGATACCAGCCAAACGACATGCTCCAACAATGCAAGTCTCTTTGAAAAGATAGGGCAGGGTAGACAAACTTTTTAGCTTGTAAATCATAAGATATGTTGCCAAGTCCAAGAGACCAGTTTTTGGTAAGTTGTAAATTTCCTGTTAGCCCTAGAGTATGTGTGTTAACGATGAAAGTATCTCTATTGTTGATATCTTTGACAACAGAAAACCGATAGGTATGCGATAATCTAAAGTTTTCAATAATGCTTGTTATAGTAGGTAATTCATTTGTTTTCTTTTTGGTCTGTTGTCTATCTTCATTTAGATTTGGCTTCTTGTCTCCTTTGCCCTTGATTATGTCAATGATTTCTTTGATGGTCAATCCTGAGTTAAAAGTACCACTCAAATTTTTAAGTTGCAAAGGAAATTTCTTGCTTTCTGTTAGGTATTGGTTGAGGTCTCTAGTACCCTGGAATAGCTCATAAGGAGTAAGATTAATAGTTAAGTTAAAAGTGGATATACCTTTAAATATCCTAGTATTGCCACTTATGGACACATTGCTCCACCTCATAGAATCTGCTGCAAAATTGTAATTACCTCTGACCTGCCAATTCTCTAATAGTTTTAGGTTTTTAACTGTTGAATCTTTCTTGCTATAATATTTGGCTTCCAATGTATTGTTAAGAGACC
Organism: Saprospiraceae bacterium; assembly: GCA_037968395.1. GTDB lineage: Bacteria > Bacteroidota > Bacteroidia > Chitinophagales > Saprospiraceae > JADKBO01. Next base: position 21,541 of record JBBKVK010000148.1, on the reverse strand, counting down.
AATTGATACCCATGGAGAGTGGACTCAAATTCACAGAATATGGTTCTCTTGGGAATGGGCTGTAATAATAGGGATCATTGTAATCTAGACGAGTATCTGTATTCACCACTTCTTCATATCGGCTCTTTGTGTCAGGATTATAATTAAAGGATACGGATGGTTTGAGGATGTGTCTAATACCTCTGATCTTTCCTTTTTTAAATTGTTTGGTACCAAAAAGTTGTGTATTAAAAGCGACCCCTAGATTTATATTTCTATAGACATTAAAGCTGTTTTGTAACTCTTCTATAACACTCCCAAAAGTAGTGTCAATCCTTGTTATATTTTGAGCTGTATCAATGTCAATAGTATCAAACAACAAAGTATTGTCAAACCTATTTACAACTTTTTTTAAATTATAAATCTCATTATATGATACTGAAGGACTAACACTGATGTATTTAAGGATTCTAGTGTTAAAACTTAGATCTGCGCCGTGAGATAGACCTGTCTTAAGGTTATCCAATGTCTCTTGCTCAAAAATGGTAGTATCAGTCGTACTTACAAAATTTTTAATTCCTGCTTTGTACCCAAGATTGATTTCTTCAAACCATTTTTTATCACCAACTTGATTTTTTCTTTGGAATGGTTGAATTGTTCTCATTGTAAGATTGGCAGATGGAAGTGTCACTGTTACTAAATTTGTTTGGGTATTTTGAGAATGCTCCAATCCAAGACTAAATTTAAATGGAGAGTCTGGAAAATTGTAATTGTAACTAAAACTTGATCTATAAAGATTATTTAATGCTGATTGTGCATCAAAATTTGCCCGTTGTTGATACTGATTACCAGATATATTAATAGACCCACCAATCTGTCTGTATGGATGAGCTTTAGCGTCTTGGTTGTGTCTAAGCCCCAATGAGAAAGACTTATTACTAGTCACTACACCCTCACTATTTTCAGTACGATTATTTAGATATCCGACATTGGCACCTCCAGTATAGGCATATCTTTTCTTATAACTAGACGCTAATCTAATCGCATGGGAGCCTCTAGTATAAATATCACCAGTGACTTTGAGATCCACGTAATCATTGATGGGGAAGTAGTACCCAATTTCTTTTAGGCCAAAACCCAGATTTTCATTGTATTCATAATTATTAGGGAATATCAAACCTGACGATTGCCCTTTAATCAATGGTAAAAAACCAAATGGCAATATAATAGGAGTTGGAATGCCAGCTAACTCCAATTGTGATGGACCCATTACCGCAAGTTTATCGGGTATGAATTTCATTTTTCTAGTCCTAATTCCAAAATGAGGATGGTCTAGATCACATGTAGTTATGATGGCATCTTGATTATAAAACTTATCCTCATTGGTAATAGTATCATTTTTTGCTGGGACAAATTTTGATTTTTCACCTAGGATGTTAAACTCACCTTCTTGGGTTTTTAAATTTTTCACAAATGCTTTACTTGTATTGAAATTGTATTTCATTTCATAATAAGTACCATTGGAGCTTCCATCGCTAAATTTGGCTCGTTCGATTACATAACCATTTTGATTTTTTTTGGCAAACCCTTGGGCTGTATTTTCTTGAAAATTTATAGTAATCCTATCAGCATCAAGGGTAGTTTTTTCATATTGTACATTGGCATTGTCATAAAGATTTATCTCCTTATTGACAACATCAGTAATATTAGAATCGACTGCCGAATAAGTAATCTCTTTGTCGATGGCATCTTTAGAGAGCCTATAGTCGGTAGGTGCAGACTTCCTTTTATTTGTTGTGGAATCAACTAGACCAATAATTAGAGAATCTGAAACAGGTATAGTATCTTGGGTAAGGCTATCTATCGAAATCACCAACAAACTATCCTTTTGACTACTCAGTATCGAGGTAGTCAATAATAGAAGTAATATGATGATGTTTTTATTTTCTAACAATTAATAGTCTTTATTTGCCAGTACAAATTTGCAATTATTTTCACACTTTAACCCTTAACCTTCGAAAGAATAGTAAAATTTGCCTCTGAACGAATCATCTAAATTATTAACTATTTCATTCAGGAGTTATACATTATTAATGTTATTACCTATGATAATTTAATCTGCTTTATACTAGAATCTGGTCAATACTATAACTATAGTCTTTATAAGCTTATAGTTTTGTTGTTTTCTAAGTTATTGAAATATAACGAAGTTTAAGTAATATTATTCGTAAATGGTTAACGATGGGGTCGATTTAATCGTGGCTAGTATGAATGTTAAAGTTTGATTAATCTTTATTTGCAAAAAAAAATATCGTTGATCCCGCTTTTTGAGTGGGCCAAAATATCCTTGATGGAATATGAAACTAGGGGAATTTATTTTTATATCAATTGTTATTAAAAAAATATGTTTTACCCGTTGAAGATACTTGTGGATTAGGAGCCCCTACCATGGAAAAGTTTTGAAAAATAGCTACAGAAAGACCAAAATAATTTTCAGGAGCAAAATCTGATGGCAACAGCTTGGCTTCCTGAATCCAGGAATTATTATCTTTTTTAAATATATAAGCAGCTCCAGCATTTGCACCATTCAAATCATCTCGCATTGCACCAACAATCACACTATTTCCATGCATACTTACACTTTCACCAAATGCAGCACCTGTTCTACCATCGTTGGCTACAATCTTATCTGCTAAGACCCAAGTATTGACTACATATTCGTAAATATAAGCTGTGCCAGCTAATTCCGCTTTTTCATCGTCATTGGGTGCTCCTACGATTAGTAGACTTCCTGAAACACTAACTGAACTTCCAAAAAAGTCAGCTGCATCTCCGCTTGTTGGTAAGAGTTTTGATTGTAGGTTCCAGTTTGCACCATTTCTAAGATATACATAGGCCGCTCCGGCATTTACGGCAACATCATCATCAAACTTTGCTCCTATGACTGCTACATCGCCAGATATACTGACACTCTCACCAAAATAATCAAATGTATCGCCGGACGGTGCTGTTAGTTTTACTTTAGGGCCCCAAACTGCACCAGTCCTCTGAAAAATATATGCCGAGCCTGTATAGCTATCATCCCCTAACGCTCCAATTACGACATACTCACCCGAGATACTGACACTCGAGCCAAATTCGTCACCAACTGCACTTACAGGGTCTGTCAATTTGGCTTGTTGTGCCCAGGTCGTACCTGTTCTTAAAAAGATATAAGCTGCTCCTTTAGTCAGATTATTTTCTGCTCCTATGATGATATAATCTCCATCTATAGCCACACTTTTACCAAAAAAATCAACAGCTGCTCCATCAGATGCAACGAGTTTGGCTTGTTGACTCCATGTGTTATTAGTATAGTAAAATACATAAGCAGCCCCCGAATTACCACCGTTATCATCATCACCATAAGCGCCGACAACAGCATAATTACCGCTGATTGACATACTAATACCAAAATAGTCACCAAATTCTAAGCCTGTTGCTAACAGTTGCTGATCTTCATTTCCATTCTTACCTCCCCAACCAATATTATTGGTTAAAGAAACCCATTTGCTGCCGTTGAATCCTTCAAAATCACTTGTAGAATCGTTCCATCTGATGGTGCCTGATTCAGGATTTGCATCATTGTTGGCTCCAATTTTAATTGCTCCGCTTACCTCTAATTTTTCTTTTGGAGTATTTATACCAATTCCTATATTGCCATTATTACTCACATTCATAGCATTGATATTGGTAGACTGATTTGTGTTAATAAAAACATCAAAAACCATGTCATTTGCTGTTTGCGGAGACCAAGATGTACCATTGAAAACAGCGGCAGAGCCATCTAAATAGGGATTTGAATTTGATTTTCTCCATTCAATATTTGGTCCCGCTGTTTTTTCCAAAGAAATGGCATAAACGGACCCTGCAACCAATGAGCCTTGTGTCGTAAAATGAAAAGAGTAATTTTTATGGGATATAAATTGTTCAGTTATGTCAAGTTGTGAAGTTGCTAATACTATGCCTGATGGACTATTGCTGTGTAACTTTAAAACTACCGAAGTGGTGCCTGGGCTTTCCACATTGAGCCTTACATTTACTTTTGTCAATAGCCCCGACAAACTGGGTTGGAATGATTGAGCCGCCTTTTGAGTACCATTTATTAGGTAAAAACCATTATGCAACGCATTGGATTGATCAGAAACTTCTTGTGATAAAGAATCTACATTAACTTGCAATGGATGTAATGGATTAGAAGTATTGATTCCAATATTTTGAGCTATAAAAGGTTGGCTAACAGCCAGAGAAATCAACAAAAGCAACGGTATTCTCATTTGAAATGTATTTATATCAAAAGTATAGAAAGTTTAAAGATAATAGGTCACTCAAAAGAGTGATATTATTTATTTTGGAGTAGAAAATGTTAAAAGCAATAATAAAAAAAGGCTCTCCAAAATTGAAGAGCCAGTGATACTATTTTTTTGGAAGTGGTTTCCTTTTCGTTTTGAACAATTCCACTACTTCTTTAGGCTTTAAAAACCCAAGATCTACATAAGTAGCAGCGACATACTTTTTAATGTCTTGGTAATCTCTACTCTTTTTATCAGAAAAATGTTTCATACATTTCTGAATGAAATTCATGCTTGATTCTTTTACTTCTTGATTAAATTTCTCGTTATAGAAGATACCAATATAAGCAATTACTATCTTGTTGATTTCCATATAATCGGGATAATTAACCGCTTCTAAGTTGTCAATGAAGTTTTTGATATAGCTCAGGACACTTGCTCTAATACATTCATTTTGCAATGACATACCTTGGTGTTTCTCGTAGTACTTACTTACAGCTTCAATCGCCTCTACGTGTACAAATCCTTTAGAGTGAACTTCGTCAACTACTGCAAAGAATTTTTTGATCTCGTCATTTCCAGAGTTTGATATTAACTTAGAAATCCTTTTTTCTTGTGTTGGTGTTACTCTGATGTCCTTATCTTCATGAAGCTTTTCGTATAAAACAAAAAACTTTTCTTCAGAACCAGTTTCGTTTTTAAGGTACTCTTTAAAAATCTTAGTGTAATCACCTGATAATGCTTTGTCCATATCGTAGCAAAGGCCTATGATTAAGAATAACTCAATATATAGTGGATGTTTTTGTAAATCTCCGTTTTTAAGAAATCCAGAAATCTCACTCATTAACTCTGAGTTATCCATTCCCTCTTGAGACCTGTAAATTAAGAAAGACCTTAACGAGTGAAAAGAAGATTTAAGATCAATGCCATTTTCAGGAAACTTGGTAGATGCAAAGTTTACACTTTCTAATTGTTTGCTATAGTTGTCAAACAATTCTTTTCTATTTGTAACATCTCTAAATTTATCAAGTTTTAAAGACATTAAGAAAGCTTTTACTCTCTTATTGCTTTGACCTTCAATAATATTAGTAATCCAGATATCACTTGATAAAGCAAAACCCAATTGTATGGTTTGCCCAATTCTTTTTTTGATCATTTCAAAGTTAGCAGAGTTGCATATTGCTAATAGAATTTCTTTAAAGTGGTCTTGTGGTCTTCTGTACTTGTACTCTTCATTGATCTCACCTCTTAGTACGGAGTAACCTAATATTTTAGGTAAAAACAATCCTTCAAATTCTGGATATAAATATGCTTTTTCAAGAGATTCTAGTTGTAATGGATTAGACACTGCAAGATCGTCAAATACTTGCTGCATAGCCGGCTCAAAAAACTCTGTGAGTTGTTTGTAAAAGTCCTCTTCCTCTTCTTCGAGGTATGCTGCTAATATTTCAGAATTTTGAATGGCATCTTTAATTGCATCCAAATGGACTTGATACTTAGAATCTAATGCTTCCATTGATAGTTGTGTTTTATAGTTTTTAACGATTGATCCTTTAAAATAGAAACCTGATAAAGCAATCAAGGCTTTACCAGGTTTCTATTTTCCCTGACTTGTATTTTGTAACGGCATTCTCACCGTTTGTATTGTAATAATTATACTCTTAATAAAAAGAGTTTTTGCAGAGCTAATTACTCTTCTTCTCCACTAACTTCTGCTACAATAGGTTCTGCTTCTTTAACTTCTTCTACAGTAGGTTCTGCTTCTTTAACTTCTGCTACAATAGGTTCTGCCTCTTTAACTACTTCTGCAGTAGGTTTTGCTTCTTTGACTACATCTGCAGTAGGTTCTGCTTCTTGAACTACTTCTACAGTAGGTTCTGCTTCACTAACTTCTACTTCGCTAGATTCTTCTCTGAATGCATTTTGCTCTTCAACTGGAGCAGCTTCTACTTTCTTTGCAGCTGCAGTACCAGAAAGTCTAGCATAAAAGTCAAGTTTTTCTTGGCTAGTTTTTTCAAATCTAGCAGCTACTTTTGCTTCTTTTGCATTGATAAATGTTTCTAATAATTGATCAGCAGCTTCTTGAGTCATCGCTCCTTTTTTAACTCCTCTTGCAAGGTGCTTTCTGTAAAGAACTCCTTTAAACTTAAGGATTGCATTAACTGTATCTGTTGGTTGGACACCTTGTGATAACCAGTCAAAAGCTTTTTGTCTATCTAATTCGATAGTAGCTGGTACTGTTGTAGGATTGTATGATCCAATTTTTTCGATAAATTTACCGTCTCTAGGTGCTCTAGCATCAGCTATCACTATATGATAAAACGGTGCTTTTTTACGGCCTCTTCTAGCCAAACGCATTTTTACTGCCATTGTAAGTTAAAATTAAATTGTTGATAAAATCAAACCCAAACACCCTGATATCAGGCACTTTAGGTTTTTAACGCTGCAAAGATAATATTATTTATGAAATTTGGAACTAGTATTCGATAAATAATTCAGCTTTTTATTTTTCTTACTAGAATCATGTTATTTCAATAATTACACAATTTACAATTTTAACTAAAAGTCTCATTAAAATTTCTACTTTTGATTGATTGAGTACTTAAAGACTTAATGTATATTTACCTTAGTTTTAGAAATGCACGCTATAACCTAAATTATGAAAAATTATTTACTCTTTACACTATTATTACTTACACTTAATGTCTCTAGTCAGGAGCGAGTCACTGATCTTAAATCTGGCCTAAATGATTCTTATCACTCTTTTCATGAGTTTGAAGATTCATAAAGTTATCTCTTTAGACAAGGATACTTTTATGATTACAATACCTAAATCTTTAAATTCTTCTGAAAGCAAGATATTTAAGGCAACGAATAAATTTAATGAGCTAGAATTTCTATATGAGTTTTATGAACCATTCACTGTGATAAAAAATAATAATAAGGTTTACATATTTGATCAAGACTTAGTTCTCGTATTTGGTCCAGATGACGAAATGAGTAGTTTCTTTATTAAGAATTATAGTTCTATTAATATTGCACCAGTTTTTACATCCGATCATATTTACTATGTTGGAAAGGATCCAGACTATGGCACCCAAGTATTTAGAATGCCACTCAGTCAAATAGCAAAAGGAATTTGGAAAGAACCAAAGAAAAAAGAAATTTATGTTTATCCTAATCCAGTTTCCAATAAGATATTTATTAAGTACCATTATTTTTATTTAAACAAAGAATACTTAATCATTTCCTCAAATGGACAAATAATCCAAAAAGGCATCCTAGAATCAAACTTTATTGAGACATCAGATTTGCCAATTGGCCTTTATTTTCTTCGGATTGTTGATGGTGATGAGGTTTTCTCTACAAAATTTGTATGAGAAAATTAGCTAAAGTTTCAGAATAATAATTTAGCATTTAGTTGGTTTGTCTAAATTTAAGAATATCTTTTAATTTTCAAAACTTAACCTCGAAAAATCAACTGTTTCAACTGTTGACCTTTAACCTTTGAACTATTAACCTTGAACTTTCAACTATTAACTTCTCCTTCTAAAAGAAAAACTTAATCCCTCCACTCGGCAGTATCGGTAATTGATTAACTCTAAGATACCTTAATCTGTCAAAGTAAAAGATATTTGGTCTGTCATATACATTTGTTACCGAGATGTTAGCTTCGATTCCGGTATATTTAGAGAAGAACCATTTTTTTGTTGCTGAGATATCAAATCTGTGGTAGAATGGAAGCCTTCCTCCATTTCTTTGTTCTGAAAATATGATACCAATGTCATCTGGGTTAGAAGTAGTGTAATCAGTATTTACACCATCAAAAAAGTTTACATTATTGTAATATCCTGTAGTTTGAGTAAATGGAAATCCACTACCCATATTCCATCTAGCACTAAGCTGGAAATCTCCTTTTTTATCTAAATTGTATGTTCCAAGTAAGTTTAAGTTATGTCTTCTATCAAACACGGTAGGGTATACTTGATTGCCATCATCTCTATTTACGAAACCATAAGTATAGGTTGCCCAGATATAATATTTAGGCATTTCATACTTAGCAGATATTTCAGCTCCATAGGCTTCGCCTGTCTCTAAAGCGTAGTCAGATTCTGATGCACTTAGCTTATTTCTATTTACTACTATCAATTGATCATATACTTTTAAGTAACCTTCTAGATTTATTTGAAGGTTGTCTAGTAGGTCATATTCTATTCCACCAACTAAGTGTCTTGCTGTTTGAAGATTATTTTTAAGCTTTTTACCATCAAAATCTTCAACTCTTGATTCTGGACCAGTTAAGAATCCCGAAAACAGGTTGACTACATCTCTTTCAGCTGAGGTACTTAGGATGTTTTGGGAGTACAAACCTGCAGCTCCTTTAAATCTTAGCTTGTCTGTAATATTATACTTGATTCCTAACCTTGGTTCTGGAGAGAACACAGTTTGTGATGCATAATACATTACTCTAATAGATGGCTCAATAATTAGATTTCCAATTTTTCTTCTATATTTTAAGAAAGCTGATACTTCAGTAGTGTTTTGTACTTGAGAAAGATTGATTCCAAAAGGATTGGTAAAATCGAAATCTGTTCTCATTCCTTGTAATCCTATTCCGTATTTAAATTCACTTTCATTGCCAAAATAAGTGAAATCAATATTTGCGCCAAACTCTTTAATGGCACTCCTACGGTCCTGTCCATCTTCTTCAATACCAATATCATAATTTGTAACTCCGATGACACCATTAACGATCAGACTACTTGTCTCCGGTATTAGTGTGAAACTTGTTCCAACACCAGTATTTTTCCACCCAATATCTGCAATAGCAGGATCATTGTATTGATCATTAAAATTAAAGCCAAATACATTAAATTTAGATCCTCCTGCTGTTACGTGTGATAACTTGGCATACATATCAGTAAAGAAAAAAGGTAAACCTACATCTTCACTATTTGCTGCATATTTATACAACGTTTTTGAAGTTTGATCAATGAGTGATTGCTTACCTGTTAATACAAACGAGGTAGATCCACCACCTTCTTTAAATTTTTGAATAGGACCTTCAATCAATGCTTTTGCCATGAAAGGACTACCAGATATATAACCACCTAGCCTTGATTTGTTACCTTCTCTCGTTTTTATATCCACAATCGCCGAGACTCTTCCACCATACTCTGCATTAAACCCTCCAGTGAATACATCAACATTCCGAATTAATTCTGTTTCGAATACTGAATAGAATCCTAAAGAGTGAAAAGGGTTGTAGATATTAAGTCCATCTAAAATAATCTTATTTTGTACCGGACTACCTCCTCTTATATATATTTGTCCTCCTTGGTCCCCTGTAGAAACGACACCAGGTAATACTTGCAAATACTGAGCTATATCCGCTTCTCCACCTACTGATGGGAGGGCTTTAATTTGTTTAGCTGACACACTAATTTTAGAAATTTGAACTTCGGTTCTAGCACTTGTTCTAGCTGCAGAGACACTGATTTCTTCTATCTGAATACCTCCGGCTTCTAAGTACAATGACTTATTAACGAATCCTTTATCTTTAATTACTATTTCGGTTCTAGAGGAGTCATATCCTAAGTATGATGCAACAAGAATGTACTCGCCAACAGGGATTTCAGTTATATTGTAGAATCCATTATAATCGGTATTGGTCCCTATCGTTGTTCCCGATAAGAACACATTACCATATAGAATAGGTTCACCAGTTTCTTTATCATATACATATCCCCTTACCGTTCCAGACTGTGCATTTGAACTTGACACGAATCCAATGCAAAGAAGTAGAGAGAAAATTATATTTTTTATAGACATATTTGACATTTCAATAATTAATAAGAGACAAAAGTAGAAAATATATTCCGTGATTTACTTTATCCTTTTGTTGGCATTAAGTAAAATCGATATTTGTCGGGGAGAACATAAATTATATGTGCTTTAAAGATGTTTAAGTATTAACTTATCTTAACCGGTCCATTGACCTTACTAATTTATCATCTTTTTGAATGCCTTTATAAGCTAGAAATCCGAAAAGTAAAGGGATTAAAGGCATGTATAAACCAGCTTGGTCTTCGATGATGGTAGTTTGCTCATTAAAGGCGGTTCCTTCATTATACATAAGGAGTACAGCTACTAAAGGCACAAATATGGCAAAAATGATGACTAATATTGATAACTTCTGTTGAAGACTTCTATTGTTAAAAAGAAAGATTGCTACAAGAGCAACTACAACTCCTAAAGCCGTAAGGCCTATCAGGATTGGGCTGTCTTGAACATTGTAAATCATGTCTTGCATAAGCTGTGGTATCGGCTTATTGCTTGTAGCAAAAGGAAGCATAAATAAGCTCCCAAAACCCAAGCTTGATAGCAATAAATATATCGACTGAACTCTTTGTAACATTCTTTATTCTTTTTATGATAATTGGATATTGTTGCAAAAATATAATAATAGATAGAAAGGCTGTCAATATATTTTATGTTTTTTAAAATAATTAAGATAAAGAAACTTTCACTTCTTTTTACGTTTTGCTTATTATCTTAATTTTTATATAAATTGACTATAAATGTTGTTGTTAAAGATAATAGTGTGACCTCTCTGAGGTCAAATTTTCTTGGTTTTCTCAGTTCTAAAATAGTGTAATCGCTCTGCGATTTTTTCTAAAACAAGAAAAAATGTTCTGAAGAAATGAGGTTAGTACATATATTGAGATAAAAGAAAAGTAAATAAAATAAGACATCATGTAGGTCTTAACTAATTTAGTATCATAATATTCTCATCGTTATAACCTCATAGAATGTCATACTGTATTTTTCCAACATCCAAATTTCCACTCTTCGAGACTTTAATTAAGATTGATTAATTCCTTCCAAATTAATAGAAAGGAAAGTGTGAATCAAATAGGATAAGTAGGTATAATTTGATTGTATCGTGTAAAAATCAGTGACATTTTTATACATTTGCAGACAACTAAACAATAAAGCATGTCTAACAATCTATTAAAAGGTAAAAAAGGTATCATATTTGGCGCATTAGATGAAAAGTCTATTGCTTGGAAGGTAGCAGAAAAATGTGTTGCCCAAGGAGCAGAAATAGTATTAACAAATGCTCCTGTAGCCTTGAGAATGGGAGGTATACAAGACTTGGCAGATAAGTTAAAATGTCCAGTTATTGCTGCAGATGCTACCAGCCTTGAAGATATAGAGAACTTGATCACTAAATCTAAAGAGCATTTTGGTGGTAAAATAGATTTTATCCTGCACTCGATTGGTATGAGTCTAAATGTGAGAAAAAACAGAGAATATACCAATATCAAATACGATTGGATGGAGAAGACCTTTGACATATCTGCTATTAGTTTTCATAAAGTGATGCAAGTAGCTTACGAACAAGATGCGATGAAAGAGTGGGGAAGTATACTTGCTTTAACTTATATTGCAGCACAACGTACTTTCCCAGATTATAGTGAGATGGCTGAGTCCAAAGCATTATTAGAAAGTTTTGCTAGGAGTTTTGGGTATCATTGGGCTAAAAAAGGACATGTAAGAGTAAATACTATATCCCAATCACCTACTATGACTACAGCTGGTTCTGGAGTTAAAGGGTTTACTGATTTCTTTGGATATGCTGATAAAATGTCGCCTTTAGGCAATGCTAGTTCTGATGCATGTGCAGATTATTGTGTGACCATGTTTTCAGATTTGACCAAAATGGTAACCATGCAAAACCTATTTCACGATGGTGGATTTAGCAGCATGGGAATGGCTCCAGAAATACTAGAATAAATATAAACTATTAGGATAAACTATATTACAAAAAGGGCGTTGTGTGAATGATGTCCTTTTCTTTATTTAAAACAATTGAATGCCACACTTTACTATTCCATTTGATAAAGTATCTGCTTTAAGCACAAGAGATATAGCCTATCAATTACACCCTGATCAGTTTTCAGATTTTTATGCATATAGTCCTGATCTTATGGGCCTAAAAAAAGCTATTGAATCAAGAAGCAAGACTAATGTTGATAGAGATTTACTGGTAAAGACATTACAAGATCAGGCAAAAAGCATTGTACTAAGTGAGGCTCAAATAGGCAATATAGAGAACTTAGCTAATGCTAATACTTATACGGTAATTACAGCTCACCAGCCTTCGCTTATGACTGGTCCTGCTTATTTTGTAATTAAAGCATTATCAACAATTAATCTAGCCCAAAACCTTACAAAGGAAGCACAGAATACTAAAATAGTCCCTGTATTTATCATAGGGAGTGAAGATCATGATTTTGAAGAAGTAAATCATTTTAATATTTTCAACAAGACGATTACTTGGGAAAGCAACCAGAAAGGCCCAGTAGGAAGGATGAATTTGGAAGGGTTAGATGAGGTGATAAGTCAGTTTAACGATGTTCTAGGTGAAAGCATTAATGCTACATATATCAAAGAACTTATCGCTTATGCTAAATTGGATAGCTATACTTATAATGAGTTTGTTTATAAATTTGTAAATAAGTTATTTGCCAATTACGGCCTCATAGTTGCAAATATGGATGATGTTAATTTAAAAAGACATTTTTCACAATACATGGTGAAAGAGGTGGTAGAACGAAAATCTGAATCACTGATTAAAACTACTCAAGACCAATTAGAGAAATTAGGGTTTTCGTCACAAGCTTACCCAAGAGAAATAAACTTGTTTTATATGACTCCTGGTGCCAGAGAACGAATTGTACATGAAGGAGATCAGTTTGAAGTTTTGAACTCAGAAATCTCTTGGAATGAAAGTGAGATTGTAAATGAGATAACAACACATCCTGAAAGGTTTAGTCCTAATGTAGTAATGCGACCGCTGTATCAAGAAGTAATTTGGCCAAACATTGCATACATTGGTGGTGGAGGAGAATTAGCTTATTGGTTAGAAAGAAAATCGCAATTTGAATACTTTGGTGTACACTTTCCTGTATTGATACGTCGTAACTCTTTGGTGATGGTAAACAAAAGTCAAGTAAATCATATTGAGAAATTAGGATTTGAACTTAAGGATCTTTTTGAAGAGGAGCACATATTAATATCAAGGTATTTAGATAGTAAGACCTCTTTTGACTTAGACTTATCAGCAGAGATACAAGCATTCGAAACGCTTTTTGCTGGGATAACCGACAAAGCATCACAAGCAGATAAGAGCCTTGAAGGATTTGCTGAGGCCGAAAAAACAAGAATGATTAAACAATTAGAGCAAATAGAATCTAGGATCAAACGGTCTGTCAAAAAGCAAGAGGAAGTATCAGTTAATCAAATCCAAAACCTCAAATCTAAGTTGTTCCCCAACAATGGATTACAAGAACGACACGATAATTTTTTCCAGTTTTTTTTATCAAAGGGACCAGAAATATTTGATGAACTAATTCCTATCTTAGATCCACTCGAAAAGGAATTCGTTGTCACTTTTGATGAATAACTACTATTGAACCATGATTACTACTAGACTAGGCAATACAAGTGATATGGCTGGAGTATTGAAGCTCCAAGATCAGAACTTGGTAAGTAAGATGGCTCCAGCAGACTTAAAATATGGCTTCGTAACTACTCCATTTACCATCGAAATGATTGAGTTAATGATCAGAAATGATGGACTATTTATTGCAGAAGATCAAAAGCAAAACATTGTGGCTTATGTATTTGCTGGTAATTGGGAGTTTTATCTTCAATGGGAAATATTCAAAGTAATGACTTCAAGATTTCCAAAGTTGGAGTTTAATAATAGGAATGTGGATGTCAAAAATAGTTTTCAGTATGGCCCAATTTGCATAGATAAAGACCACAGAGGGCAAGGCATAATCAATTTGATTTTTGAGGAAATGCGGCTAACTTGGTTGAACAGGTTTGATCTAAGTTTGACTTTTATAAATAAGGCCAATATCATTTCCAAAGAGGCACATATTAAGAAATTGGGCTGGGCAATCGTAGATGAGTTTGAATTTAATGATAAGACTTATCTTTCTTTAGCTCTTGATATGACACAATCTGTCCTGTAGTTATAATCTTATAACCAGTTGATAATGAATGGTTTTTGTTATATATTCTATAATTATGTCATATATATTTCATTTCATCAACTAAAGGAATTATTTTAGCCGATAATTATGAAAGAAACAGGTTCTACACATGCTAAAAAAATGGTTGTAATACCTACTTACAACGAAAAAGAAAATATCAAAGATATTATCTTAGCTGTATTTGCACAGCCATTAAACGCTCATATATTGATAGTTGATGACGGTAGCCCTGATGGTACTGGCGCAATAGTCAAAGAACTGCAAAAGGAATACGGTGATGCCTTACACTTAATCGAAAGATCTGGTAAATTGGGACTTGGTACTGCTTATATAGCTGGATTTAAATATGCATTGGGTCTGGGATATGATTATATCTTTGAGATGGATGCAGATTTTAGTCACAAACCAGAGGATCTGAATAGATTGTATGATGCTTGTTTAAATGGTGCAGACTTAGCAGTAGGATCTAGATATGTCAAAGGAGGCGGGGTCAAAAACTGGCCTATGGATCGTCTAATATTGTCTTATGGTGCCTCAATCTATGTTAGACTTGTAACTTGGATGTGGGTAAAAGACCCTACTGGTGGATTTATTTGTTATACCAAAAAAGTACTAGAAAGCATGGACTTTGCTAAGATCAAGTTTTCTGGATATGCATTCCAAATAGAAATGAAATATTATGCCCATAAGCTTGGGTTTAAAATCAAAGAAGTGCCTATCATCTTTGCAGATAGAGAAAAAGGCAACTCTAAAATGAATTCTAATATAGTATCCGAGGCTATAAAAGGTGTGATAGGGTTAAGACTAAAGGCCTATAAAGGGTATTATAATTAAGGTCAATTATCGCACAAGAAAGATACTACCAACTCAGTATATTTCTCTTCACACTCATCATTTATCAATTCATGGTATCCACCTTCTATAATGTGAATGGATTTCTTTTCTGAAGATAATTTTTCATATAACTCTTCGCTGCCAGACATATTTGTTAATTTGTCTGTATCACCAGTAATAACCATTGCTTTTTTAGTGATTTTAGAGGCATTTGCTAGTACGAAATCCATAGCCAACATGAGTTCATATCCAGTACGGGCTCTTGTTCCTCCTCGGTTGATTAGTGGATCGTTGTTATATTTTTGTATTTCCTGAGGTACTCTTGAAATAGTTTTACTATCTATTTTAGCTGTTTTAAGCCAAGGAGCGACTACAGACAAGTATTTAACTATTTTTCTGAGCATCGGGGCAAAAGAATCATCCAGTTTAAATAGTCCAGATGAAAAAACTACTTCATTAATTTTATTTTTTGGATTGTGAATAAGCCAATATGCTACAACTAAAGCTCCCATACTGTGGCTATAGATTTTTATCTTTTCTTCATGTATTTTGGATAATGCATGATCTAAATCAACTATGTAATCGAGAAAAGAAACAATTGCTCCTTTTGAACCAGATGACAAGCCATGGCCTCTAAAGTCAAAACCATAAACGTTACATCCAACTTGATTTAATCGTTTTGCAAGCTTATCATACCTTCCAATATGTTCTCCATATCCGTGAACCATAAGAACAGCAGACTTGGATTGATCTACTGGGTAAGAAACCATATTGTATTTTATACCACTCATTTCTCTAAAGTTTTATTATGATAAATAAGGGAGGCTAATGCTTGCCCAGTTAAGGCACTAAAGCCACAAACCAATCCGATGCTTAACCCCGTAATAAGATATACTGTGGATTCTCCCAGATCTCCAAGTAAGTCTGACACTAATTTGGATATGGATTTTATATAACCACTATTTCTAATAAAAGCTATTGCTATCCAAATTGTAAATGGGATTACAAGACTAAGAGTAAATGTTTTAAATTTGTTCGCTTTTAAGAAGTACCCGAATAGAAATGCAACACCCACAATGATCGTCCAAGGCAAAATCAATGTTGCAACCAATGTCAATACACCATAAATGGCTGTTATTTTATATTCTTGTTTCATTAAGATTTCGATTTGAGTGATAAGATTGGATTCATACTCTTAAGCTGTTCCCTTGTGAGATAATTCAGCTTTTGATGTTTATTGTCAGCCCAATCAGCTATCATGTTGTCGTAGTATTTACTTGCTGGATTGCCAGATTGACCACCAGGATATACCCCAAAGGCCTCGACTTGATCCCCTAATTTGACAACCATTCTCCAACTTGGTCCAAACCCAGATCCAGATGCATTAATGGCGTCTCCAAACCCATCTGAACGAATACCTTGCCTTGAAAAAGCGGGAATTCTAGCATAATGCATTATATCTACTGGTTTGTATTCGGCCCAGTTATTAATGCCATTTTGAGTGGCAACTTCCTTTTTCATCAGATCAAATGCCATGTTTATAATATGAGTACACGTTTCTAGATCATTGGTATACTGCTTGTCAAATATTCTGTCTTCACAGTCTTCTAGTATTAAAGACACAATCCTCTGGTCTTCTGGAATCATAATATCCATAGAATCTGAGTATAGATATATTTCATCAAATATTTCTTTTTTAAGATAGTCCAACCAGATATTGAAGTAAACGGGAGCTTTAGAATCTTTTGTATATCGATAGTCCCAATTTTTTAATTCAGTTGTAATATCATCTGCTGCTCCTACTTTACTCAACAAAATGGGTAATAATTCTTCTGCTAGGATACTATAGGAATCTCCTTGCATTGCTTTCATTTCATCGACAGTAAATACGGTGTCTTTACTCAAATATCTGTTGATAATTCTATTTCTATAATGTTCGAAAGTGCCAGTATAGTAATATGGATAATCTTTGCTAGCAGACCTTTGATTAGAAGATGTAAGATAGTCTTGTGGTGGGTTAAATGCTTGAGGGTTTTGGTTTCTGTCTATAAAAGCATTCCATCCATTGCTCGACTGATCCCCTGATTCTAAGAATCTACCGTCTTCATTAAATTTAGCAGGAAGTAGTCCATTTACTCTTAATCCAATGTCACCATTTTTAGCTCCAAATAGAAAGTTTTGAGCAGGAGTCATGAAGTTCTCAGAGCCTTTTTTAAAGCAATTATAATCACTACAACTTAGTATTTTTATGAATGTATTGATTTCAGGTACAGAGGTAGGGGCAACTGCTAACCATTTGACAGCTACATCATGCAAGCCATCATTCGATTCTCTCAATATTAGACCCCATTCGGTATATCTTAACGTGTCGTAAACAGATGGCTTTCCTTTAATTTTTATCTCTTGAATATCGTAAGTAACAGCCTTCTTTTTGCCATCAAGCCAATATTGCTTTTTATCTTTATCAGTATATTTAATCAAAAACATGTCTGCAACATCATGCCCTACATTGGTCTCTCCCCAGGCGATTGATTCATTAAAACCCATAAAGATACTGGGTAGTCCAGGTATGCTGACACCATAAGCATTGATATCTGGAGTAGTAATTTGTAATTCAAACCAGATAGATGGCAAGGTTAAGGCAAGGTGTGGATCATTACAAAATATCGGATGTCCAGTCGCGGATTTAGAAGATCCTATTACCCAATTGTTACTGCCTATGCCTTTGGGTGATTTTTCAAAATATTGCTTCTTTAAGATTGTGAGTGCTAATGAATCTCTATCCTCAGGATCGCCTTTTAGATTTGATCCGTAATCATAGCCTTCAGGCACTACAGGGTAACCTCCATTTTCTCCTTCTGGAAATAGGTGGTCGAACATCTCTCTACCTAATAAAACCAACATATTAGTTGATTCAACGTCGGACTCTCTTCTTGCCAAAGTGTTAGCCATATACTTGCCAACTAAAGCACTTTTATAATATGACCAAGGTTCAGGTTTGTAATTCAATAGTTTAAACTCGATAGGGTAGTATTTGTATTCTAAATAAGCGATGTAGTCATTCACTCCATTGATGTAGTTTCCAAACAATTCATATGCTTCCATATCATTTTCCCAAGCGGTTAAGGAGTTCTTAGCAGCTAATTCAAGGTCTTTTCTGTTTTGGCTCTTATCTGCGGCTAAAGTTCGTTCTCCAAAGATCTCCGAAAGTCTGCCAGAAGCAGCTCTCGTGATTAAATCCATTTGAAAAAGCCTATTTGATGCTTCAGTATATCCCTGTAAATATAGTGCTTGTGCTAGGTTTTCTGCCTCAATGTGGGGCACCATCCGTTCGTCGTATTTGACACTTGAAGTTGCCGAGATGTTTGACAAATATTCAGTACTATTTGTTGAATTAATGGATTCTCCATTGTTCCAAATACCATTTATTGGGTGTAGAAATTTAGCTAATGGAGGAAGTGGGACACTAGGGATGCTTATATATCCGCTTAATAAACAGCAAAGCAGGATAGTAGTACTGCCAGTTAAAATGAAATTAATTATTTTCAAAATTCTCTTTTACCAAAAGTATAAATAGAATTTCTATTAAACAATTTTATGGCTAAGTATTACTAGGCAGATTTTTATATTGATTGAGTTAGCCTCTAAATTTGTCAAGTAGATTGCTTAATTGCTCAGCTTCCTCTTCTGTCATATGATTGGTTTCCTTATGCCATTGGTCGACTTTTTGATTGAGTTTCTCCAGCATAGTCAACCCCTTTTGAGACAGTTGTATGTCTATCATTCTTCTGTTACTTGAATTGATTTTTCTAGTAAGAAGTCCCTCTTTTTCTAATTTATCTAGCAGTCTAGTAAGATCTCGACCCTTATCTAGCATTACTTCTTTGATTTCACCTGGGCAAACTGGCTTTGGGTGTTTTCCTTTAATTATCCTTAAAATATTAAAATGTTGATTTTGGATGCCGAAAGGTTTAAAAATTTTATTCACTGACTGGAGGGCTAAATTGGCAGTATACTGTATGTTTATCATAGCTTTTGTACTGCTACTGGCAAATGATTTTTGTTTTATAACCTTACCTATTTCCATAGTTTTTGTTTTCTCGTTTTCTTGATTAAAATTGGTAACACAAATTAGGAAAATTGGTTTAAATTTCTCTCTTTTTATATGAAAAATATTGATTTGGCTGGTTAATATATTATATTATTAAGGTAATTACTTATGGATTCGATATTCCTTTTCTTGAAGAATATAAACCCTCTCCAATGGATTTTTATAGAATAGCCTCTAGTATAATTACCCACATTAATCGACACGGAAACTATATGTTTTTTAAACAATCCTTCCTTAGATCGAAGATTAATAGCTTCTCGTCTATTGATTTTAAACTTTATGAATATATCTTAGTAGATTTGCAATACAATATAAAATATAATTGATGAAAGAGTTTTTTAAGATGTTTTTTGCTTCCTGCTTAGGTATAGTGGTTGGATTAGCACTATTGGTATTAATAACAGCAGGTGTTTTTGGCGCTATGGCTTCTGCCAGTGAAGATTTTGTTACTGATGGCGTCTTAGCTTTAGACTTTAAAGAACAATTTATTGAGCTAACTGGCAATGTAGAGACCAATGTATTTGATCAGAATATGAAAGAATCTATTGGATTAAGAGACTTTGATAAAATCATAGACAAAGCAAAGTCCGATAGTAAAATTAAAGGAATTCTAATCAAAGCCCCAGATGTAAATATGGGCCAAGCGACTTTATATTCTGTACTCCAATCTCTTAAATCGTTTAAAGAGTCAGGTAAGTTTATCTATGCATATGCAGATTATTATACTCAAGGGAATTATTTTTTATCGAGCATAGCTGATTCGATATTCTTAAATCCTAATGGGATGGTGGATGCAAGAGGATACAGTACGATGATTCCTTTCTTTAAAGGAAGTTTGGATAAGTTAGGCGTAAAGTTTGATATATTCTATGCAGGTGACTTCAAGAGTGCTACTGAGCCTTTTAGGAGAACTGATATGAGTGAGAACAATAAGATACAAACCAGACAGTTTTTAAATGAAATGTTGGGTGTGATGTTAGAAGAAGTAGCAGGTAATAGAGGCATGGAAAGGACGAGTTTTGATGGAATATTTAATGATAATCTAGGAAGAACTGCACCACTTGCCTTGCAAAATGGACTTGTAGATGAACTGAAATATTGGAATGAAGTAGAAAGCTTGCTTAAATCAAAAGTTGGAGTTAAAACTTCAGATAAATTGGCTTTGACTAGTTTTGCTAGTTACAGAGGTCATCAAAAATTAACAGAGAAAGGGCCATCTGCCAAAAGAATAGCAATCGTGTATGCAGAAGGTACTGTGGGGTACGGCGATCATACTAAGGGATCGATTACCGATCAAGAGTATATCAAGATATTTTCTAAAATAAGAAGAGACGATAAGATCAAAGCCATTGTACTTAGAGTGAATAGTGGTGGTGGAAGTGCATTGACGTCTGATATCATATGGGATGAGATAGAAAAATGTAAGGCTCAAGGTCTGCCTGTAATTGCCTCATTTGGAGATTATGCAGCATCTGGAGGTTATTACATTGCGGCAGGTGCTGATACTATTGTGGCCTCTCCAAATACATTGACAGGATCCATTGGTGTATTTAGTATGTTGCCAAATGCAAGAGCTTTTCTCACAGATAAGCTGGGGATGACATTCGATACCGTCCGAACCCACGAACAATCCGTAGGCTACAATGCCATTTTTGAACTTTCTGATAGAGAAAAGCAATACTTTACGGAGTCAACTAACATGATCTATGATACTTTCTTAACGAGGGTAGCAGTCGGCAGACACATGACTAAAGAAGCAGTACATGAGATTGCACAAGGCAGAGTCTGGACTGGATTGAAAGGGAAAGAAATAGGCTTAGTAGATGTCATCGGAGATCTTGATGATGCCATAGCAATAGCTGCAACAAAAGCAGGCCTTGATGAATATAAAATCTATGAATATCCACATATCGCTGTCGACTTTTGGGAGCAAATGATTAAAGAACTTTCAAAAGGGATGAATAAAAAAGAAGATGCTATGATTCATCTTTCTAAATCCAATCAAAAGTTGATAAAACTCTACCAAGAACACAAAGACTTTTTAGAAGCGGAAGGAGTTCAGGCTAGATTGCCATTTATATTTGAGTATTAGGGGATTGTTAAAAGGTTAATGGTTAAAAGTTAATTGTTAAAGGTTAAAAGTCAAAAGGGTTAAAAGTTAATGGTAAAAAGTTAAAAGTCAAAAGGGTTAAAAGTTAATTGTTAAAAGTTAACAG
>JBBKVK010000147.1:0-2836 GCA_037968395.1 Saprospiraceae bacterium | reverse complement strand
TAGTTAAATACCAAATAATGAGTAGTTAAAATACATATATTAACACAAGAAATAAAAATTAATAGTAATTTTATATAATAAATAAATAATCAATGTATCTTTAAGGAATTGTCTAATTATGGACTAAAATCTTTTGATATTAACCAACGAATATAGTATTGACAAATGGTAAAGGCAAAATATAATCTTGACCAAGAATTGAAAAAATATTTTGGCTTCGATAATTTTAAAGGAGATCAAAAAGAAATTATTGAGAGTGTATTAAATGGAAGGAATACATTCGTGATTATGCCGACAGGTGGAGGTAAGTCACTGTGCTACCAATTACCAGCTATGCTAATGGAAGGAACAGCAATTGTTATATCCCCATTGATCGCATTAATGAAAAATCAAGTAGATAGCATAAGAGGGTATAGTCAAAATGATAAAGTAGCTTCATTTCTAAATTCATCTCTAAACAAATCTCAAATGAGAGAGGTGAAAGAGGACATTGTTAATGGCCATACAAAATTATTATTTGTTGCGCCAGAAACGCTCACCAAAGATGAGAATATCGAATTTTTTAAACAAACAAATATTTCTTTTGTAGCTGTTGATGAAGCACATTGCATATCTGAATGGGGACACGACTTTCGCCCAGAATATAGACGTATAAGTATAATGATTGATGCTATAGGGGATAACATACCCGTCATAGCATTAACAGCTACCGCTACTCCTAAGGTACAATCTGATATTGTGAAAAACCTAAACATGGATGTAGTGGACATTTATGTTTCGTCATTTAATAGGGATAATCTTTATTACGAGATTCGTCCAAAGATTACTAAAGACAAAACGATAAGAGAAATAGTCCAGTTTATAAAGACTATGCCTGGTAAGTCTGGAATAATATATGTTCAAGCTAGAAAGACGACGGAAGAAATAGCAAAAGTCCTTAATGTCAATGGTATTATTGCAAGTGCATACCATGCTGGATTGGATGCCAAATTAAGAACAAAAGTGCAAGATGACTTCTTAATGGAAGAAATTGAAGTAATCGTGGCAACAATAGCATTTGGTATGGGAATTGACAAACCTGATGTTAGGTTTGTAATACACTTTGACATTCCAAAGAGTATTGAAAATTACTATCAAGAAACTGGAAGAGGTGGTCGAGATGGTATAGAAGGAAAGTGTTTAGCCTTTTATTCGTATAAAGATATATTAAAACTTGAAAAATTTCTACGTGACAAACCAGTTTCTGAGAGGGAACTTGGAGCACAATTAATGGAAGAAATTATTGCTTATGTAGAAACCAGTACTTGTCGAAGAGAGTTTTTGTTACATTATTTTGGTGAAGGATACACTGAGGATAAATGTGGTAAAATGTGTGATAACTGTAAGCATCCTAGACAGAAAGTTGAAGTCAAGAAAGAGATGGCTCTTGCCATTAAGTCGATTTTAGCTCTAAATGAAAATTATACGATTAAGACAATAGTTGACTTCATAATGGGTAAACAAACTAAAACAATGAAAGATTTTAGGTTTGTTAAGCATGAAATGTTTGGCTTAGGGAGTGACCATGAAGATTTGTTTTGGCATAGTATAATTAGACAAGGAATACTTAATAACTTAATAATTAAAGAGATAGAACAATATGGGGTATTACAAATTTCAGATTTAGGTAAGGATTTTACTAAAAAACCAACTACTATAACTATCCCCCTAAATAGAGATTTTACTGATACGGAAGATGAAGACTATGTTGATCCTAGTAATGCAAGTGGAGCAGCCTTAGATGATGTACTGATGGGCATGTTACTCGACCTAAGAAAAAGAGAAGCTAAAAAACATAGTCTTCAACCTTGGATTCTATTTCAAGAGCCAACTTTGAATGATATGGCGACTTATTATCCTATTTCGATGGCAGACATGCTTCAAATATCAGGAATAAGCCAAGGTAAAGCCAGTAAATATGCCAAACCTTTTATAGAATTAATAAAAGAATATGTAGAAGTCAATGAAATAGACCGTCCATCTGATGTTGTAATAAAGCAAGTTGCAAATAAAAGTAAAGATAAGGTAACAATAATTCAAGCAATAGATAGAAAGCAATCTTTTGAAGATATTGCTAGGTCAGTAGCGCTGAAAATTGATGATCTTATGGAAGAATTAAACAAGATGGTAGATGGAGGGACAAAATTAGATATTGATTATTATATAGAAGAGCAATTAGATGAAGACATTGTTGAAGAAATATTCGATTATTTTCATGAAGCTAAGTCAGATTCATTAGAAGATGCTTTTCAAAGTTTAAAAGATGATGATATTACAATGGAAGAATTGGCATTAGTACGAATAAAATTCATGTCTGAAGTAGTTAATTAAATTGTGAGTAAGAAAATAATTCCGATCATAAATGGCCCTAACTTAAATCTGTTAGGTAAAAGACAGCCAGAAGTATATGGATCTATATCGTTTGATGACTACATTTGGGAACTAAGAGAAAATCATGAAGATCTATTCATACCTTATCATCAGTCCAACCATGAAGGTGAAATAATTGACCTATTGCATAAATACGGAAACAACGTTAATGGAATAATCCTCAATGCTGGCGGATATACTCACACTTCAGTATCGATAGGCGACGCAATCAAGGCTATAGAAAGCCCTGTAGTTGAAGTTCATATAAGTGACATTTACAAAAGGGAGCCCTTTAGGCATATTTCATATCTTAAAGACAATTGCATCAAAAGTATTATTGGTAAAGGGATAATAGGGTATGAAGAGGCAATAATGTTTCTAAATAATAGTAAATTATAAATAAATTAAACAAGCCAATGCACAGAAT
>JBBKVK010000146.1:0-2850 GCA_037968395.1 Saprospiraceae bacterium | reverse complement strand
CCCATTTCGAACAGAGAAGTTAAGCCCCTTAGCGCCGATGGTACTGTCTGCAAAGATGGGAGAGTAGGTCGCCGCCTCTTTTTTTAAAAGCTTTGAGTTTACTCAAGGCTTTTTTTATTCGTGGCCGTTTATTATTATACCTTTGGTTTTTCTGTAATACTCTGTAGCAAACCCATCAGTCATTCCAGCTATAAAATCAATAATACCTAGTGTTTTAATGTATTCATTTGCATCATGATTATGTGTAAATTGATCGGGTATAAGGTGTAAAGTTTTTGATTCAAGAGAAGTAAGATTATTTTTCAGGACTATCGGAACAAATGTCTTTAATAGTTCTTGCAAAACATTAAATCCAGTTATTTCTAATTGAATAACAGATGGATGATTATAGATGTTTTTAACTGAATAATGTTGTGATTTTAATAAACCTTTTGATTCATTTTGAATACAATCAAATAGTGTATTGTTCCAAGTTCCGTTTATTATTTTATTTTCATTTTTATTAAATATATCATGGGCAAGATTCACTAAAATGTTTATTGTCTTTGCTCTCAAATAACTTATTTTTTCATTATTATCTGAAATTTTATTAATGGTATCTTTTGTTCTTTTTATATATTGATTGTTTGGTTTTAGATCGGTTATAATTTCTAAAAATATATCTATTAAAGTAGATGTTTGTATAATTTTAATTCTATGAGCATCTTCTAGATCAATAATTCTATAACATATATCATCTGCAGCTTCTACAATGTAAACAAATGGATGTCTTTTATATGTTTTTCCATAATTAGTTTCATCTTGCAATATCATATTAGTATTAGAAGCAATATTTTCAATTATTTTTTGGTCTTTTTTTAAATAGCCATACTTTTTTAAATGTTTTTGCGATTTATCAATTGAAAGAGAGTTACACGGATATTTTATAATTGAAGCTAAAGTTGAATATGTTAATGCTAGACCACCTTGTAACTTGCCTGGATATTCATTAGTCAATATGTGAAGAGCATTTGCGTTACCTTCAAAATTTGTTAAATCTGACCATTCATGTTTTTCAAAATATGAAGAAAGTATAAGCCCTTCAATAAGTGTATCTTTATTTGTAATAAAAAATTCTGAGATTGCACTCTCTCCTGAATGACCAAATGGTGGATTTCCAATGTCATGTGCTAAACAACCTGCTGCAATTACTGATGATAAATCATACTTATAAAATTCCTTAATTTCGGATTTTAGTCCTTTTAAATTTGATATATCATTTCCAATGAGTGAGCCTAATGAGCGACCTACTGATGCAACTTCTAAAGAATGAGTTAATCTGTTATGCACAAATGTATTTCCAGGGAGTGGGAATACTTGTGTCTTATTTTGTAATCTCCGAAATGCAGAGGAAAATATTAGTCTATCAAAATCTCTTTGATATTGTGACCTTGACGAAATAGAATTTGTTTGGCCTATTCTTTCATGCGATATGCAATTACTCCAATCCATATTTTTTTATTATTGATAACTAATTGGTAAAAGTCAAGGTATTCAAATTATTTTGTACTTAAGTTTTATTTTCAATTCTTTCTTGAATAATTTCTTGAATTCTCTTGTTTTGAATCTTGCTATCCAGCCATCCAATAATATCTAGGTAAAGAAATGGTCTTATTTCAAATCTATTATTTTTTAGAAATAGCAATTTTTCTTTGAAGACAACAAATTCAAGCTTTAATGAATTTTCGTTCATACTTGAAGTCTTCTTTAGGAATGCAAATATCTCCTCATGGACTTTTTGGGTATCATCCATTTTTGAGAGAAACCTATATACAGATTTTATTTGATAGGATAAAAGTACATTATTACCTAACTCAAAGTGTGTAATTAAGCATAGTATTCGAGAGAAGCAATGTATATCTATCCTGACACCTTCAATTGGTTGATTTATTATTGTATTCAAATAATCAAGAGTATTACTATAATTTTCAGCACCAAAATAGACACATGCTATTTTATACTCAATAACTAATAATTTATTTTTATCCCAATTATATGGATTGTCTTGAAGTATTACAATTATAGGTTTTATTATTTCAATACCTTCATCATATTTTCCATGAATGAATATTTGATTTATTGTTTGAATTTGCAACAAATAGTTATAGGTAGAAGAAATATTTAAATCAAAATATATTGAATATTTGATGTTAAAATTATTGAATTTGTCATATAAAATATCAAATTTATTTATTTTATCTGATATATATAAGGCATTTAAGTTATTATAAACTCCGTTTAAATATAAAAGTAAGTCATTAACAATAAAGTCTGAATTAGATTCAAAAAGGTCAACCCAACGTTTCGAAAATTTAAAATATAATGAAAATTCTTGAGTCATATTATAATACCAAACATATGATTGGTATAGATATATTTTATCATAAAAACTAAGATCTTTTTCTTCAATGATGGGGTGACTTGATTTGAAAAAGGCACTTAATTCTTTATATTCTTGATCATTTTTAACGTACCCATTTTTAATAAATAGTCCATGCAAAACATTAGCAAAGTTTGAGAGTAAATTTGTAGTTTGCAGGGCTTTTAAAGCTTTAGAAGAAATGTTATTAATTTCATTTGATTTTGATGTAGAGGACTTTGAAATGTACTGACTTTCTATTCTACGCTCTAAACTTAAAGCAGAATATAACATAAGATTATTGTCTATTTCTTCAGCTGATTTTTTCGCCTTTGATACCTGGGATAAACTTGCTTTATAGAAGCTTTTATTAAAAAGTATTAAAGCAAAATCTAAAGATTCTCTAATTTGTAATTCAATAATATTTGGTTTATCCAAAAGACGCAAACTTG
>JBBKVK010000145.1:0-4482 GCA_037968395.1 Saprospiraceae bacterium | reverse complement strand
ATTATAATATAGAATAGTTATTCATAAATTTAACAGATTATTGTGGTGAAATACTACTAGTGAAAATGGTAATTAATATATCTTTGTAACATGTCAACAAAGGATCAAATAAAAATAATCGAATGCCCTAGAGATGCCATGCAAGGTCTGCATGACTATATACCTGCCGAATTAAAAGCTAAGTATATCAATCAATTACTTAAAGTGGGATTTGATACGATTGATTTTGGGAGTTTTGTCTCTCCAAAGGCTATCCCTCAGATGAAAGACACTGCTGAAGTATTGAGCCTTTTGGATTTGTCACAAAATGACACAAAGTTATTGGCTATTGTGGCAAATCAACGTGGAGCTAAAGATGCTTCTGAGTTTGATCAAATTGACTACTTAGGTTATCCTTTTAGTATATCTGAGACTTTTCAGATGCGTAATACCAATGCAACCATCAGTGAGTCCCTTGAAAGAGTGGGCGATATTCAAGAATTATGTATTCAGACTGAAAAGGAAATGGTCGTATATCTCTCTATGGGATTTGGCAATCCTTATGGGGATACATGGAGTGTGGAAGTCTGTGCTAAATGGGTTGAACAGTTGTCTGAAATGGGCATTAAAATTATGGCGCTGTCTGATACCATAGGAGTAGCAAATCCTGAAAGTATTAAGTATCTGTTTTCTAAACTAATACCAATGTACCCTGATATTGAGATAGGTGGGCATTTCCACACAACGCCTTCTACTTGGAGAGAGAAGATTGATGCAGCTTACCAGGCTGGGTGTAGGAGATTTGACGGAGCCATAAAAGGATATGGCGGGTGTCCCATGGCAAAAGATGATCTGACAGGCAATATGCCTACTGAAAATTTAGTCAGGTATTTTTCTGAAAATGAAATAGAAGATAACGTTGATCGAATGGAATTTATACATGCTATGTCCTTAGCAAATGAAGTGTTTCCAAAGTAATTAATAAGTAACCGAAAATTCCATTAAAATCAGATGAAAACATGCTTGGCGTATAGTTTATCCTATGTGGATGCATTGGAGTCATATTTACCTTCAGCTTATATTGTAGAAGAGAAAAATGGCAAATTGGGATACATGCAACGTGTAGCTTCTTTGGATACTATTGACAGCTTTGCAATAACTTGGAGAGATACTGATCACGAACAATGCCTTAAAATAATTGAAGGATTACTACCTAAAAATTTAGAACAACATTATAACCGTGGTAAAAAGAAGGTAGTTACACTCTCAAAACTATTCCATGATCTAGCAGGTAAAAAGCTTGTGGTCGGAAGGATAGAAAGGGAAGTAAATGAATTACTATTGTTAATCAAGAATAACAATTTTCCGCTGTGTTATGACATCGAGAGGAAAGTCTTTTTAGAGGATATAAGGATTGTCATTCAGGTTGAACCTTTATATTCCTTTCTTAAATTTGTGAAGACACAAACTGGACTCAATTATAGCTTGAACTTATCGCATAATGCTAAAAAGATTATTCCATTTAGACATGATACACATATCATCACCAACGATCCAGCTTGGGTATTAATCGATTATCAATTATATAATCTTGTTGGTGTTAACGGACTGAAGTTAAAGCCATTTTTAACTAAAGAGCATGTTTTTGTTCCAGATAGAATTCAGAAAGATTACTTTGATAAATTTATTAAGGACGTAATCGGAACAATCGATAGCGAAGTAGATGGGTTTGAGGTAATCGAAAAACAAATAACACCTCAATGTAAGCTCACATTTGTAGAAGACCTTGCCTCGAGTAAGTTGATGCTTAGTCCGGTATTTAGGTATGGCGAAGTAGAATTTAAAGCCATAGAATATTCAAAGCAACGTGTTAATATAGATTTCACAAGTGGATCGCCAATTGTCAGTATATTTAAACGGGATTTATCTCACGAGACTCAGCTTATTAATCAGATAGAATCCTTAGGTTTGAAATACGATAATCAGAGATTAAATGATGGTGATGATGACTCATTTTCGATTGTAAATTGGGTTTCTAAGCATAAGGATAGTTTGGATGCAGCACAATATACTATTAACAAGTTTGTGTATAAAGGAGATATTATCAATACAAACCCATATAAGATTGAATTTTCTTTCTCTAAAGGGATAGATTGGTTTGACTTACATGGACTGATTACTGTTGGAGAAGAAGAAATCATATTTGCAGACTTGTTGAATAATATCGCAAAAGGAAATCGCTTTTTTGTACTTAAAGATGGGACCAGTTTTATCATTCCAGATCTTTGGATGGCCAAGTATGGGAACATGGCAAAGTTTGCTAAAATAGAAAAAGGAAAAGCAAAACTGACTTCATCGAAGTACATGTTGTTAGAGGAGATGGATGGTATGGTCACACAAAGTGTCCATGACTATAGAGTAGAAGCGGTAGATATTGACTACAAAGTATCGCCATTCCTAAAAGGCGATTTGAGGCCATACCAGTACGATGGAGTAAAGTGGTTGGTGACTCATTTTGAAAACGGGTTCGGAGCTCTCCTAGCTGATGATATGGGTCTGGGAAAGACAATTCAGACCTTGGCAGTCTTGTTATATGCAAAGGAACAACTTAAAGATCAACCCATCCAATCTCAAAATAGACAATTAAATTTGTTTGAGTCAAATTATCAAGCAGAAATTAATCCACTTCGAGCATTGATTATATTGCCTGCAAGTCTAGTTTTTAACTGGAAAGAAGAGATAAATAAATTTGCGCCAAATCTTAATGTCACTGTATATAAGGGAGTAAAAAGGGATCAAGTAGATGTTGGTTATTTTGATGTTGTCTTAACCACTTACCAAACTGCAGCTAAAGACTTTGAGAAGTTAAAGCGAATCGAGTTTTCTTATATTATCTTGGATGAAAGTCACTATATAAAGAATAGGACCACAAAACTATTTAAGAACATAAACCAACTAAATGCAAAGCATAAAATTTCTTTGAGTGGAACACCAATAGAAAATTCCTTATCAGATCTCTACACTCAGATGGAATTTATCAATCCAGATATATTGGGCAGTTATTCATTCTTTAAAAAGCATTATCAAATCCCAATAGAGAAACACAAAAATGAAGAAGCCTTACAGGAACTTAATCAAATATTAGCTCCATTTATCAAGCGAAGGACTAGGGCTGAGGTGTTGGGTGACTTGCCAGAACTTACCGAACATGTGATTTATACAGAAATGCTAACCGATCAGAAGAAACTTTTTGACCAAGAAAAAGCATCGGCTCGTAACTTCTTATTGGGTATAGATGAGGCTAGTGGTCAATATAAGATCCATGTATTTGCCATATTACTGCGATTACGGAAAATATCGAATCACCCATATCTGTTTGACAATGAAAATAAGTCAGGAAGTGGCAAATTTGAGGACGTGACTGCTTATTTAGATACGATTTGTAGGTCTGATAATAAAGTGCTGGTGTTTAGTTCATTCCTAGATCACATCAAGATCTATGAGACCTATTGTAATGATAATGACATCGGTTATGAGACCTTAACAGGAAAGACCCCAACTGATTATAGGGAAAAAGCCATCAATCGATTCAAGAATGACGCTAAAAATCAAGTATTTTTCATATCCCTAAAAGCGGGTGGAGTAGGGCTCAACCTCACAGAAGCCAACTATGTCATTATCCTCGATCCATGGTGGAATCCCTTTGCTGAAAAACAAGCCATAGCCCGAGCTCACAGGATGGGACAAGAAAATAAAGTCACTGTCACTCGATTTATATCTAAAGACTCCATCGAAGAAAAGATATTAAAACTACAACAAGCAAAACTGAAAATAGCCAGCGACATTTTCGTACTAGAAGAGACGGACGCTATCGATGTGAAAGATATTTCATTTTTGTTGAGGTAGGCAAAAAATCAATTGGTATGATTCTTATATCCTTGAATTTAGGTCAAGATCCTATATTTTAACTACTTTCCTAACCTGCTTTTCTCCATTTGTATATAGAAAGTCTAAATAATACACTCCAGGTTTCATCGAATGCATATCAATTATATTAATTGAGTTGTTGTGTACTCTTGTGATCTGGAATAATTGACCAGTTTCGTTGTACAAGTTTACAACTTTGATATCATTTGTTCCTTCAAAGTATAAAAGGTCAGCCGTTGGATTAGGATACACATTTATGAATGGATCATGCTCAATATCTGACGTGTTTACTAACTTTTTACATTCATCAGTGATGCATCCATCTTTATCCGTACGGACCAAGATGTGATTATGGTGGGCTAGATTTAGAACAGTATCAAATGTACTTACCGACCCTGTCAAAAAGAGATCACCCGATCCTGCTTGGTGCATATTACTTATAGAGTAAGTACTTGATTGATATTCACTTAGGGTTGGGTCGTAGTATTGGAGTCTTTTCTCCCATAACAGATCGCCATCATAGCTGTGTTTGGCTATATGCATGTAAAAATATTCATCCCCTAAGTCATTTTCATT
>JBBKVK010000144.1:0-23418 GCA_037968395.1 Saprospiraceae bacterium | reverse complement strand
AGTTGGAAACAATGCTGTTAATCCCATAAAAATAATGTAAAATAAATAGAGAAATGAGGCTACTAAATATGATTTCATAACATCAATCCCCTTATAATATCTTACCATTTTGCTTAGATAGAAAAAGTCGATTATTAGTTTGCATAATAACATCAGGCATCCAATTACAAATGAATATAAACCAAATATTAATGGCAAAAAAAGTATGTCTAATAGGATAACCAATGAAAAAATAAAAATGACACCTTGTAAGGTGATTATTATTGATTTTGCGTAAGATCCAGTTTTGGTTGCCCATCTCTTCCTTTGTTCATAAAGGGTATTAAAAGAAGTCTCAGATTTGGTGATAGCACTACCCCTATCTGATTTTAAAAAGCTAATAGTTATATCTGGCAAGTTTGCAAACTTATTAATTAAGAAAACATCATCTCCAGACGCTATTTTGCTATTTCCATCATAACCATTGACAGCATCGAATAAATCTCGTCGATAAATAAAATTGGCACCATTACAAAGATGAAACATATTTGTATAGATTCCAACAGCTGTAATAGCCATAGTGGATACAAAGTCCATAAATTGGAAGCTATTCAAAACACCCTTGGTTTCTTCAATTTTTACAGCTCCAACCAATACATCACATTTATTGATATTTATTGCTTGATCAATAATTCGTAGCCAGTCATTATCAAAAGTACAATCAGCATCCACAGTTATAATCCACGGAAAATTTGCAACCATAATTCCCTCAGAGATGGCATTTTTCTTTCCATTCAATTTTGCATTTATGAGACAGACATTACTGTTCATTAGTAATTTTTCTGACCCATCAGTGCTATTGTCATTTATCACTATTATTTCGTAGTCTTTTTTACAATAGTTCAAGGACTGCAATGAGTCTATACATTGTTTTAGGCATGCTATTTCATTTCTAAATGGTACAATAATACTAAACTGATGGATTGGATCATATTCATTTTTGAATCTAACTTCTTCAATTTTATCCCATTGTCTAATTATCCAAGTTATAAACAATAGGTACCCAATAAAGAGAAAAGCATTAATAACGATAAGGAAGATCATGGGTAATCTTTATACAATTCAATAAAATTACTGTAAAAGTACATTTTTCAAAGATATAATACCACTGAATCAGTTATTCTATATGGTGAAATAATGATGGAATTTAAAAAAACAACAAAACCATGAATGAGAATTAAAAGAAGTCTTTGCAAGGACATTATTTTGTAAAAAAGTATAGTTTAGTTCAACAATAAATGTTAGGTTTGTTTTCAAATTTTCAAACCTTTCATAATTAAACTTATATAATGAAAAAAATTATACAATTATTTTCTTTAATGCTTATCGTGACTAACATCTTTGCTCAATCGAAGAGAACTGTTTTTATTGAGGAATTCACTCAAGCATCTTGTCCTCCATGTGAGACGACAACTCCTGCCCTAAACGCTATAATTGAGGCTAATATTACTAAGTTGGTACAAATAAGATATCAAACTTCTTGGCCTGGAGTAGATCCAATGAATGCTGACAATCCTGAAGAGGTGAAATCAAGAGTTGATTACTATGGAGTAACAGGAGTACCAGCTGTATTTGCTGACGGTACTGAAACTGCATCTTCAGGTGTTTTACCACAGGCTGTGATCAATACTAGATATGGAGTTTCTGCTCCTGTATTAATTGAAGTGACACATGATATTTCTTCTGATTTATCTGCCTTGGAATTAACTGTAAAAATTACTAATGAAGGAACTGCTGCATACAATTTGAGTACTGATAAATTAAGAGTAGCTCTGATAGAAGAAGCAATTACTTGGCCAATACCTCCAGGATCTACAAGCATTACAGTGTTTGAAGCAGTAATGAAGAAATTTTTTACGACTACTGCTGGTGTTGATGTGCCTGAAATAGCTGCTGGGGAGACATGGGAATATAAATTAACAGATTTAGAGTTGCCAGATGTAATCTACGACTACAACCAATTAAACATTGTAGCATTTGTTCAAGACGATAGTGATAAATCTGTGTCTAACTGTGCACTTTCTGAAGCAATAACTTTAGATGGTTATACTGATTTAAGTATATCATCAGATAGCCAAGTAGAGGGTGGGTTATGCGACTATGCATTTACTCCTGTGGCTTTAGTTGAAAATGTAAGCACAGTAATGGCTACTTCATTTGATGTTGCCCTTATAATCAATTCTGAAGTAATAGCTTCTAAAAATGTAACTGCAGGCCTTGCTCCTGGTGATCAATATGTTGTTACTTTTGATCAAATAAATTTGCCAGCTGGTAATTCATCTATCCTTTTTGATGTATCTACTTCTGCAGGTGATATAGCTTCTCTTAATAATTTTACTAGACCTATAATTGCAGGGAAAGCTGGAGGAATCGAAGCTAAAATAGAAGTTGGATTTGAAGAAACAAATTTAGGTGATGTTCCTAATGATATAATTGTAGATAGACCGTTTACTAGACTAAACTTTATTGCTGTCAATAAAGAAGGTTTAAATGTTACTACTCCATTAGGCGGTTATGGTAAATCAGAGCAATCTGTAATAATCAACTTTTGGCAATGGAACCCTGCAAGTACTAACCCTAGTGGATCAATGATAATAACAGACAGGCATGATGTAGTTGCGGGAGAAATGGTAAGTTTTGATTATGCATATACTTCATACGAAAATTCAAATGATAGATTAGAAGTACAAATTTCAAAAGATTGTGGAGAAAACTTTACTTCACTTTTTAACAAATCTGGATCTACTCTTAAAACAGCACCAGAATTAAATAATGGTTCTGCATATTTCAAACCAAGTGCTTCACAATGGAAGTCAGGATCTGTTGACTTAAATGCTTATGTTGGAGAAACAGTAACAATCAGATTTTTAGTTACTTCTTCTTGGGGTGACATGCTTTACATTGATAATGTCAATATTATAACTCCATCAGATGTTAATGAATTAGCAGTTGGTGAATCAGTAGCTTTAGCACCAAATCCAGCAAATGACTATTCTGTATTAACTTTTGATTTGGATAAATCTGCAGATGTATCATTTAATGTTATCGACCTTATGGGAAGAAATATAATGTCTGAGAAAGTTGGTAATAATATGAATGGCAACTTTAATTATACTTTAAATACTAGTAACTTAAATACAGGTTTGTATTTAATAGAACTAAATATTGGAGGTAAAAGAGTTGTTAAAAGAATTAATGTTAGTCATTAAGATTGATAAATAAATTAAAAAAGGCCACTGAAATGTACATTTCAGTGGCCTTTTTATTTTAGCATCTTCTTTTGAGATAGAATAGCTTAATTAATAATTCATGATTCTATCTACTGTTGATTTTAATCTTGAGTCACCCATAAATATTTTTTCCAGTCCTTTCTCAAAAGGAATTGGTGTATCTAGTCCCGCTACTCTCATCACAGGAGCATCTAAAGAATCGAAGCAATGTTCACTTATATATGCAGCAATCTCTCCACCAAACCCACCAGTCAGTGTATCTTCATGTAAAACAATTACTCTATTCGTTTTTCGGGCCGTTTTGACAATAGCATCATAGTCTAATGGACAGAGGCTAATTAGGTCCAATACATCAATGCTATATGAAGATGTCTCAGCTAGTTTCAAAGCCCAATGCACACCCATACCATATGTTATTATTGAAAGGTCAGAGCCTTCTTTTTTTATTTTTGCTTTTCCTATTTCAACTGTATAATATGACTCAGGAACCTCCTCCGTCAAAAGCCTATACAATGCCTTATGCTCAAAGTACATTACTGGGTTTGGATCAGCAATAGCCGCAGTAATTAACCCTTTAGCATCAAAAGGATTAGAGGGGTAAACGACCTTTAATCCAGGAGTGTGGGTAAACCAAGCTTCATTGCTTTGAGAATGAAAAGGGCCAGCTCCTACCGTCCCACCAGTAGGCATTCTGATCACAACATCAGCATTTTGCCCCCATCGATAATGTAGCTTAGCAAGATTATTTATAATTTGATTAAAACCACAAGTCACAAAGTCAGCAAATTGCATCTCTACCATGGTTTTGTAACCTTCGATACTCATACCTAATGCAATCCCAATAATGGCACTTTCACACAGTGGTGTGTTTCTTACTCTGTCTTTTCCAAACTGATCCACAAATCCTTCTGTAATCTTAAAAACGCCACCATATTCTGCAATATCCTGACCCATTAAGACAAGATTGTCATGCTTCTCCATAGATTGTCTCAGCCCATCTGATATTGCATCTATAAAACGAATACTTTTAGTTGCTCCATTGGGTTGTATGGGTTGAGCGGTTAATTCTGAATAAACATCAGAGATCTCAATTGATTCGCTAGAAGATATTACCTCTTCTTTATAAGCTTCCTCTAATTGTTCATTAATTGAGTTTTTATAGTCTTTTCTTATTTTTCCAATTTCCTCAGATGTTATGACCTTACTTTTAAGTAAACTTTTTTCTAATCTTACGATTGGGTCTTTTTGTTCCCATAAGTCAAAGAGTTCTTGTGGAACATATTTGGTGCCAGATGCCTCTTCGTGACCTCGCATCCTAAATGTTTTACATTCAACTAACCAAGGTTGAGGATTTTTTAGGATTTTTTTTCTAATGTCCTTTATCGTTGTATAAACTTCTTCAATGTTATTTCCATCAATTATTGAAGCCCTCATCCCATACCCTTTAGCTCTATCTGCAAGGTCTTTACATATGTATTGTTCATTAGTTGGAGTAGAAAGTCCATAACCATTGTTTTCTATCACAAATATGACAGGAATATTCCAAACTGCAGCAGTATTTAGTGCCTCATGAAATTCACCTTGACTGGTACCACCTTCCCCTGTGAAAGCCAATGCTATTTTATTGTTGCCAGAAATCCTATTTGCAAGACTAACCCCTGCAGCAAGTGACAGTTGAGGGCCTAGGTGAGAAATCATTCCAATTATATTATACTCTGGAGCTCCAAAGTGAAAACTTCTGTCCCTTCCTTTTGTAAACCCATTGGATTTACCTTCCCATTGGCTAAATAGCCTAGACAATGGAGTGCCTCTTGAAGTAAAGACTCCAAGGTTTCTATGCATCGTAAATATAGTGTCTTGAGGCTCTAAAGCTAGAGTACAACCAACTGAGATTGCTTCTTGCCCTATTCCACTAAACCATTTACTTATTTTCCCTTGCCGTAGGAGTATTAACATCTTTTCTTCTATGAGCCTAGGATATACCAAGCCTTTATATAATTCTAACTTTTTGGATTTAGTTAATTTTGGCATTATTGATTTTTTACAAGGTCAAATATAGGCTAATTTTCTATAGCTCAGTTTCAAATAATTGTGATC
This sequence comes from Saprospiraceae bacterium, assembly GCA_037968395.1. GTDB lineage: Bacteria > Bacteroidota > Bacteroidia > Chitinophagales > Saprospiraceae > JADKBO01. The sequence goes on along the minus strand of JBBKVK010000144.1, from coordinate 18,052 downwards.
GAAACTCTGAATAAAAAAATCCTGCATAGCATAACTATACAGGATTAATAAATAATTTTATAGGGTTTGGCTAAGTTTAGCTTCTATTTGCCATCATCTGTTCAAGGCTTGACGTAAATTCTGCTACAGTTTTTGTATAACCAGTTTTTCCCAATGCTTCTATAGAGTATTGGTTTGAAGTTTCATCTTTCTCTAAGTCAAATAACCAAATTGTTGGATAGCCTCTAACTTGGAAAGCTTGCTGTAAACCTTGATTTTGTTCTTGAATGTCAGAAGGTAATGTTTTCCTTTTTGGATAATCCAATTCTAAAAGCACTACATTCTTATCTGCCCATTGTTTAAATTCATCATGAACAAAAACACTAGCTGTTAGTCTTTTACACCAACCGCACCAATCACTACCAGTAAAATTAGCGAGTATCGGTTTATTACTCTTTTTAGAGGTCTTATAAGCCTCATCTAGGTTTACCAACCATCCTGGATTTTCAGCAGTATATGTTTCTGATTGAGCTCCTATAGTATTTACTACACCCGTTATTAGTATAGTGGTAGCAAAGGCACTTAAGAGAATATTTTTCAGTTTTAAAGCAATCATTTCTTATTTGATATTTATTATTGAATTCATTTTACAAAATGTACAACACAAAATTACTATGAAAATTCTTATGTAACCGAAAAATAATAAATATTTAACAAATCACGACAAAATTTTACATGTTGAAATCATATTTAAATGCAAAATTACAATAATTTATTATAATTACACCAATTACAAGTCGATTTCATATTACAAAAATTTTAAATATGATAGTCTGCTCTTTACCTCTCTTCATTGATTTGTAGTAAGAACAACTTATGATTATAGGTTTTTTCCTGCACTCACTAATTTAAGATTATTTTTTGTTTTAGAAAAAATCACTTAATTTGTTCTCCTATTAATGAAGTAACTATTAAGAAGTAACCGAAATTATGGTGCTTATTTTAGAATTTCTAAAATATCATTTATCATGAGGTTGACCCACAATGAATACATCTTTACTGAAGGGTGAAGGTTGTCTGATGCAAGAAGGGTCAAGTCATCCTTAGCCTTCTTTGATATTGGTGTGATATCAATGTAAGTTATCTCAAGTTCATCTGCTATCTTCTTACTGAGATCATTATACATTTTAATTTCTTGTTCCACTTTAGTTTTATTACCTTCAGATACAAAAGGTGTCACACTATAGTCAGGAATCGAAACGATGACAACATGCGATTTTCCCAGTTTAGAGTATGAAATAGCACGATCAATAAGAATCCTAAATTCTGTCTCAAATGTCTCTATAGGTTGACCTCTATATTGGTTGTTGACCCCAATAAGCAACGAAACTAAGTCATATGCTTTAATATTAAAATTAGCATTATTTAGTCCATTAATGAGATTTGCTGTAGTCCAACCATTAGTGGCTAGTATATCAAATTTTTCATTTTTAAGACCATAATTTGAGAGAGAATCAATTAATTGCCTAGGAAAATTTTTACTATTTGCAACACTTGTCCCAATGGTATAGCTATCCCCTAAAGCTAAATAACTAAAAGAAGTACTATCCGTATTGGTACTTTGAAGTGAACTTTTACTACAAGAGAAAAACAGAATACACAATATAAATAGGAATGGTTTCATATACATTTTGTGCATATAACCTATCAAGGTGGGTTTAAGTTTGGTTTGCTAATAAAATAGTGGGTGCAAAATTTCTTTTGCACCCACTATTTTTACTAATTATTAATTTTTCCAACAGTTATTGATATTGTCAACTATCAATACATCGGCTTACATAAATCCAAAATTTATTCAATTATTAAGACCTGCTTTTTCATAGAAACATCTCCTTTTGTAATATCGATAAAGCAACTACCTAAAGTTGCATCTTTTAAAGTAACTTCCATAATAGTAGATGTTGCGTTTACAGACTTAAGAATCCTTCCTGAAACATCAACTATGTTTATCTGTCCTCCAATCATATCTTCAGGTACATTTACTTTTAAAACACTACTTTTAGCTACTGGGTTTGGGTAAACCTTAAACTCAGTGATTGCTTTTGTTCTAGTGGCACTGATTGGCAATTCTTTTTTGTCCTGAATCATCTGAGTGATCTCTGATATTTGATCTATACTCATATGGCCAAGCAATGAAAACACAACGAAACTACTATCAGTGGTGCCTATACCCACAAGCTCAAGAATAACATTGTCTTCTTCATGGATCATAAATGTAAAATTATTGCCTTTATCTCTAATAGCTATTAAATCTTCATGTGTCCTTCTTAAAGTATTAATACCTTTTTTATATTCTGCAACAGGATCAGCAAGATCTGGTACAGATATTAAGTTAAATGATTCGATGCTTTCTAAAAGCCCTTTAGCTTTTGCTAATTCTTTTTCTTCTTCTGGCATCACTTTAGCAACGTAACCAAACAAATTTCCAGATACAAATACTACAGTAGCATTTATTTCATTTTCAAGAGATTTGTAGTGCTTATCTATTATCGATTGACCAGATAAATTTAAACATAATATTGTAGTGGTTAAGGTAATAAATAGACTTTTCATGTTCTAAATTTTTTAAGATTAAAAATGTTAATAATGTTTGATTTGAAAGTGTAACAGTTAACTATCCAAAGGATATTTTCTTTATGGCTAATAATTAATTACAAAATTAAGACGGCAACAAATAAATTTTTGTTACAAAAACCTTAAATAAAATCTGCTTTTTTTAATTTCTTCTTAAAATGGAACTACCTGGAATTTTTAAAAGACAATACTTTAAGACCTTAATAATCAAGCAATGATCTCATTGCAGTTTCAACTTTTTTTGCATTTGGAATCATTGTGATTTCTAATACTTCATTAAGAGGAATGGCTGGCATATTAGCAGAACCTATTGTTCTTACTGGTGCATCTAATTGTTCAAAACAGTTTTCTTGAATCCTTGCTGCAACAGATTGTGCAAATGAATTATTAACTGACTCTTCAGTCACAACTAACACTCTATGGTATTTATTAGATTGATCATAAATCATCTCTTCATCTAAAGGGTTTAGAGTTCTTAAGTCTAGAATACCAATATTAGCATCAAACTTCTTAGCAGCATTTAGTGCCCAGTGTACGCCCATACCATAGGTTACAATAAGCAAGCAATTGTCATTATTTATCGTCTCTGGGCTTGCCTCTAAAACCATGTTAGCTTTACCAAAAGGAATAACATAGTCACGATCGGGAAGTGGTGTTTTGGCGGCATTTGTACCTTTAACTTTACTCCAATATAATCCTTTGTGTTCAAAAAGTACTACTGGATTATTATCATAATATGCTGATTTAATTAACCCTTTGAGATCAGCACCATTACTAGGATATGCAATCTTAACTCCTCTAATATTTGCTACAATACTTTCTACGCTGCTGCTATGATAAGGTCCACCACTACCATATGCTCCTATAGGCACTCTCAATACCATACTCACAGGCCATTTACCATTTGACAAATAACAACTCCTGCTTACCTCTGTAAACAACTGATTCAACCCAGGCCATATGTAATCGGCAAATTGCACTTCTACAAAAGGTTTAAGACCTACTGCAGACATTCCAACAGTACTTCCAACAATAAATGCTTCTTGAATTGGCGTATTAAAAACCCTATCATCGCCAAATTTTTGCGCTAGAGTAGCTGCCTCTCTAAATACACCTCCTAGTCGTCCACCAACGTCTTGTCCATATAAAAGACATTCAGGATGATCTTCCATCAACTCTTGAATTGCGATCAATGCACTGTCTACCATAACAGTATCTGGTGCACCTTTGGGGTTTCTAATACCCTTTTCTTCTAATATAGGAGTAGGAGCAAAGTCATGGGTATAGAGGTCCTCTGGAACTGGATCTGAAGCTGATAATGCTTTGCTTAAGCTTTCTTCCACTAGGTCAGAGGCTTCATTTTGTATTTTATTTAGTTCTTTTTTAGTGATTCCTGCATTAAGAACTTGGTCTATAAGTATTGGAAACGGGTCTCTTGATTTATGTTCTTCTAGGTCATCTCTATACCATTCCATTCTTACTCCAGAGGTATGGTGGTTGAGTAAAGGCACTTTTGCATGAACCAAAAAGGGTCTTCTTTCTTTTCTGCACTTGTTTATTACTGATTTCATTGTAAGGTAACATTCAGTAAAATCATTGCCTTCAACTCTTACCCTTTCTATCCCAGGAAATCCGCTTGCATATTCATATGCATCCATCGCTCTGGTTTCTGCGGCTGTAGCTGAGATATCCCATCCATTATCTTGTACTAAATAGATAATGGGAAGTTGTCTTAGAGCAGCCATTTGTAAAGCCTCACTAATTTCACCTTCTGTCATGGCAGCGTCTCCAATTGAGCAAATCACCACTGCTCCTTTTTCTGACTTTTTAGAAAGTTTTAGTTTTTCCTTAATTTGTATTCCCATTGCAATGCCTGTAGTTGGGATTGCTTGCATACCAGTAGCGGATGATTGGTGTGGGATCTTAGGCTTATCATCATCTCTCAATGATGGATGGCAGTAATAAGTTCTTCCCGCAGAAAAAGGGTCATCTTTTTTTGCTAAAACTTGTAGCATAAGGTCATAAGGAGACATCCCTATACTCAAAAGCAATGAGTCATCGCGATAATATGCTGAAAGGTAATCTTTGGACTCTAAAAGTAGACCTGTTGCTATTTGTATTGCTTCATGCCCTCTAGATGTGGCATGCACATACTTGGATACAACCTTAAAGTTCTTTTCATAAATTTCAGTCATTGATTTAGCTACTGACATTATCTGGATACCTTTTTTTAAGATATTAATGTCTATAGCTTTATCTTTTTTAGTCATCTATGAAAAATCGGTTCTACTGTTTAATTAGTATGAAGGGAAATCAATTCCGTTTGCATCGTGATGGTATACATAAATTAATAATATGATGAATATGATGATCCCTAATACTATTTTACCAAATGTTTTACCCTGAGGACCGTAATTTTGAGTGCCTGACATGATATGTATTTTAATTTAGTGCAAAATAACATCAATTTATTCAATTACTCAAATCTTAGATATGAAATTCAGTTTCTTTGGTGAAATAACTAAGAGTTACCGTCTATAACAACAACAAACTCACCTTTTGTACTTCCTTCATTTTCATAATACTCTATAGAATCATCAATAGATGCCGTACGGTGTTTTTCAAATTTTTTAGAAATCTCTTTGCTTACACAGATAACAGTGTCCCCACCAAAGATTTCTTTAAGCTCTTTCATACATTTTATTATCCTATGTGTTGACTCATAAAGAATAATAGTGGTCTTTAAAGAAAAGAGAAAATTCAGCCTAGTCTGTCTGCCCTTTTTATGAGGTAGAAAACCTTCAAAATAAAACTTATCACAAGCGATGCCAGAACAAACCAATGCTGGAACAAAGGCAGTAGCACCTGGCAAACAAGTGACTTCAATTCCTTCTTCTTTGCATGCTCTAACTAATAAAAAACCAGGGTCAGAGATCCCTGGTGTTCCTGCATCTGTTATACAAGCATAATTGACTCCTTCCTTTAATTGAGAAATGATCAATGGTAAAACCTTGTGTTCGTTAAAACTGTGAAAAGGTTTCATAGAGGTCTCAATAGAATAATGCTTCATCAGTACCCCGCTTGTTCTAGTATCTTCTGCTAATATATAATCCACATCTTTAAGTACAGTAATCGCTCTTAAAGTCATGTCTTCAAGATTACCTATAGGAGTTGGGACTAGATATAACATTTTTATTTTTTAAGTAAAAGCAAATATAAGGTTATTTACTCTGAATAGGCTCGTTGGTCTTGGGTTGTTTGAACCTCATTTTGCAATAAAGCTTCGTTAAGAGGATTGAAGGAGCAAAATTGTCTAATATTCATGCTGGTAAAATATGAAGTTTTATTGATTCCTCTATTGACTATAAGATACGTGAAACCCATAAAGAATCACCAAAAACACCATTATTGAAATCAGCTTATGTTCGTTGGGTTGTAATTATAAAATAATTACAATTGTTAAACAGATAAGTCCCTTTAGGAACAAAATATCGGTAAAATGGTATTAACATACCATTACGTATAATGCGGGTTTAATCAAAACTAAATCCAAATTTGACAAAAAAAGATACTGAAACGAACATCCATCATCATAAATCATGTGTAAATTTGTATGTTTCACAATTATCACAAAAATCTTATGAACAAAAATCCAATTAAGAAATTTAACCTTCACAAAAGGAACAAACATAGTAATGGTTATGATTTTGATCTTTTAAAATCAAGCTATCCTAGTTTATCACAATATGTAGCTATTAATAAATATGGAAATGAGTCTATTAACTTTTTTGATCCAAAAGCCGTAAAAGCACTAAACACAGCATTACTAGTGCAGCATTATGGAGTCGAATACTGGGATGTGCCAGAAGGATATCTTTCTCCTCCAATACCTGGTAGGGTTGACCTTATACATTATATAGCAGATCTAATTAATGGAGAACCTACTTCCAGTATCGTTAAATGTCTTGATATTGGCTGTGGAGCTAATTGTATCTACCCGATCATAGGTGCAAAGGAGTATGGCTGGTCGTTTGTCGGAACAGATATTGATTCTAAGGCAATAGATTCTGCTCAAAATATTATCGACAAAAACCCTGGATTGGAAAAGTTAATATCACTTAGGCATCAGCCTGATTCAAAAAAAGTATTTGATAATATTATCAAAGAAGGAGAGTTTTATGACGTTGTTATTTGTAATCCTCCTTTCCACTCTTCGGCTAAAGAGGCCCATGAATCATCTACTCGTAAGTTAAGAAACCTTACTAAGAAAAACGTGAAAAAGACAGTACTTAATTTTGGTGGAAAAAGCAATGAGTTATGGACAGAAGGTGGAGAGTTCCAATTTGTATCTATGATGATTGATGAAAGTACAAAGTATAAAAAATCAGTAAATTGGTTTACAACTTTAGTGTCTAAAGGTGCAAACCTTGGCCATCACTTTAATCACCTTGATTCGGTAAATGCCGCAGATGTAAAAACAATTACTATGTCACAAGGCAGTAAAATTAGTAGAATCCTTGCTTGGAGGTTTAAATAAAGAATCAATACAATAAGAAAATGGATTTATTTACAATAATAACAATTCTGGTAGTTGTTTCAGCAGCATTTGCTTACATCAATGAACGCTTTTTTAAATTGCCTTATACTATTGGAGCCATGGTGATTACTATCGCTATGAGTGCTATATTGACTATTACTGGATGGGTTAACCCTGAGTTGACGAATCCGCTTAAAATGTTAATCACTCAAATTGATTTTAGTAAAATATTGCTAGAAATAATGTTAAGTTTTCTGTTATTTGCAGGAGCCTTACATACTAATTTTGATCAACTAAAAGTGCAACGAGGGCCTATTTTAGCTTTTGCAACATTTGGGGTGATTTTTTCAACATTCATCATTGGAGGCTTGATGTTTTTCATATTGCCACTTATAGGATTAGATGTATCTTTTATCAATTGCTTATTATTTGGAGCATTAATATCACCAACAGATCCGATTGCTGTATTAGGTATTCTAAAAAAAGTAGGCGTCCCTAAAAAACTAGAAACAAAAATAGTAGGAGAATCTCTGTTTAATGATGGAGTTGGTGTTGTGGTGTTTTTAACAATTTTTGCCATTGCTAATGCTGGACTGGAGAATGTCATTTTTGGTGAAATAGCCATATTACTCTTAGAAGAAGTAGTGGGTGGAATACTATTAGGAATGGCACTTGGCTGGGTAGCCTATAGGTTGATGAAATCCATTGATGACTACTCTGTAGAGGTTTTGATCACAATTGCCATCGTAATGGGAGGGTATTTATTAGCTCAAAAATTACACTTTTCTGGGCCACTTGCTGTAGTAGTTGCTGGCTTAATAATCGGTCATGATAAAGTAAGGGATTCATCTATGTCAGAACTCACAGAACTCTACGTTGATAAATTTTGGGAGACTTGGGACGCCCTGCTTAATGGTATACTATTTGTCTTAATTGGATTAGAAATCTTAATACTTCCATTTGAGAGTAAATATATAATTGCTGGTTTGATAGCAATACCTATTATCTTAATTGCAAGATATATCTCTTTAAGTATTCCTATTAAGGTGTATAAAGATAAACTTGATTTTGTCCCTTACACTGGACTAATGATGACTTGGGGTGGACTGAGAGGAGGAATATCTATTGCTTTAGCATTAACATTATCTCAATCTATGGACCGAGACCCTTTCTTAATTATTACCTATATAGTCGTTATTTTTTCAATAGTAGTGCAAGGGTTAAGTATAGGAAAAGTAGCAGATCGATTAATTGGGCCAGAGCATATGCAACAAAACAATGAAGATAGCCATTAGAAAAGTTTAGTAATCTATTTTAGGCTTTTTTCTAGTTTTTTTACGTTCGGACTTTATTGTTTTAGCTTTCTTAATCTTTATTATTGAGGTAAAACTCGGTTTAGTTGGTTTCCGTTTTTTTATAACTTTAAAGGCTATTAAGAGTAATTTGCTCCACTTTTTTACTACCATTTCTTTATTTGCAAGTTGTGATCTCTCTTTTTGATGGTATAAGATCATGATGCCGTCTTGAGTAATTTTGTTTCCTAATTTTATCAAAACAATAGATTTTTCTAATTCTGTCAAAACTAGAGAATTAACTACATCCCATTTTAAAGTCACCTTACTTTCTACTTTATTGACATTCTGTCCACCTGGACCGCCTGATCTAGAAGTCGTAAATACTAGTTCGTTTGTACAAAGGTTTATTATTTTTTCTACATTTTTCATTACCCCCTGGTTAACCTGAATAATGAGGAAGAAGTTCGCAATAACAATATAAAGTGTAAACAGTCACTTTCTGCTCAGATATTGTTGATATAAAAATCTATCTTTGAAACCGCAAATAAATATCAGTTTTATTACCACTTCGTCTATACCATATGAAATTACTAATTAGCATTCTCCTCCTTTTTGTCTCTAGTTTAAGTTTTACTCAGATCACAGTACGTGGAGTAGTTACTGATCAAGTCAATAATCCCTTGCCTTTTGTAAGTATCTACGAACAAAACACTTCCAATGCTACTCTAACCAATGATGAAGGTGTTTATGAGCTTATAGTAAAAGAAGGATCAATAGTGATATACCAATATCTGGGCTATAAAACGATTCAGAAGAAACTGTCTTCTAATGATAAGGCACAGACATTCAACCAGCAATTAGAAGAAGAAACTTTTCAGCTGACCGAAGTAGAAGTAACAGCTAATAGTGAGGATCCAGCTTACCCAATTATAAGAAAAGCAATATTAAAAAGACCTCAACACTATAAAGAAAATCAAACTTACCAAGCAGATTTATATGTCAAAGGGGTAATAAAGATTGTAGACGCTCCTGAAAAAATTATGGGGCAAAAGGTAGGTAACATGGACGGAATAATTGACTCCAACAAACAGGGAATATTTTATTTATCAGAGACACAATCTACCATATTAAAAGATGGCAATAGAGAAAAAGAGATATTACATTCTTCTATAGTAGCGGGGAATGATAATGGACTAGGTTTTAACCAATTTATAAAGTCAAATATTGACTTCTACAGCAAAGATATCCCAATAATAAGAGATATGATAGGTCCTTTAGATGATAACGCTTTTACTTATTATACCTATAGGCTGGAATCAACTTTTATTGATCAAAGTAATGCTTTAGTGTATAGGATATCTGTAAAACCGAAGTCAGAAAATAGACCGTGTTTTGAAGGAGAGATATATTTACTAGATGAATCGTACTGCATACATTCTTTAAATTTAAAAACCACAGGTAAAGCGATTAAAAATCCCACTTTCAGTGAAATTTCGATTAAACAAGTACATGCTCCTATCACAAAAGAACAGTGGAGATTGATCACTCAAACGATAAGTTTTAATGCAGGATTACTGGTTTTTAAAGGAGTTGGCAACTTTAATTCCGTGTATAGTAATTACAACATTTCTCCTTCTTTCGCAGATAATACTTTTGGATCGGTAACCTTTGAAGCTGATGAAGACGCAATTAAAAACGATACTGCCTTTTGGAATGAAAAGAGACCCATTACTTTAACCAACGAAGAAAAAACGGATTATATACGTAAAGAAACCCTTCAAAGGGTTTGGGAATCTAAAGCGTATTTGGACTCTGTAGATCATGTAAATAACAAATTTAAGTTGAATAATCTGTTATTTGGATATTCATATAACCAATCTTACAAAGACCAATATTTCGATTTTAAGTCCCCATTAACTACCACAAATTTTAATGCGGTTGAAGGGTTAAATATATCTATAAAACCATCTTACGAACACAATGATCCAAAAGCCAACACTAAATTTGTACTAAAAGGAGATTTGGGATTTGGCTTCAGTGACAAACGTTTTAAACCGTTTATTGACCTGTCCCACACTTATGACAAAATGAATCTTTCTTCGTGGTCAGTTGAGGTTGGTAGACAAATTACAGATTTCAGTGACTTTCCGATAATGGCAGAAATTAGCAACAGTTGGCACAGTTTGATATTTAAAAACAATTTTGTGCGTTGGCATCAAAATGATATTGCTAAGATTGGATGGCAATCAGAAATAGTAAACACTCTTAGATTAATGACTTCATTAAGTTATGAAGATAGAAAATCACTTAATAACAGCACTAATTATAGTCTTAGAGAAAAAGATCTATTTTATATACCTAACAACCCATTTGACCTCTTTCCAGAAAATTATTTTTTGAATTCTAAAAAAGTATCCTTAAAAACAAGGTTAATATGGAAACCTGGTCAAAAAATAATGAAATATCCAAAATCAAAAGTAAGACTAGAAAGTGAATATCCAACTATTCGTTTAGATATAGAATATGCACTTCCCGTTGGAAATGAATTCCAATGCTTTTCAAAAATAGAATTACGAATTAGAGATAATAGCCTTAAGACAGGTAAAATAGGTAGTTTTGAGTACAATCTTGTCCTTGGTGCTTTTCTTAAAAATGGGGGAGATTTCCCTGATTATTTTCATTTTGTGGGCCATGAAGTAATACCTCGATATATATCTAAATACCAAAACACCTACAAACTCCTCCCTTATTACATACTTGATAACCAAAATACTTTCATCTCTACTTTCATGCAGCATCATTTTGATGGTTTCATAATGGATAAAGTACCTTTCATAAAAAATATAGGTTGGAAACTTGTCGTTTCAGCCGCCTCATTAGTTAGAGAAGACATCCAATATATTGAACCTGGTATTGGCATTGAGGGTATCAAAGTAGGGCCATTTGATTTATTTAGGTTTGATTATTATTGGGGATTTGACCAAAATGGTTATCGAAATAAAGGATTCAAGTTTGGGTTTATCAATTTTATTGATGAAGGGTTTAGGATATAGAAGTGATTTAAAAGCTAGACAGATAGGTAGATTTTAACATACGGTTTTAAATGAATTTATTAAAAATCCCCACCATTTTACTTGATGAGGATTTTTAAATTTATTTGATTTTAAAAGCCTTTTTAACTTTATCCACATAGTCTAATTCTTCCCATGTAAAAGTGTGTACTTTAATTTTCTTTTTTGTCCCTGACCCGTCTACAAAGGTTACTTCTTTCTTTTCTGGAGTTCTACCCATGTGACCATAAGCTGCCGTATCAGAATATATAGGTGTTCGTAATTTTAATCTTTCTTCAATATGATAAGGCCTCATATCAAAAAGTTTTTCAACGATCTTAGCGATTTCACCATCCTTCATGCCTACTTTGGCACTGCCATTGGTATTTACATAGATATTGGTTGGCTTAGCTACACCAATAGCATATGACACTTGAACCAATATCTCATTACATACCCCTGCAGCTACAAGATTTTTTGCAATGTGCCTAGTCGCATAAGCAGCAGATCTATCCACCTTTGATGGATCTTTCCCTGAAAACGCACCACCTCCATGTGCTCCTTTTCCTCCATAAGTATCCACAATGATTTTTCTTCCTGTAAGCCCAGTATCTCCATGAGGACCTCCGATTACAAATTTACCTGTAGGGTTAATATGGTATGTGATTTTACCATCAAATAACTTCCTTAATGAAGGCTTTATACCTTTTATCACCTTAGGTATGATTATATTTATTACATCATCATTAATTTGCTTTAACATCTTGGTATCTGCATCAAAATCATCATGCTGCGTTGATACTACGATACTATCTATTCTTATTGGCTTATTGTCATCAGAGTATTCAATGGTAACCTGAGATTTAGAGTCAGGTCTAAGGTACTTCATCTTTTTACCCGCCTTTCTCACTGCTGCAAGTTCAAATAATATTCTATGAGAAAGGTCTAGTGCCAAAGGCATATAGTTCTCCGTCTCATTTGTAGCATAGCCAAACATCATTCCTTGATCGCCAGCACCTTGATCTTCTTTCTTTTTTCTTTCTACACCTTGATTAATATCTGGTGATTGCTCATGTATTGCAGATAATACACCACATGAATTTGCCTCAAACATATATTCTGACTTAGTATAGCCAATTCTTCTAATGACATCTCTAGCTATTTGCTGTACATCAAGATAAGTCTTAGACTTAACTTCGCCAGCTAAAATCACTTGACCAGTTGTTACAAGGGTTTCACAAGCTATTTTGGAACTTGGATCAAAGGCTAAAAAGTGATCTACTAATGAATCTGATATCTGATCAGCTACTTTATCTGGGTGCCCTTCTGATACGGATTCAGAGGTAAAAAGATATGGCATAATATTATTGTTTTTTTATATATAGTCGCCAAAGGTAAAAAAGATATCAATACTGTAATAAAAAAATACTCTTTGTCTCTTATTATTTGTTTGTAGAGTTGCTGAAAATTATAAATTGACTACACTTCACCTCTCTTGTCAATTTCTTCCCACATTCTTTCAACTACAAAGTAGGTAATCGGGCACATATCCAGATTGCGTTTATGAGCCTTATATCTATTATTAAAATTAGTCCTATCTGTGTGCGGATAAGAGTCACATACAAATGGTCTCGCATCGTAGATATTACATTTATTATTTTCTAAATTTAAAAATGGACAAGGGCTACTAATAGTGATATATTTACCATCTAAATCCTCAATCAAGTAGTTTTTGATAAATGACTTTTTTGATACTCCCAAATATTTTGAAGCTCTATTAATATCTTGTAAAGTAAAATCCGTTACTGAAGTTCGGCAGCAGTTACCACAATCTAGGCAATCTATACTTTTATATGCCTGTTCTGTTGCTGACTTTGCCAAGCTATCAATTACATCATTATCTACTTTTGACCTCAATTGATCTATTTTATACTCTTTTTGAGAGACCTCATCCTTAGTCCTCTGTATCCAATTGTCTATATGATTAAGATCTACCAAAAGACTATTAGTTAATTTTCCAGAAATATGGAGTAAATAAAATTAGTATGGTAAACAGCTCCAATCTACCTACTAACATAATAAATGAAAGTACAAGTTTCACTGGATTGGATAAATGACTAAAGTTGTCGACAGGACCTACATTACCAATCCCAGGACCTACGTTACCAAGAGAAGTCGCTACGGCCCCCAATGACGTTACTAAGTCTACATTTAGAAAACAAAGAACTACAGTACCAATTATAAAGCTAAACAAATACACTAACAAAAAGACTAATATATGTGTCAAAATTCTTGGAGCAACCAACTCTTTATTGATCTTAATTCGGATCATAGCTCGAGGGTGCAATATCCTTTTAAATTCAAGTAAACTGTTTTTTAAGAAGACCAGGTGTCTTATAATCTTTATTCCTCCTGCTGTCGATCCCGCACTTGCTCCAATAAAAAGCATTACAAAACAAATTACCAACACACCATTGCCCCACTTAGTATAGTCAGCAGAAACATACCCTGTGGTTGTTATCAAGGAAATAACTTGAAAAAAAGCATCTCTAAACGATTTTTCTACACCTTGTTCGCTATTAAAATAAACTCCAAAAGCTACCACAATGGTTAAAGCTATTACAATTTTTACATAGGTCAAAAACTCTTCATTACTCCAAACTTTAGAAAACTTCCTTTTGTAAAGAGAATAGACAATAAAATAATTCATCCCTGCGATAAACATAAATATTGCCAAAGTGTACTGAATCATTGGGCTAAAATCAGCTGCACTACTATTTTTGGTAGAGAAACCTCCGGTAGCCATGGTTGTAAAAGCATGGTTAATTGCATCAAATAGATTCATCCCTTCAAAGTAAAGAAGTGACATTAAGACCATTGTCAAACCAAAGTATAAAAGCCAAAGCCTTTTTGCAGTTTCTTTAATTCTTGGATGAATTTTATCCGCTGTTGGGCCAGGAGCTTCTGCTGTAAATAACTCAACTCCACCTATGCCTAGTAATGGCAATAAGGCGACTGATAAAACGATGATTCCCATTCCTCCTATCCATTGGGTTAGACTTCTCCAAAAAAGAATTCCTTTTGGCAAAAATTCTATGTCAGTAATTATACTTGCCCCGGTAGTCGTTATCCCAGAGAATGATTCAAATATGGCATCAACTGGATTTATTACAAAACCAGATAAATAGTATGGAAGAGATGAAAATATGCCCATACTTATCCACGATAATGCTACAATCAGATAACCTTCTCTTTTATTAACCGAAGAAGCTTCTTCACTTATTTTAATTTTCCATATTAAGATTCCTGCAATGATCGTAATGAAAGCAGATTCAAAAAAAGCTCCTGCATCTCCTGATTCAAAAATCAATGATACAGGTATGCAGGTAAGCATCATTAGTCCAATGAGAACTGTCAATATACCGACTACATTAGTTATGGGTTGAAAATTGATCATCTACTTAAATAACTTTTCTAAAGCAGGTATACTATCCGAAACAGCAAAAATTATTACTTTATCATGGACTAAAAGCTGTGTTTCTCCACTTGGTATAAAGCTATCTTCTCCTCTAATCACACCTCCAATTATTGTGTTTTCAGGAAACTTAATATTTCTCAAAGGTTTAGCAGTTATTACACTTTCTTTAACAATAATAAATTCAATGATTTCAGCATCTACTCCATGCAAACTTGTAATAGCTTCTATTTGACCTTTTCTTACAAATCTGAATATATTGTTAGCTGCAATCAGTTTTTTATTAATAATTGTATCTATCCCTATATGTTGAGATATATGAGTGTAGTCTGTATTATCCACTAATGCTATAGTCTTGATGTCTGCTGATTGCTCTGCCATCAAAGATGCAATAATATTAGTTTCAGAATTTGGAGTAAGTGCAATAAATGCATCCATTTGCTCCATTCCTTCTTCTTTTAATAATTCTATATTAGACGGGTCTCCATTAATGATTAGTACTTTATCTAGTTTTTCCGTCAATTTTTTACATTGTGCTTTATCATTAGATATTATGGTTACTTTATACTTATCCTCAAGTTTTTTGGCCGTGACAAAACCAAGGTCAGAACCACCTAATATCATGACATTTTCAATTTTCTTTGGTGATTTACCTATAATGTTTAGGAGTTTTTCTACTCCGGATGTCAATAAAATAAAATAGACATGGTCATTTAAAAATAGTTGTGTATTGCTCCTGGGTAATATAGTTTGTGAACCTCTTAATAATGCTATTGGCCTACTCTTCAAATCTGGATACAATTCTTGTAATTCTTTCAGTGTTCTACCTATGAAAGGCGTCTCTTTTGTAATTGTAATTCCTATTAATGATATTTTACCATTTTCAAATTGAAAATTTTCTGTAACAGATCCTAGTTCAAGGATTCTAACTATTTCATCAGCAGCTAAATCTGTTGGATAAATCAATTTATCAATACCCAATTCTTCTAAAAGATTCTTTTGTTCAAAACTTACAAGATCCTTTTTAGTTATTCTTGCAATTGTCTTTTTTGCACCTAGTTGTTTAGCTAAAATACAGGATACAATATTTGTGTTTTCAAAAGTAGTAACTGCCAAAAACAATCCAGCTTCTCCAGCTCCTGCTGACTTCAATACTTCTAAAGAAGAAGAGTCACCTCTTACAACTAAGACATCTATATGTTGGGCAGCATAATCTAGCACATCTTGATTCGTATCTATTAGGATAATATCTTGTTGTTGTGTAGATAGTTTTTTTGCTAAATGAAATCCTATCGACCCTGCTCCTGCTATTACTATTTTCATTTGCTAAAATTATACTTTGAAATGCAAAATTAGATTAAATTTATAGTTCTCATAATATCATTACTATATGGTAGGTTTATTAATCTATTAAACTTTTTCCATCCATCTCTTTAGGTTGTGGTATATCCAACAACTGCAATACTGTTGGGGCAATATCTGCAAGCACACCATTATGGACTTTTGTATTCTCTTTTGTAATGTTTTTCCCCACTAATATCATTGGGACTGGGAATGTAGTATGTGCTGTATTTGGGCTGCCATCATCGTTTATCATATAATCAGAATTGCCATGATCTGCTATTATTATTAATTTATAGTCTTTTGGTAGTACATGATCTATAATTTGCTTTACACATTTGTCTACAGTCTCTGCAGCAATAATAGCGGCATCAAAAATTCCAGTATGTCCTACCATGTCTGTATTTGCAAAATTTAAACAGACAAAATCTGGTTGATCTGAGTCAATATAAGCTATTAGTTTTGAAGTAATCTCAGCAGCACTCATTTCTGGATCAAGGTCATAAGTAGCAACTTTAGGCGATGGGACCATTATTCTTTCTTCTCCTTTAAATGGCTCTTCTCTTCCTCCTGAAAAGAAAAATGTTACATGAGGGTACTTTTCAGTTTCTGCAATCCTTAATTGCTTCTTATGGTTTTGTGATAAGACCTCCCCTAGTGTATTATTAAGGTTATCCTTTGTATACATTACATCAATATTCTTAAAAGAATGATCGTATAATGTCATAGACGTATAATCAATCTTTAATGCCTTCATACCAAAATCAGGCATATCATTTTGGGTTAAAACTTCAGTGATTTGACGTGGTCTATCTGTCCTAAAATTGAAGTTTATTACAATATCTCCATCCTGAATAGTAACAGGTTTTTTATTGCTAGATCCTTCTACTAATATTCCATGCATAAATTCATCTGTTTCACCTTCTTTGTAGTTACTTTCTATCGTCGCTATAGGATCATTGGTCGTCTTACTTGCCACACCATTTACCATTAAATCATATGCTTCTTTGGTTCTCTCCCATCTATTATCTCTATCCATTGCATAGTATCTGCCAATGATGCTTGCCAGTTTTACATTTTTTCTATCAATATGCTGTAATAATTGGCTTATGAATCCAACGCCAGATTTTGGGTCTGTATCTCTTCCATCAAGGAAAGCATGTATATAGGTTTCAGCTACACCATAATCATTTAAGATATCACAAAGTGCTAACAAATGGTTAATGTGTGAATGAACACCTCCATCTGAAACAAGGCCTATTAGGTGTACTCTTCTATTTTCTGCTTTGGCCTTTTTCATCAACTTTATTAGTACTTCATTCTTAGCCAATTCTCCCTCTCTTACGGCTTTATTGATCCTGGCTAATTCTTGATAGACTATCCTACCTGCTCCTATATTAATATGCCCAACTTCAGAATTTCCCATTTGTCCTTCTGGCAACCCTACATTTTCACCATGAGTTAAAAGTTGTGCGTTGGGGTATTTTACTAGAAGTTCGTCTACATTTGGAGTGTTTGCTGCAGCTATTGCACTTCTTTTTGGATCTGGACCAATGCCCCAACCATCCATAATTATTAATAGAACCATTATATTATTATTATCTTAATTTATTGATAAGTTGTAACTTTACCATATGCTTTAAGTCATAATTATGAACTAAAATACAAATGGCAATCGTTATTATTCAAAATAACTTGCTATAACATTAATTACAAAGATATGAATAATCAAAAAAAAATA
>JBBKVK010000143.1:0-28868 GCA_037968395.1 Saprospiraceae bacterium | reverse complement strand
AAAATATATCGTTTCACTAAGTTTTCTACTTACACCATCCTGTACCACTACAGGATGCTATAATCAGTAAAACTTCATATTTTACCAACCTGACCGGCTGGCAGGTTGCTCTTTCAACCCTCATAACGACGCCCTATCGCATAATCCGGGTTTAATTATCACTGTTGATCACGACAAGTGAATAGGTGATTTATTTTAAATTTATATCTAGGTTCAATAACTCTTTCTTAGAAAATTCTTGCTTGGCATATATCTCTTCCAAACCATTATATGTGATTATTTTATAATAAATTAAACAAAACATAAAGAGTGGCATCATTTTTGGCTTACTAGTCTTGAAATCTTTGATTATGAAAGATTTCTTGTATAGAATCTGTTAAAAATCAATGAATTACATTGAAAAAACAAGTTAAAATGAGAAAAATTCTGAACATTTTATTCCTTACCCTTGCCTCTATAGGGTTTTTAAATGCACATAATGCTACTTCAGCGAGTTATGAGTTTGTTGGACCCGATTGTCCCACACCTCAAATCATTGGAGATTTTTATGGCTGTAGTAATACACGTTTATCTGTTGCTGTGGACTCCTTTGATATGACCAATACTTATATGTGGTCTGTAACGGGTAAAGCCCAAGTTTTGTCACCGGTTAATGGTAAAGCGATCATTCAGCTCCCTGATACAACAAAAGGGACTTTTACGCTGACTCTAATTGAGACTAACGCTAATGGATGTATTGGTACGACAACTACCTTATTACATATAGAGCAAAATAAGTCAATCGTGTGTGATGACAATGTACAGTTAAGTTTAAATACTACTTGTACTTTAGATATAACTGCAGACATGATTTTGGAAGGTCAGGCTTATCCTAATTCTTCTTATAGTGTAGCTGTTATTGATATGAATGGTGATACATTACCTAATAAGATTTCAGGAAGTAGCTATATTGGAAAGACTTTTAAAGTGTCAATACTACATGACTGTAGTGGCAACAGTTGTTGGGGTCATATAAAGTTAGAAGATAAAATAGCACCTATTATTAGGTGTCCAGATCCAAGAACAGTTTCTTGTTTTGATAAAACAGTTTTTCCAAAGCCAACTGCAACAGATAATTGTGATACTTCTGTGCCAGTGACTGAAATCTCTAATACAATAACAGCTAGTGATTGTAAAGATGATTATTCTGCTGTTAGATGCATTATTTATTCAGCAAAAGATGATTACAATAATATTTCAGAATTATGTAAAGTATATATCTATTATCAATTTGAAACTTTAGATAGTGTAAAATTTCCTCCTAATCTTGCAGGTGTTGATGACATGACTTATTTGCCATGTGATAATAATACAAATTGGGATAAAAATAAAAATGGTTACCCTGATATTGAAGAAACAGGTTATCCAACCTTGAATGGAAATAAGATATTACAGAATAATGGGTTATGTAAAATAAACTCTGTATACAGCGATCAAAGAATTGATATCTGTGATGAAAGTTTTAAAATAATTAGAGAATTTACAATATTAGATTGGTGTACTGGTGAAATTAAGACAGGGACACAAATTATAAAAGTACTGGATTTAGATGGACCTGTAATTACGTGTCCTCCAGATTCACTATTTAATACATATGTAAGGCCATATGAGTGTTTTGCTGATTTTATTGTGCCTGCTCCTACGATTATTTTTGATTGTTCAGACAGCATTACATATACCATAGGATATCTGTTAGCAGATAGCAATGGCGAAGCACCTGAAGGTGATGATATACAGTATATTGATGATAATGTATTTGGAAACCAAAAGGATGGTTATGTAATTAAAAACTTACCTTTAGGAAGAACATGGATTCGATTTAGAGTGATGGATGGTTGTGGTAACACTACAGATTGTTACACTGAGATAGATGTTTTGGACAAAGTGCCACCAATAGCTATATGTGATCAAAATACTGTGGTAGGACTTACTACTGTAGATTTTGCATTGGTTTTTGCTGCTACTTTTGATGATGGATCTTATGATAACTGTAGCGACATGTTATTTGAAGTAGCAAGAATGAGATCAGGTTGTGGTACAGGTACAGCATTTGGACCATCAGTTGTATTTTGTTGTGACGATACTGATAAGACTGATCTTATGGTACAATTTAGAGTGACAGATGAAGCTGGTAACTCTAATACTTGTATGGTAAATGTACAAGTACAAGACAAAGCTAAACCAATCATTACTTGTCCTAATAATATAACTATTGATTGTGAAGACCCAAGAGATATTGCTTCGACGGGAGGATTTGCGACTGCTACTGACAACTGCCCTGGTGTAGATGTTAAAATGACAAGTGAGACAGTAAACATTAATCAATGTATGACTGGTACTATAAGAAGAAGCTTTGAAGCCAAAGATAAAAGTGGTCAGACCGCAACGTGTTCTTACACTGTTACAGTAATTAATAAGACTCCTTTTACAGGTCAAGATATATTTTGGTCTTCATCTGTAAGAGATGTAACGTTAAATGAATGTTCGACAGTTGATGCTAATCCGGATAAAACTGGAAGACCAACTTGGAGAAACGATGATTGTAGTTTAGTGGCTTCTACATATGAAGATGAAATATTTAATATCGTAGACAGTGTTTGTCTTAAGATACTTAGAAAATGGACAGTGATCGACTGGTGTACTTATAATGAGAATACTGGGTACGGAAAGTATTCTTATGTCCAAGCTATAAAACTATTCAACACAGTAGATCCAGAAATCACTTCTTGTTCAAATAAAACAGTTTGTGCTAATGGTCCTGGATGTGGTGGAGATATTGAGTTAATTATACCTGCAACAGATGATTGTACCCCTACAGAATCATTAAAGTTCATCTATGCCATTGATTTAAATAACGATGGTACTATAGATAGACCAGGAGGTACAAATAACTTAAGTGGATACTTTGATGTAGGTAAGCACAAAGTGACAATAGAAGTTGAGGATGGTTGTGGTAATTCAGATAAGTGTGAATTTATCTTAACAGTTAAGGATTGCAAGAAGCCTACGCCTTATTGCTTTACAGAGATTACTACTGTAGTTATGCCTTCAACAGAAATGATAGATATATGGGCGTCAGACTTTGACAACGGTTCTTTTGACAACTGTCCAGGTGATTTGAAATTTTCTTTCTCATCAAATGTGAATAATACGCAAGCATTCTTTAATTGTGATAATTTAGGTACCAACTCACTTCAAATGTGGGTTACAGATGCAGCAGGTAATCAAGATTTCTGTAGTGTTAAAGTGGATATTCAAGCTAACCCCGGTGTTTGTGAAGGTACTTTAAGGGCTTCTGGTAAGGTAACAACATTCTTTAATAAGGATATGCCTAATGTGGGAGTTACATTATCAAACATTACCACAAATGAATCAAAAGTATTAGAAACTAATGATGTAGGAGAGTATGGATTTTATGGTATTAATAATGATGCAGATTATACTTTATCTGCTCAAAAAGATATAGATCCTATGAACGGAGTTTCGACTTTAGACATGGTACTTATTCAAAGACATATTTTAGGAATTACTAAATTAGATTCTCCATATAAATTTATGGCAGCAGATGTAAATGGTAATAATAGCATTACAGCTTCAGATTTAGTAGCACTTAGAAAGTTAATACTAGGAATTGATAATAAATTCACATCTAATTCTTCTTGGAGATTTGTGGACAAGAAGCAAGTTTTTAACGTTGAGCAAAGTCCATGGCCATTTACAGAAAAGCATTCCTTTAAAGGGAAAGATATAGCACTGCAGTCGTTTGATTTTCTAGGTGTGAAGATTGGTGACGTCAACGAATCTTGCAAAGCAAACTTAAGAGGTGAAATTGCAGCTCCAAGATCTGAAAACCCTTTAAGTTTATTAATTGAGACAGTAGGATATACAGCTAATGATATAGTAAAAGTCGAGTTTAAAGCTGATGATGCTTATAAGTTATTCGGATTTCAGAACACATTTAACTTTAATATTAGTAAGTTAGAATTCTTAGGTATTGAATCTGGTAAGATTGATATTGATGAAAGTAACATTGGTTTAATGCAAATTAAAAAAGGGTTATTCTCTACGAGTTGGAGTGATTCTAAATATGCGAATCTTTCAAAAGACGATGTGTTATTTAGTATATTCTTCAAAGCAAATAATCAAGGAGATATCAGTGATGATCTTAGCATTACATCTGATATTACATCAGCAGAAGCTTATGATCAAAACTTGAATACAGAACAAATACAACTTAAATTTAGAAGTAAAGAAAGTACAAATTCTGGGTTGAAAGTATATCAAAACACTCCAAACCCATTTATGAATACAACTTCAATTAAGTTTGAATTGCCAGAAGCTTCAGAAGTTGTATTTAAGGTATATGACTTAAGTGGAAGAATGGTGCATAGTGAGTTAAATGTGTATTCATCTGGCATACATAATATTATTTTCAACCTTAATGATAAAGAACTCTCAGGGGTACTATCTTACACTATTGAGACTCAATCAGAAAAAGTTGTTAAGAAAATGGTGATAGTAAAATAAAAGTAGAATTTAAAATAAATTGATCTTAAAGAAAGCCCTTTTGTCATTAGATGAAGGGGCTTTTTCTATTTAATTCAGTCAATTCAACCATAAGAATAGTTTTTCATTACATTTGTTATTATAACAATAAATGGTAAATGAATAAATTAGTCCTAATAACCGATAGAGTACATCCATTATTAATTGAAGGCTTGAAAGAAAGAGGTTATAAAGTTGTTTATGATATATCAGTGACCCTTGATACATTACCTAAAATACTTCCTTCCTTATCGGGTATTGTAATAAACAGTAAAATCATCATGGATCAGGCAATGATAAATTTAGGCGCCAAACTTGAATTTATAGCTAGGTTAGGATCTGGAATGGAAATAATTGATAGAGTTTATGCTAATCAAAAAGCAATTCTTGTAATAAACTCTCCTGAAGGGAATAGAGACTCAGTAGCAGAACATGCCATAGGAATGCTATTAGCACTCGCCAATAATCTAAAAAGAGGGGATCAAGAAGTAAGGGACTTCATTTGGGAAAGAGAAAAAAATCGAGGATTTGAGCTGATGGGTAAGACTATTGGTATCATCGGATTTGGTAATACAGGCAGCAGAATGGCCGTAAAATTGTCGCCTTGGGAACTAAATATTATATATCATGATAAATATCTAGAAAACATAGGGGTTTATGGACAGTCTTTTCATCAAGTTAGTAAGGAAGACATTTTGCTAAAATCGGATATCATTACTTTACACTTACCAATGACAACCGATACTTATCATTATGTTAACGACGATTTTATCTCAAAATGCAAAGATGGTGTTATTATTATCAACACATCGAGAGGTAGGGTTATAGATACTTCTGCTTTGATCAAAGGATTAGAGAGTGGTAAAGTAGGCGGGGCCTGTTTGGATGTTTTCGAAAATGAAAAACCAGATACATATCTAGAGGAAGAATATTCTATGTATCAAAGACTATTCAAATTTGAGAATACGATGTTAAGCCCTCATGTAGCAGGTTGGACAAATGAATCTTTAGTTAAAATTGCTTCTTATATTTTAAAAAAAATGGATAATAAGATCTAATTGATAAGTTGAGCCTTAGATGACATTTTTTGCATTTTTCAATCTATCTTTTAATAAAAAATTTTTATTAAGATAATAATTCATTATCATTGCAGCCTGTATATATTGTGTTTTTTAAGTTAAAATTAACATAATATTGACAAATTACATCTTGTTTTAATATGTTTATAATTGTAAATGACAATCATATGAAGAAACTTTTACTATGCGTATTCTCAATTTTCACATTGGTGAATGCATATTCTCAAACATCTCTTGAAGGAAAAGTCAAAGAGAAAGATACTGGTGAGCCAGTATTATATGGAACAGTTGCCCTTTATAAAAATGGTGTGCTTGTAGTCGGTACAGATACCGATTTTGATGGCAACTACTTTTTAGGAAACTTAGAACCTGGTACATACGATGTTGAGGCAAAATACCTAGGTATGTCTGACCAGAGAATTACTGGTGTGATTTTAAAAGCAGGCCAAACGACTAGATTAAATATTGAAATGTTAACAGGAGGCATAGTGATGGATGAAATCATCGTCATTGAGTATAAGGCTCCTTTAGTTGATGTGGATAATACTTCTACAGGTACTACTCTTAGTGCTGAGAAAATTGCAGCTTTAGGCGTGAAGAATATTGGAAGTATAGTTGCTATATCTGCAGGGGTATCATCACAAGATGGTGAGGATACTTCTATAAGAGGATCTAGACCAAATGAAACAGTCTATTTTATTGATGGAATTAGGTCATTTGGTACTATACCTCAATCTGAAGTAGAACAATTGCAAGTATTAACTGGAGGTATCGAAGCCAAGTATGGCGATGTTACTGGTGGAGTTATTTCACTAACATCTAAAGGACCTTCAGATAAGATTTCAGGTGGTATTGATATAGAAACCTCTGAATTTTTAGATGGATTTGGTTACAACTTAATAAGTGCCAATATCAGTGGGCCTATTATAAAAAATAGTAAAGGTCAATCACTACTAGGCTACAGATTTTCTGGTCAGTATACTGATATCGATGATAGCAACCCATCTGTAATTGGTGTCTATCGGGCTCCATTAGAAGTGATACAAGGTTTAGAGGCAAACCCTACTACTATCTTAGGTTCAACTGAATTACCTTCAGCTCAGTTTTTATATGACGATCAGATTGGCGGGGCTTTAAAGGCTAGACCTACTGATAAAGATAAAGATTATAATATCACTGGTAAGATTGATGGTAGAGTCAATGACAATATTGATCTTTCATTATCGGGTAACTATATTAATAATATAGACAGAATAACACCTTCTAATGCTAATATTGGTAATGCTGCTCCTTGGTATATGTTTAATTGGAATAATAACCCATATGAATATGATGAGAGATTTAGATTAAATTTTAGATTTAGACACAAACTTGGAGACCAAAGCTACGGTGGTGGTAAAACAGATGAAAATGTAAAGCCTTCAAATATTCAAAATCTTCAATATACAATTCAAGCTGGGTTTGAAAGAAGCAATGAAGAAAGAGAAGATTTGAGACATGAAGACAGACTTGGTAATTATGGTTTTATGGGCCAAACACTTACAACTTGGAACCCAATATTTGGACCATCTCCAGAAACAGGAGCTAGAACTCACTTGGGTTACAATGCTACTAATGGAGAATTTATTCCAGGTCCTCAAAACCCCGTAATGGCTAAGTACAACCAGATTAACGGTATCATTACTAGTACGAGTGAAAATGTTTGGAACAATTTATTCGCAAACGTTGGTCAAGTTTATAATAATTATAGAACGTCTCAGAATGATTTATATACCTTAAATGTAAGCACAGGATTTGATTTTTTACCTTCAGGCTCTGAAAAAGGAAGACATAGTATCCAATTTGGTGTACTATATGAACAAAGAGTAGAACGCAGATATGCAGTAACTCCTTTCCAATTATGGAGGTTAGGAGAGACCTTAGTCAACAACCATATTAATGGTATTGATACAACAGACATTATTGGATTTGATGGTGAGACTCCTATTTATAATACCAATATAAATACAGATCCATCAGATAAATTTTATTTCGCCATTAGAGAAAGACTAGGAGGAATTGATTTACATGATTACGTAAATTTATCAGCACTAGATCCAGATATGATGACCATCGATTTGTTTTCCCCACAAGAATTGATTAATAATTCTAGAGTGAATTACTATGGGTATGATTATACTGGTAAAAAGACTACTGGAACTACAAGTTTTGAAGATTTCTTTACTGCAAGAGGTGAGGATGGTCGTAGAGCATTTCCTGTTGCTCCATTTACGCCAATTTATGGTGCTGCTTGGGTTCAAGACAAATTTTCATATAAGGATATCATCTTTAGACTAGGTCTAAGAATGGATTATTTTGATGCAAATACTAAAGTGTTGAAAGATCCATATGCATTGTATGAAATTGAAACGGCTGAGGATTATTTTAGTAGAACAAATGAAACTAAACCAGTAGCAGTAGAAGGTGATTATAAAGTATACGTAAATGGTAATGAATCTGACAATATCATCGGATATAGAAGAGGAGATACTTGGTATAATAAATCAGGAACCCAAGTAGCTAATGGTAATGCGATATTTAATGGTGGAATTGTTTACCCTTCATATGCAGGTAAAGATGCTCAAGGAAAACAGCAAAGAGTGTTAGACATAAAGAATGAAAATTTTAACCCTAATACTGCCTTTGATGACTATAAGCCACAGATAAACTGGATGCCGAGATTATCATTCTCGTTCCCAATTTCTCAGGATGCAGGTTTCTTTGCTAATTATGATATATTATATTCTAGACCTCCGTCTAATTCAATTATGACGGCTTTAAATTATTATAATTTTGAAAATGGAAGTACAGGTGGAACTTTAAATAATTCAAACCTTAAACCAGTAAGAACGACCAATTATGAAATTGGATTTCAGCAAAAAATATCTCAGACAGTAGCTATGAAAATATCTGCTTATTATAGAGAGATTAAAGATTTGATTCAGCAAAGAACATTTGCAAATGTACCTTCTCCTATCAATAACTATACAGCATTTGATAACTTGGATTTTGGTACAACTAAAGGTTTTACTTTTCAATTTGATAGAAGAAGAACAAATAATTTAGAATTGTCAGGTACTTATACATTACAATTTGCTGAAGGTTCTGGATCTGATGCTAACTCATCGAGTGGAATTAACACAAGAGGCCCAATCAGAAGTTTAAGTCCTTTGTCATATGATGAAAGACACAGATTTACTGCCAATGCTGATTATAGGTACCAGTCAGGAAAAGGTTATGATGGACCAAGAATTTCTGGTGTTGATATCTTTGCAAATACTGGATTAAATTTAACGGCTATTGCAGTTAGTGGTCGACCTTATACTGAAAGACCAGTTCCAGGTCAATTTAGTGCAAGTGGGTTTGAAGGGTCAATAAATGATAACAGAAAACCATGGACATTTAACTTAGACTTGAGAATTGATAAGAAATTAAATATCAGTACTGGTGAAAATGGTAGACCTTTAAATGCAAATGTGTATTTCAGAGTCCAAAATCTACTTAATACTAGGAATGTATCTGATGTTTATGAATATACCGGAGATCCTGATGATGATGGGTATCTATTATCTTCTTTTGGTGAGGCAAGAACACGTAGTATCATTGAAAATGGAGTTGGAGATGTTGAAGCATTTCAGGACGCTTATTCTTGGAGATTAAATTCTGGTGGTAATTATTTAAGACCTCGTAGGATGTATCTAGGATTAGTATTTAATTTTTAATATAAATAATTCATTTGATTATTTTTTAATCATAGTTTTAAGATAAAAATTCAGTTATGAACTATATAAATAAGTCAATAAAAATAATGTTAATGGTATTTATATCGTCAACATTATTTGCCCATATCGGCCCTCAGAACGGAAATTCTAAAGGGAATAAGGACACAAAAATCAATTACAGGGAAGATTGCCAACCGGGAATATCTGAAATTGATCAAAGTATTAATAATGTAAGAGCAAGGTTATCAACTGGAGGTGATGTTTGGTGGAATAGACAAGAAGGCCTTTATATTGTGCCAAAACCAGCTGAAGGTCAACTACCAGTATCTTCTATTTTTGCTGGAGGAGTCTGGGTTGGAGGTACAACAAGAGCCCAAAGTTTAAAATTGGCTGGAGTAACTTATAGAAGCTTAAACAATAATTTTGACTGGTACCCTGGTCCATTAAATGAGAAAGGCATTACAGATCAACCTATATGTGCCAATTGGGATCAATTTTTTAAAGTTACAGCAGTTGAAGTTAACAAACACAATGATGCTTGGGAGAGTCCTGGAGATTATGATTGCGATTCCATTCCTGATGGTGTAAAATACTGGCCAGGACAAGGAAATCCATTTTGGAGAGACAAATATGATTTTGATTTACCTAATCAGTCATTAGGTGCATTTTATGATGAAGATGGTGATGGAAGCTATAATCCTTGTAATGGTGATTTTCCGAGTATAGAAATCGAAGGCTGTTTATTTGGAGGAAGAAAGAAGGCTAGAGAATTAGTGCCTGATGAAATGTTATTTTGGATTTATAATGATAATGGAGGGCCCCACAGGTTGACGGCTGGTGATGCAATTCAAATGGAAGTTCAAGTTCAAGCATTTGGTTATTCTACCAATGATGAAGTAAATGACATGACATTCCAAAGATACAAATTGGTTAATAGAGCTCAAGAAGATCTTATTGACTGTTACTTTGCTATGTGGGTAGATCCTGATTTAGGGTGTGCATTTGATGACTTTTCTGGATGTGATAATACTCTTGATGCTAGCGGAAAACCTAGAAGTTTGGCTTATACATACAATGAAGATGCCACAGATGGTAACAATGGTGCAAATTGTTCAGGTGGAGTTAATACATATAAAAACAATGTTCCCATAGTTGGTACAGATTACTTTAGAGGACCAAAAGGGCCAAGAATTTATTTAAGAGATCAGAATACTAACGAAATTCTTTTGGATAGTACTGGTATGCCTATTTTAGTTGCACCTATTCCTGGATCAGGGGTTGTGGATACTTTAATTGAATTAGGGATGACATCATGTATTTTTACTTTTAATGCATCGTCTAATCCTCCAAATCCTGCGACTACAGACCCAGAAGGTCAAGATGTTCAGTTTTACAACAATATGAGAGGATTATGGAGAACAGGCGAACCAGTAACACAGGGGGGGTCTGGATTTGATCCTATGAGTTCAAATGTTGTAAAATATATGTTTTCAGATGAGCCTAATGACCCAACAGGGTGGTCAATGTGTAATACAGGTGTTTCTAATGTAGATACTAGGACTTTACAGGCTACTGGACCTTTATTACTTCAACCTGGTGCTAAAAATGAGCTTATCATAGGTGTTGTTTGGGTGCCAGACCTAGAGTACCCTTGTCCTGACATTGCTAGACTTAGAAGTGCTGATGATGTAGCTCAGGCTTTGTTTGATAACTGTTTTGATATTACTGATGGACCAGATGCTCCAGATTTATGTGGGATTGAATTGGATAGAGAACTAATCTTGACATTAACAAACTCTAAATCATCTAACAACTTCGAGGAATTATATGAAGAGGTTGATTTAAATTATACAGGTCCAGAAGATGGAGATAACACATATAATTTTGAAGGATATAGAGTTTATCAATTGCTTGATGCAGGAGTTTCTGTCCAAGCTTTAGGTGACGTCTCAAAATCAAGATTGATTTTACAAACAGATGTTAAAAATGGAGTGACCGAAATATTTAATTGGGCATCTCAATTGAGTCCATTCCCTCCATTTGATAGAATATGGACTCCAAGTAGACAAGTGACTGGTGCTGATGCTGGAATTAAAAGAACTTACAAATTTGTTGAAGACCAATTTGCAACAGGTTCAGATCGAGCATTGGTAAACCATAGACCTTACCATTTTATTGTACTAGCTTATGGTTATAACAATTGGGAAAATTTCGATATTAAAACAGAATTAGGCCAAAGAAGGGCTTATCTTGAAGGAAGAAGAAATGTACAAACTTATACCTTTGTGCCAAGACCTATTGTTTATGAAAACCTAAATTCAGCTTATGGAGATGGAGTAAGTATCACTAGAATTTCTGGTCAAGGTAATTTTGGCAAAAACCTTAATTTGGCAGATGGTGAAGCTCAATCAATAATTGATGGTTCTTTTGATGGTAAATTAACCTATAAAGAAGGTGCTGGGCCATTTGATGTTAAAGTATTTAATCCATTTGAAATTACTGATGGTAAATACAGTTTAGCGTTTGTTGGTGAATTTAACAATTCTAGTTCAGTTTGTTCTTTAGAACCAGGCGCAAAATGGGTGTTAACTGATTTAACTACTGGTGAAGAAATAGCATCTGAAAGTACTATCGATGCAATTAATGAACAAATAATTTATAAAAAAGGATTTTCAATTAATTTGGGTCAAGCAGACGAACCTGGTACAAGTGATGTTGTAGGTAATGGTGCAATAGCAATAAATTTTGAATACAAAGAGCAAGGAAAAGCATGGTTCGCTCCTTTAGCAAATAATGGTACTGCTGCATTGACAACTAACTTTTTAGATGCTTTCTTTACTAGAATTGGCTTAGGGTTAAATCCTCAGTATGATCCAAATAGTGTATTAAACTTATTTGAATCTGGACTACCTCAAGATATAAAAGATGATTTTGAAAGAGTAGGTGGTGGTTCTTTTATTCCATTCTATTCAGCTAGAGTACAAACAAACAATGGTACTGCCGATGTGCCTCCTTATTTATCTCCTGGACCAAGAGAAGGTAGTTTGTTAAGACTTGCAAGATCCTCTAAGGATGTAAATCTGGATGATTTAAATAATGTTGATATTGTATTTACTAGTAATAAGGATTTATGGAGTCGATGTGTCGTTGTAGAATCAGCTAATCCATACCATTATGACCTATTTGGATTAGATACTAAAAACGGAACAGAGCAGTTTGATTTGGCAAAAGGTAATTCAAAGGACAAGAACGGAGTTGACGATAACACTGGAACTACTGGATTTTCTTGGTTCCC
The DNA here is from genome assembly GCA_037968395.1 of Saprospiraceae bacterium. GTDB lineage: Bacteria > Bacteroidota > Bacteroidia > Chitinophagales > Saprospiraceae > JADKBO01. The sequence goes on along the minus strand of JBBKVK010000143.1, from coordinate 16,149 downwards.
GGGGTATGCAGTAGATGTAGAGACTGGACAAAGATTAAATATTTTCTTTGGAGAGAACACCACATTTAATAGCAATAATGGAAGGTCTGAAAGATTAAATATGCCTGGTACAACGACAGATATGATTTTTAATCCTTCCTCTCAAGTATTTGGGAATGAGAATACACCGAATGAAGAAAGAGGGACCTATGGAGATTTAGTATTAGGTGGTCAACATTACTTATATGTCACAAGAACTGTTTACGATGAATGTGTTCAGTTAGGAAAAGAATTTGCTAAAAACACAATTGGATTTGATAAAATGGGAGCTATTACATGGACAAGTTTTCCAATGGTGAGTTCTACAACTCCTTTACTTTCAGTTGCGGACGGTATAATTCCAAATGATCTTACTGTCAAGTTAAGAGTAAACAATAGATTCAGTAATGAATTGAAAGTTGAATCACTATCTAGATTAAAGAGATGTGATGCTTTAGCCGAATTACCAGTTTATGAATTTGAAATAAAAGGTAAGCAGGCTCAACAATTGGAAGCTACAGAATATGAAGGTGCTTTGGCTAACGTAAATATTGTGCCAAATCCATATTATGCTTATTCTTCTTATGAGACCTCTTCATTGGTAAATACTGTTAAGATCACTAATTTACCTGATAGAGCAATAGTTACAATTTATACCTTAGATGGTAAGTATATTAGACAATATAATAGGTCTGAGTCAAAAGGTGCTAAACTTGATCCTTTTGCATCTATATCAACTACGCAGACCAATCCAGATTTAGAGTGGGATCTTAAGAATAGCAAAGGTATTCCAATAGCTTCTGGAGTTTATTTAGTACATGTTGTAGCTCCAGATATAGGCGAAGAAAGAGTATTAAAATGGTTTGGGGTAAACAGACAGTTTGATCCAACAGGACTATAATAAGTTATAACTATCAGACGAGGTTAATGACCTCGTCTGATTTCTAATATTGATAAAAGCATAAGAAAATATATTACTATGATGACAAAATTCTACAAATTATATGCATTGTCCGCTCTTTTATTAGTCGGTGGGGTATTAAATGCGGGTAATCCTGATAGACAAGGAGAAGCCGGAGCGTCAGAATTACTAATGAACCCATGGGCAATGAGTTCTGGATTTCATTCTATGAATACTGCTTGTATTGCTGGAGTTGAAGCGATGAGGTTAAATATTGCTGGACTTAGTAGGATATCAAATGGCGAGTTTATTATAGCAAATACACAGCTATACAGTGGAGCTGAGTTATCAATGAACTCTGGTGGATTTGCAACTAAAATAGGCAAGAATGGGACTTTAGGAATTTCATTAGTCTCCTTGGATTTTGGTGACATTCCGATTACAACTGTGTTAGACCCAGAAGGAGCAGGAGGTGATTATTCACCTAGTTTTTTCAATTTAGGTGTTGGCTATTCTTACTTGTACGATAATAAAATATCTGTTGGAGTATTAGTGAGAGGCGTTTCTGAAGCAATCACAAATGTTAAAGCATTTGGCATCGCAATTGATGCAGGTGTGCAGTATGTATCAGGCCCAAAAGATAATTTTAAACTAGGGATATCATTGCGTAATACAGGTGCACCAATGAAGTTTTCTGGACAAGGGCTAGCTTTACAATCTAATATTGATGGCAAAGCAATAACGATTACCCAAAGGTCCGAAGGTTTTGATTTACCATCTACCCTTAACTTGGGTATTTCATATGATTTTTATTTAGGAGAGGTAAATTATATTAGAGCTTTAGGAAACTTTACTTCTAATGCTTTTTCTCAAGATCAACTTGGTGCAGGGATCGAATTTAGTTTTAAGGATGTATTTCAAGTTAGAGCTGCCTATAAATATAATTTAGGTTCAGGTGGCACTTCATTTGATGATGATATTTATACTGGTTTAGCTGCAGGATTTTCAGCAATGATACCAATCAATAAAGAGAATAAAAATAAGAAAGTAGGGTTAGACTATTCTTATAGACCGACTATTGCTTTTAAAGGCACACATAACCTTGGATTAAGGTACATGTTTTAAATTTAAAAAATTATTGACTTCAAAGTTTTTCGTATCTTTGAACTTTCAAAAACATATAGGCGTTTCTATCTTTAACCGATAGAAACGCTTCATTATTTAAGTGAAAATCTAAATTTTATGACAGGTATATCATATATGACCCAAGCGGGTTATGATAAAGTTAGAGCCGAATTGGACCATATGAAAACCAAAGGGAGAGAGGAGATGTCTAAAGCCATTGCTGAAGCAAGAGAGAAGGGAGACCTTTCTGAGAATGCTGAATATGATGCTGCTAAGAATGCTCAAGGTATGTTGGAAATGAAGATTAATGAAATGGAAAAAGCCATAGCCGGAGCTAGAATTATAAGTGAGGCTGAATTGGATGGTTCTAAAGTAACTATACTTTGTTCGGTAACAATGAAGAACACCAAGAATGGAGCAGAGATGACTTATAAGATTGTATCAGAATCAGAAGCTGATTTAAAGACAAAGAGGATATCTGTAAACTCTCCAATAGGAAGAGGATTGCTTGGTAAGGTTATAGGAGATATTGCACAGGTACAAACCCCAGGTGGGCTTATTGACTTTGAAATTGTCAACATCAGTTTAGCTTAGATGTCAAGTATTTTTTCTAAAATTATTAGTGGGGAGATTCCATCTTATAAAATTTATGAAGACAATAAATTTTATGCTTTTTTGGATATTAATCCATTAAAGGAAGGCCACACTTTGGTTGTTCCTAAAGAGGAAGTCGATTATATCTTCGATTTGGACAATGAGACGATAGGAGACATGATGGTTTTTGCAAAAAAAGTTAGTGTGGCAATTAAATTATCGATTCCTTGCCTTAGAGTGGGTGTTGCAATTATTGGATTAGAAGTACCTCATGCTCATATCCATTTGGTCCCATTAACAATGATGGATGACATTAACTTTTCTAAACCCAAACTTACTTTGGAAAAGGAAAAAATGAAAGAAATAGCTACGAAAATAGCTTCACATATAAATTAACCATTTAAGATGAAGATAGGCATTAATGCCAGACTTCTTCATTCAGAAATACTGGAGGGAGTAGCTAGATATGTTTGGGAAACGACCAAATTAATGGTCGTTAATAACCCGAATGATCAGTTCTACTTTTTCTTTGATAGACCATATCCTGAAAAATTTATAATTTCTGATAATATCATTCCTGTAGTAATAGGTCCACAAGCTCGTCATCCTTTATTATTTTATTACTGGTTTGAAATTTCTTTAAAGAAAGCAGTTGAAAAATTGGATTTGGATGTCTTCTATTCTGGAGAGAACTTTACTAGCTTAAGTCTTAATATCCCTTCTGTTTTGGTGGTTCACGATTTGGCTTATGTACATTACCCAGATCATATTCCTTGGGCACCACTTTGGTATTATCGATATTTCATACCAAAATTTATAAAAAAGGCTGATCATATTATATGTGTTAGCCAGTTTGTTAAATCTGATATATTAAATCATTTCGATATTCTTGATTCAGAAATATCAGTGGGATATAATGCGCTACCTTTAAGAGCGTCAAATGAGTCTAAATTTAATTTTGGGCAGTATTTTTTATTCATAGGCTCAATTAATCCTAGAAAAAACATAGCCAATGTACTTTTGGCATTTATCGAGTTTAGAAAATCACACAGCGAATTTAAGTTTGTATTTGTGGGAAGAAAGAGTAGCTTAGATGCAAAAGCAGATAAATTATTTAATAAACTTTTAAACGAGAAATCCTTAATTCACCTAAATAATATATTGGATGAAGAATTGCCAACATTAATAGAAAATGCAAATGCATTAGTTTATGTATCTTTATTTGAGGGATTTGGAATCCCTATAATAGAGGCTATGGCTCTCGGAGTGCCAGTGCTTACCTCAAATGTAACTTCAATGCCAGAAGTTGCACAAGGAGCGGCTATCATCGTTAATCCAACAAATATAGAAGAAATTGTATCAGGTATGATTTCTATATCATCAGATCTAGAGATTAGAATGCAATTGATAGAAAAAGGCATCGAAAGAGTTAAAGATTTTTCCTGGGAAGACACTTCTTCTATAATCTGGAGAAAGCTTTTAAGTTTGGTTAAAAAATAAATTATTTTGACTCACCCAAAATGATTTGTTTAGTGATTTTTTTACCATCTCTTTCTAAGCCTAAACTAACATTAGCGCCCGGTTCGTACTTTTCTAAAGCCAAAACAAGATCATTATAGTCTTTTATCTCTTTACCATTAAGTCTGGTAATAATGTCTCCTTTAAGCCAATCACCTCCACTTGATTGCCTTAATGCCATTAGACCTGCTTTTTCAGCGGGACCATTTTTAATAACATTAGCAATCATGACACCACTTTTCAATCCAAAATCATTTGCATATTGCGAGGGTAATAAACTTACTCCTAGTACAGGGCGGCGTACTTCACCAAATTTTATTAGATCAGGTACTACCCAATTTACTTCATCCACTGGAATAGAAAATCCAATTCCTGCTGAGGCACCACTTGGGCTATAAATCTGTGTATTCACTCCTATCAAATTTCCTTGACTATCAAGTAGCGGGCCACCTGAGTTGCCAGGATTAATAGCCGCATCTGTTTGAATTGCATCTCTGATGGGTCTGCCAGTCAAAGATTGGATCTCTCTTCCCAATGCACTTATTACTCCAGTAGTAAGGGTGTGATCAAGCCCAAATGGATTGCCAATGGCATAGACAAACTGTCCAACTCTTAAATTATTAGATATACCTGTAGGAATTGGAGTAAGTTTTGACTTAGGAGCATCAATTTTTAATACAGCCAAATCTTTGTTAGGATCTACTCCTACTAGAGTGGCTTGGTAAGTAGTGTGATCCGAAAGTGTCACTATTGCTTTAGAGGCTCCTTTAATAACATGATAATTAGTAACAATGTGTCCAGATTTATCCCAGATAAATCCAGACCCAGACCCTGAAGGTTGTTCATATACGTTTCTGCTATAATAGTCTCTTTTTAAATTTGAAGTGTTTATATAACAAACAGAAGGTGCTGCTCTTTCGAATAAGTCAATCGTAGCTTGCTCTGCACTTATAAATCTAGTTGGATTTGTAAAGCCATCACTCTTATTCGGAGCAGGTTTCACATTGTTTTCTGTTTCATAAGTAGAGGATGCACTTGCATTCTTGACTTTAGTCTCATAATGTTTATCGTCTATTGACCTGTCGATTGGAAAATCTGTAGATAAGTTAGAATTTTTTCCTAAATAGAAACCACCTATCAATAGTCCAGCAAGAAGTATTATATATTGTAATTTCATAATAATTATTTTATTTATTCAATGAGTACAGCATCGGTTAAAATGTAATTTAAATTCGCTAGATCTCTAACGTTCAATTTAAGTTTGCCTTTAATTCTTAATTTTTTATCTAGTTTAATATTTTTAATTTTTTTTATAGGCTTTATATCCATGACAGATTCAGGCCCAGCTCCACCACAAAAAAAGCATTGAGCATAAGGTGAAGCACTCAATACCAAAATGTCTTCATAATCCAGTTCATCTATTGGGATAGCATATCCTTCAATAATCACTATCTTGCCTTCAAGTTTTAAGACAGAAGCACCAAATTTTGGGTAAAGAACATTAAAATCAAATTCTTCATTATATTCTTCATAAAAGGTTACATCTGATAATGTTTTCCATGTTATTTCAATTGGAGCTTGTCCAAAGGAATACGTTGTAATAAGAATGAGTAAGAGGCTTTTTATATTTCGCATTATTTTTATTTAGTGATGCAAAAATACAATCAAAAGATTACATATTGCAAGACCGTAATTTTATTTTTTTAAATGAGAGATTTAATTCTCGTTATTTTAGTTCAAAAATCCTATCTACTTATTATATACAATCTAAAGGGAGAGTTGATTATATTTGACGCTAACTTTATGATTTTAATAACTATAACAAGTGAAAGCATTAATTCAAAAGATTAAATCTCAGAGCAGGTATTTAATAGTAATTTTTCTTCTTTTTTTAGAAATAGGTGTTGCAAAGTGTTTTGTAGATAGTCTTGGTAATGTTTTACAAATATCACTCATTACTTGTGATCCAGGGGATGGGATCGATATGCTTTTCGGACATAGTGCTATCAGAGTGAAGGATGAAGTTAATGATGTAGTTTATAACTATGGAACTTTTGATTTTAACACTCCTGGTTTTACATTAAAGTTTATGAGGGGAAAACTCCCTTATGTATTAGCAAGAAATAATTTTGCAGACTTTTTAAGGGTTTATCATTATGAAAGTCGAACTGTCAAGGAGCAAATTCTAAACTTGAATTATCAAGAAATGCTCAAATACATAGCATTTTTAGAAAACAATGCCTTACCTGAAAATGCACTTTATAAGTATGATTTTTTCTTTGATAATTGTTCTACTAGGATAAGAGATGGCTTAGAAGGGGTAACAGATGGTTTGGTGTATCCAAAATATAATACAACAATTACATTTAGAAACATTTTACATCAATATTTAAATGGTTCACTTTGGACAAAGCATGGTATTGACATAATAATTGGATCATTGGCTGATAAAACTGCTGATGTTAGTCAACAAATGTTTATCCCAGATTATCTCCATGACCATTATGCTAACACTAATCTAAAGAACCAGCCGTTGGCTTTTAAATCTAAAGACTTAATTAATTTCTCTCTTGAAGCAAATAATAGAAAGGTTAGTGGATGGTTAACTCCAACCCTTATTTATTTATTTCTTATCGGATTATGGTTGTTACTAACATTTAGTAAGAAATATACATTATTGAAGAAGTTGACTAATATAGTTTATTTCTTAGTTGGTATTGCTGGCCTGTTAATTACTTTTTTGTGGTTTGGTACAGACCATATAGCTACAAAATATAATTGGAATTTGTTGTGGCTAAATCCTTTGGCTCTGTTGTTAATATCAAAATTTAGAATAAACGTGAAATGGTTAAAATTAGGGTTAATGACTATTACAGCCTGCCTATTGGTTTTAATGATTATGAATATAGTTCCTCAATATCACCCTTCATGGTCATTAGGATTATTTATTACTTTGGTTTATGGCATTGACATATACTATTTAAAAGAAAAATTAACAATTGCTTAAATTAGACTGTCTTCTTAGCAGCAAAATGACTAAATAAACGTTAAATTGCATGAAAAAGAGATAGATATTGTATTTATTTCTGGTATATTCACCTTATGAAACATGTTTTAGACATACATTATTCGGAATCCGATTTTATACTAGCTTGTATAAATAAGGAGTCATGGGCCCTCAAAAAAATATATGAGGACTATTATCCGTCTATGTATCCAGTTTGTCTTAGATATGCTAATTGTGATGCAGATGCCTTAGATATTTTGCATGATGGGTTTATTAAGATTTATAAAAATCTAGATAAGTATCAAGTAAATACTTCATTAGGGGCATGGATCAAGAGAATAATGGTTAATACTTCTATTGATTATTATAGAAGGGAATCAAGAAGACGTACAAGTCATCTTGATGGAGTATTAGGCGTTTCTAATAATGATCCTGATGTATTAAGTAAGATAAATTCTGAAGAATTGCTTGAATGTCTTCAGGAATTAACTCCTGCTTATAGATCTGTATTTAACCTTTATATTGTAGAAGGTTATTCTCATAAAGAGATAGCATCATTATTAGGGATTTCAGAAAGCACATCTAGATCCAATCTTGTGAAGGCCAGAACTAAATTAAGAGAATATCTCTTTAAAAAAGTTAGGTACATCAAAGAAGAGTATTCTTTGTACAAGAGAAAGAAGTAAATGGATAACAAACTATTCGATAAAAATATAAAACAAAGGTTAGAATCAATTGATTCTAAGACACCTCCTAATGATTGGGATCAATTTTCTCAATTACTAAATCAAGAAGAAGGATTTGAGGACTTATCTGGTGATAATCAAGATTTTGATAATGTAATTTTTGACAGAGTCAAAGTGCAAACCAAAAGTTTTAATTCTTCCCATTGGATACTACTTAAAAACAGGCTTGAGAAAGAAGCCAGTTTAAGAAAAGAGATTTACACTACTAAGATCATGGAAAGTGTTCTTGTACTGCTACTGGTATTTACATTCATTCATTTAGATAATTATTATCAGCCTACACAAATAAGCGTGGAGACTCCGCAATTATTTGCATCAAATACAGGGCATCAAGCTACTGATTTTATTGACAAACCTATAGTTTATAAGCAAAGCGGCACAAGTGTGCAAAATAGGGCAGTCTCAATTGAAAATCCTAAATACAATTCTCTCAATAATATTGAAAGTGTAATTGCGAATATAGAAATTACTTCTGAAGAGTTAAGTCTAGTTTATACACCAATAGATATAATCAAATTGAATCTCTTTTCTCAAACAAATAAGGATATCATCGTAGAAAAAGATACTCCAAACAACTTTATCGCCCAGCTAGATACTAATGAAGAGAACATAGAAGATAGAGAGATGATGGATAAAATCAATCTACTTAAATCAGTAAATGAAGAAGTGAAGTTTGATTTGAAAGAATCATATCCTATGTTTTATATCAAACCTAAGGTTGAAGAAAAAAGAGATATATTTTTAACTGCTGGAGTTGCTTCTGTATTTAGTGTAATTAGCTCGCCAGGTGACCAAACACTTGATTTGGATTCATATAATATCTATAATGTTGATTTTGCAACTGGCCTTGAATTATCTACTATTAGTAATAATATTGAATTAGGGATAGGGTTAAACTATCAAAATGTTTCATATGCTCCAGCTAAGATTACTGAAATAACAGGAGGTTTCCAATCTCCTTTGGTAGAAAATTCGTTGGATAAAATTCAATTTGATCTATTTCAAGTACCAATTAGCTTCAAATATCATATTAATAATACTGCAAAAACGCACCTCTATGCAGGTGTGTCAATAGGCCTTAACCTTGCAGGATTTACATCTTATAAAGTGACATCTGAAGAAATTGCACCCCCATCTGCTCCATTTGGACCAGACAGAGAGGAGGTTTTTGCTAGAACGATATTAGATGAAAAGAATTTTCATCCAGGCGCTTTAGAAAATGGATCTATATTTGACAACTTCTATATCTCTGCTATAGCTCAAGTTGGTATTGAGCGAGAGATTGACGACAATTTATCCATCAATGCTTCTGTAGGATATAGCAAGTCTCTATCTTATCTTGGACTAGGACCAAATAATGACATCATTGATGCTGTCAAATTAGGAATAGGTATGAAATACAGAATTTAGAAGTAATTGAATTTAAAACCTTAATATAGTCCGATCGATCTGAAGGTATAAATCTAATTTTTATTGCTTTATGAGTCCCAATTTTACTAAATGGCAACTTGTTAATTATAGGCGAATAATATAGAATGATCTGTAGTTCTTTTTGAAAAAAGTATCTCAGCACATATTCCTGTAACAAGCTACATTACAAATACCTAAATCATTTCCGATTTCATTCTTATATGTTTTAGTATTCAAGTATTTTCTAATACTTTTGATATTATGGTAATTTGTCAAATACAAATCCACCTAGTCCGTAAATTTTAAATCACTTCGGTTGCTGATAATCAATAAAACCGATTAAATTTGCCAAAGTAATAAAGACTTATTAATGTTATCAATACATAGTGATGCTCATTTTATGAAGCAAGCAATTGCAGAAGCTCAGAAAGCATATGAAGATGGTGAAGTGCCTGTGGGAGCAGTAGTGGTAAATAATAATAAAATCATATCAAGAGGGCATAACCAGACAGAATTACTCACAGATGTGACCGCTCATGCTGAAATTTTAGCCTTAACATCAGCCTCAGCTTACCTCAATAGCAAATACTTACAAGGTTGCACACTGTTTGTTACATTAGAACCATGTGTGATGTGTGCAGGGGCCTTATATTGGTCGCAGATTTCAAGAGTAGTATTTGGAGCTGCAGACGATAAACGAGGCTTTATGCGATATGGTAAAGAACTTTTGCATCCAAAGACTAAATTGGAATTTGGTATTTTACACGATGATTGTGCTCAATTGATGACAGCATTTTTTAAAGAAAAAAGGTAATAGATAAAATCGATGGGGTAAAATCTGGTGGCAAATAGGATTAATGTATCGATTTGTCAATCATCATATACCTAGGTGTGTTAGTTTTTATTAGAATTTACTTAGTTTTGCATTTTAGAACCTAATCAATCTGTAATTTTTACAGATAATATCACAAATACTGTAGAGAATGAGTGATCATATAAAGCATGAATGCGGTCTAGCAATGGTAAGACTGCTAAAACCTTTAGAATACTATCGAGATAAATACGGTACACCGCTCTACGGCCTTAACAAATTGCAAATACTTCTACAAAAACAGCGAAATCGTGGTCAAGATGGTGCAGGTGTAGCTACTATCAAATTAGATTTACAACCAGGCAATAGATATATCTCTAGAAAAAGGAATATCGGAAGTACTTATCTTAAAGATCTCTTTGAGCAGATTTATAATAATTTTGACGGACTTTCCAATGATCAATTGAATGATATTGATTGGTTAAAACATAATGTTGGTTATACTGGAGAGTTATTACTAGGACACTTAAGGTATGGCACCCATGGAGTTAATAATATAGAATCAGTACATCCATTCTTGAGACAAAATAATTGGATCAGTCGTAATCTAGTTTGTGCTGGTAACTTTAATATGACCAATATCGATGAGCTATTTGAAGAGCTTTTGTCATTTGGTCAATACCCAAAAGAAGTATCTGATACCGTTACCGTGATGGAAAAGATTGGTCACTTCCTTGATGATGAAGTACAACTCATATTTGAGAGATACAAGCAAGCAGGATATGACAATAAAGAAATTAATAAATTTATAGAAAAAGAGTTGGATATTGAAAGACTCTTGGTTAGGAGTACTAGAAAATTTGATGGTGGCTATGTCATAGCGGGTATGATTGGGCATGGCGATGCTTTTGTCATGAGAGATCCAGCTGGTATTAGACCGGCATTTTATTATTATGATGATGAGATAGCAGTGGTAGCTTCAGAGAGACCAGCTATCCAAACAGCTATAGGTTGTAGATGGTATGAGATACAAGAAATTCCACCTGGGCATGCTTTTATAGTAAAAAAGGATGGTACAATATCGATACCTCAAATCAAGGAAAGTTTAGAAAGAAAAGCTTGTTCTTTTGAACGAATATATTTTTCTAGAGGAACGGATAGGGATATTTATCTTGAGAGAAAACAATTGGGAGAGTTACTCATACCTGAGATCATGGAAACGATAAATAATGATCTTAATAACACCATTTTTTCTTTTATCCCAAATACTGCAGAAGTATCTTATTTTGGCATGATGCAAGGCCTTCATAAAGCAGCGAATGCGTTAAAACTTGACAAAATTAAAGCGCTTGGTCCTGACCCTAAAGATGAAGACCTTAAAGACATTCTTAGCATCACCCCAAGGTTTGAAAAGCTTGTCATAAAAGATGAAAAACTTAGGACTTTTATTGCAAATGATGCTGTGAGAGGCGAATTGGTGTCCCATGTTTATGATGTGACTTATGGTATCGTTGAAAATGAAGTTGACACACTGGTGTTAATTGACGATTCTATAGTGAGAGGTACTACATTAAGGGATAGTATCTTATTTATATTGTCAAAACTATTGCCTAAAAAAATCATTATAGTATCATCTGCACCTCAAATTAGGTACCCAGATTGCTACGGTATTGATATGAGTAGAATGAAAGACTTTGTGGCTTTTAAAGCACTGTTAGCGTTGCTAGAAGAAGATAATAAACTTGATCTTTTAGATAAAGTTTACTATATGTGTAAAGAAGATGAGCTCAAGCCAATTGAAGAACAAAGAAACCAAGTTAAGCAACTATATGCTGAATACACATATGATCAAATTTCTAGAAAGATAGCTCAGATTGTAAAGCCCAAAGGGATAACTCCTGATGTCGAAGTAATATATCAAACAGTAGAAAATCTAAATAATGCCTGCCCTAATCACACAGGAGATTGGTATTTTTCTGGAAACTATCCGACACTTGGAGGAGTTAGAGTAGTTAATAGGGCATTTATCAATTTTTATGAAAAAGTAGACCAAAGAGCTTACTAAGATGGGTCTACTAGATTGGATAAAACAAATATTAGGTATATCACCAGAAATCGTATACGAAGAAGATAGTATGAAATTTTTAATAGCAGGCCTAGGTAATATAGGAGCTGATTACGAAAACACTAGGCATAATATTGGATTTAATGTCGTAGATGCCATAGCCGAAAAAGCAGGAGCCACATTTAAGAATGATACGCTAGCAGACATAGCAGAAGTAAAACATAAAGGAAGGACTTTAATCTTAATCAAGCCGACTACTTACATGAATAGGAGTGGTAAGTCAGTCAATTATTGGATGACAAAGCATAAGATTTCAAAGGAAAACTTGTTAGTAGTATTGGATGACCTTAACTTAGATTATGGAGTCATAAGAATGAGGGGTAAAGGCAGTGACGGAGGCCACAATGGATTGAAAGATATAGATGCTACTCTCGCTGGGAATGACTATGCTAGATTACGTATAGGCATAGGTAACAAATTTAAACAGGGTCAGCAAGTCGATTTTGTCCTAGGTAAATGGGATGATGAAGAAAAGGTGAATTTAGATAAAATTATCAAAAAATCTGCTGATGCAAGCAAATCATTCGCAGCCATCGGACTTAAATTTACGATGGAAAATTTCAATAAACCAATCAAATTAGAAGACAAAAAAGTTTAGATACCAAATCGTCGATTGAGTATTTAATTCTGAACCCTTAAGTCTTTGTTTTTAATTTGGCATAGCTTTTGCAAATTCTATTTCCATGGTGGATATAGAACAAATTAATAAACGGCATTATGTTGAGACCGATATGTATTATCGAGTCAAGCTGGGTCTCTCTTCAAAACTATTGAAGTATGAGAATGGAATATTTCATCTCGAAGTTATAGTAGGAAGAAAATGGTCAAGAAATCTTAGTGCCGCAGCAGCAGAGATGGCATACTCTTGGAAAGATGCCAACACCGAGTTACGAAATTCTATAGGATGTAAAGTATATCTCATCGACACTAAAAATGCTCCCTTCAAACAATATCTAATCAACTCCGATATTATTCCTCAATACGATGCCAAAAAAGGAGTACTGTTTTATAGACAGCATTTGAACTAGGGGATATTCCACACAAGCTATTTCTAGAGGCTTTTTAAGTACAATAAAAATTGCGTTAGCTTGTCCGCTTATTAGACTTATAGTAGCCGCCTAATTAATAAACTAAATGAACTCTACTAACATCACTTCTAATAATTAAGAGTTAGTCTAAAACTGTGATTTTAGCTTCTTTTCACAATAAGATACTTTGAATCCAATATCCTTATCAATTGTTTGAGTTTATGCCAAAGGCATGCAGGTTATTCGCTTTCACAAGATATTCCTAGCCTCAAACTCAACAAGCTATTTTAAGTTTCTAACTTAAAATACATATCAATCCAACATAAAAAGTCTAAAATGATGCTGTATATTTACAACAGGATACTTTATTTTTTCTTAAATTCATATTAGTTCATGGATTAATTAGCAGCAGCAATATTAGCATTCGACTAAAGTTTAATTTTTAGTTATCTTATATCAAAAAATCAAATTAATGCAACAAGCCATATCAGCAGGTCATCAGACGACACTTGATGTTGCTAAGGAAATACTACATGCTAAAGGCAATGCATTTGATGCTGCAATTGCGGCACATTTGGCTATGTATATTGCTGAGCCTTGTATGGCTTCTGCTGGTGGAAATGGTTTTGCACTGACCAGAATGGCAAATGGGGAGATAAGATTTGTGGATTTCTTTTGTCAAACTCCCATCCATAAACCGTTGCTAGATCCGTTAGAGTTTTACCCAGTTGATGTTGATTTTGGTGGAGATATAGAGGTGTTTCATGTTGGCTTAGGTTCAGCGGCAGTGCCTGGCAGTATAGCTGGATTATTTGCTTTGCATAGATTAAATGGTACAATCCCTTTTAAAGATTTGGTGGCTCCAGCCATAGCATTAGCAAAAGATGGTGTGCCCTTGAGCAATTTTCAAGCGTATGATTTTCAATTGCTTTATCCAATAATCCAACAAGATGAAAGCGTAAAGGATATCTTTTTTAAAGATGGTAAAATTAAAAAAGGTGGGGATTTGATTAGAATGCCTGAAATGGCTGATTTCTTGGATTTTATAGCTATAGAAGGCGAACGAGGCTTCTACCATGGAGAGATTGCCCAACAAATTGCTGATGATAGCAAAGCAAAGGGTGGATTTCTAAGACGAGAAGATTTTGAACAATATCAAGCAAATATATTAGACCCACTTCGTATTGATTATAGAGATAAACAAATATTCCTACCAAACGGGCCAAGTAAAGGAGGAGCAATGTTGGCAATGACTTTAGCTCAATTGGATGATAGCATTGCATCCATTCCTAATGCGATCCGCAATACCCAAGAGATTATTCAATCCGAAGGTCAGATAGAAGGCTATTTGAAGCATTATTACCCAAATAATAATTTCAAATTACAACCAGGACATACCAATTATCGTGGCACTTCACACTTCAATATTCTAGATAAATGGGGCAATGCTGTAAGTCTGACAAGTACTATTGGTGAAGGCTGTGGATATTTCATTCCCAATACAAACATGCATCTGAATAACATGATGGGCGAAATTTTCTTATTGCCAAATGGAGCTCACTCTTGGACTCCAAATACAAGGATGCATTCTATGATGACACCAACAATGGTGACAAATAAGGATTATAAACTTGAATTAATTACTGGATCTGGTGGTGCAAATCGGATACCCTATTCTATAGCCCAAGTATTGCATAATTTATATCACAGAGGCAAGAATCTAGAAGAGAGTACTTCAAGTGGAAGGGTTCATTATCAAGATGGAAAATACCAAGTTGAAAAAGGGTTTAATTATAAAATTCAAGGGGAAAATGTCCTTTATTGGGACAAACAATCGTTGTATTTTGGAGGAGTACATTCCATCTATCAAAAAGCAGACTCAACAGAAGCTTTTGGCGATCAGCGTCGAGATGGCGTTGCTGAAATTTTTTAAATAGTCAATTAATCTATTAAACAATTAATATTTATTAATTTCCACTGTGATTAAACTGAATGCTTTTTGAGAAGTCAAAGAAGTAATCAAAAAACAATTCAATATGAAACGGTTAATAATATTTTGCCTCATTTTAAATATTTTGTCATTAGGTACACAAATCAAAGCTCAATCTGACGATGAAAGTACAGGGCTGTTGGGAGATAATTTTAGCCTGGAAGGTGCACTTGATGTCTTCAAAAATGCCTCTTCGATGGAAAACTTCGAAGCACTTCTTAATCAAGAAGATAAAGCAATAAATAACTTAGACCTCAATGACGATGGTGAGATAGACTACATCAGAGTCGAAGATCACATGGAAGGAGATGTGCATGCTATAGTCTTACAGGCTGTTTTCTCTGAGGATGAATCTCAAGATGTTGCAGTAATTGAAATCGAAAAAACCGGTTCTGAATCGGCTACACTACAGATAGTAGGAGATGAATATTTATATGGGAAAGAAATTTATGTTGAACCATTTGATGAAGAAGCAACATCAACTGGCAAAGGAGGCCCATCAGCTGATTATACTATAAATAGAATTGTCGTCAATGTTTGGGTATGGCCTTCAGTAAGGTATTTGTATAGACCTACTTATGTGGTATATCGATCGCCATTCAGATGGAGAGTATATCCAAATGCATGGAGACCCTGGAGACCATTGACATGGAACGTATATCATGGCAAAAGACATCATTACCATCAACAATACCATCATGTTAAATCACATAGAGTGGTGAAGGCTAGAAAAATTTATACTCCTAATAGAAAGAGTTCGAAAGTTGTGGTAAAAAAATCTAAAACAATAAAAAAGGTTGGAAAGAATAAAAAGGGAAATACCGTTGTGAAACAAAAAACCAAGACCACAAAACTCAAAAAAACTAAAGATGGAAA
>JBBKVK010000142.1:0-28531 GCA_037968395.1 Saprospiraceae bacterium | reverse complement strand
ATCCTTAAATTTGAGTATATTTTTGTTTATCTTTGAAATTTAGGTATAAAATTTGTAAGGATTAATATTAAAGTGATTAATAACTTCAATAGAGATAATAGGTTGATATATTATATATGATAGCAATAATAACAGGCGATATTGTAAATTCTAGGAAAGTACCAGCTTCAAAGTGGATGAAGGTATTAAAGGAGATATTAAACAAATATGGATCTAGTCCTAAGCAGTGGGAGATATTTAGAGGAGACCATTTTCAATTGGAGGTTAATGTGGAGAATGCAATATGGACTGCAGTGATGATTAAAAGTTATCTTAAACAAATAAAGGACATTGATGTAAGGGTAGCCATAGGGATTGGCGATAAGAGTTATAATTCTAAAAAAATATCTGAATCAAACGGTACCGCATTTGTTCACTCAGGGCAAGCTTTTGAAGGCTTAAACAAGAACTTACTAGCCATTGAGTCTGATTGGCCAGAACTGGATGAAGAGGTAAATCTATATATAGATCTGGCATCATTGATCATGAATAACTGGACACCATTGACTGCTTATATCGTTCAACATACTGCCGAAAATCCTCAATTGAACCAACAGGAAGTTGCAAAGTTGGTCAATAGGACCCAAAGTAATATTAGTATAGGGCTAAAGAGGGCAGGGTATGATGAGATTAAACGGATAGATATGAGGTATAGGAAATTAATAGCTGTTAAAAAAGAAAGTAATGAGCTTACTGATTAAAATTTTACTGGCTCACTTTATAGGAGATTTTGTATTGCAACCAGACTCTTGGGTAGCAGATAAAGTCCAAAAGAAAGCAAAGTCACTTAAGCTTTATTACCATGTAGGAATCCACTTACTACTGCTCATTGCGTTTATATTAGATGTAAAGTATGGAGCAGGCATTGCGATAATAATAGTTAGCCATTTTATAATTGATCTATGGAAGCTATATGCACAAAGCGATACCGATTGGCGTAAGTTGTTTTGGGTAGATCAAGGCTTGCATATAGCGGTAATATTGGCAGTAGTACATTATTACGAACCAATATTTACCTTAGCCGAAGTAAGCCAAAGTTTGGATCAAGTCTTATTACTGATATTATCGTTGGTCCTGATATTATGGGTGAGCTCTACAGTGATAAAGATGCTGATTTCCAAATGGAGCCCGGATACGGAAGATAAAGATGAAGACTCATTGGCAAAAGCAGGGAGTTTTATTGGTAAGCTGGAGCGATTGTTTGTCTTTGGTTTTGTTGTGACAGGTAATATTCAGGCTGTAGGATTCTTATTGGCAGCTAAGTCTGTATTTAGGTTTGGAGACCTAAAGGAATCAAAAGATCGAAAATTGACAGAATACATTCTGATTGGAACATTGTTGAGTTTTGGTATAGCAATGGCAATCGGATTGGGATATAATTGGGCTAGGGCTATTTTATAAGGCTAATTTTTATCAAATAAATTTAGATATTCATTAAAAACATAAAGCTTGTTTCTTTGGGCTCCTGATATTTCTTTTAATATTTCTAATTTTTCAAGACTAGTTATTAGTTTGTATGCTGTAATATTTGATTTTTGCAAAATTTCTTCTACCTTTTTTACCTCGATAATTGGTTGAGAATATAGGTATTCAATGATTTTTTTTGAAAAGTTCCATTTTACAAATTTTCTTCACCAAATATACTCTTGTTTAAGTAAAACGGCAAAAAGCTTAAATAAGAATCTCGCTATTTAAGTAAACAGCAAAAAGCTTAAATAAGAATTCCACTATTTAAGTAAAATGGCAAAAATCTTAAATAAGGAGCTCTTAGTTTTGAGAATCACTTGTTTCCAATAAAGAGTAAATCTAATAAAGTAATAAATTTCAAGAAAACTCTGAGATAGCTATTCAAAACTCACCCAAAAGGGTGATGAAATTAGCGATGAAGAGTCTTAATTTTGGAATTAAAATAAATATATCATGAGAATAGTTATCTACTTACTTATTTTTACAAATATTTTGACAGGGCAAATTGACCAATCGGTATATCCCAAAGCACCTTACAGTAATGTTAATAACCTAGCAGTGGATGGAGATAATATATTTATGTCAGGTACATGTGATATAGTTACAATAAGCCATGACGATGGACAGACTTGGAAAAACATAGAGCTTCCAGATGCTATATACTCTGTTACAGCGATTCCTAGTTCAGGAGGAAATGCTTATTTTCTTACAGCAAGTAAAGTTTACTTATATAAGGCAAGTGATGAGACGTTTTTAGAAGTGTCAAAATCATCTATGCAACTAGAAGGAGGATCATTTGTAAATGCACATGTGCACAATGGCGTAACTTATGTGGTTTCGCATGGTGCCATTTTTAAGGCATCTCCAGCGTATGATTGGACTAATATTATGACGCTAAATTATACAGATGGAGTCACACAACACTCCGATTTAACGCCGAATAGTATATTTGTAGTTAGTAATAAAGGGGAAGTAAAAAAGTTGGATTTAGCAACAACTACAATTACCAATCTTAAAAATCTGGGTAATAGAGCAAACAATTTTGATATGGTAACAGAGATGACTGGATACGCTACTGTATCGGGAGAAACCTATGTGCAAAGGACTAAAGATGGTGGAGCTACTTTTTCATCGGTTGCTGATTTTCCTGAAAATATAAGTGCTACAGGATATGGTGATGATATCATATTAACTATTAATACCAATAGAATGTATAGGTCTACAAATGGCGGTCCAAATGCCAAATACCTTGAATACCCAACAGACGGTACAGTTGATTTAATTCAAGATTATTTTATAACGGCAGATGGAGTTTTTTACCTTGCTGGAAGATCTTCTACAATCATAAGAACTAGAGATTTTGGTGATACCTATGAAAACCTCAATCCGTTCAAGAAAGAATGGTTGGCTGACTTACAGATACACTCATCAGGAACAGGTTATGCTATCGGCGGAGAGCAAACAATTATCAAAACTACTGATGATGGTGCTAATTGGGATGCAATCGATGCTAGTTTTTTAGGCGAAGAAAATTATTTAGGAGGAGTTGTTGTATTTGATGCAAATACCCTTGGAATTGCTGGAAGCAAAGGGTTCTTTGTTTTAGAAAATGACAATTTAAAATATAAGAGTGATGGCAACTTTAATAGCGTTTTATTCAATCGTGCTGGAAATTATTTGATTTGTGTGAGATATAATGGCAGTGCCTATGAGGTTGCTAAATCTACAGATAGAGGGGTGACTTGGACTAGAAAGTCTTTTGCGCCAGATGTAATACAGAAGATATACCAATCGATTACAGGGAAACTATATTTGGCTCAATATACAGGAAGTCTAATAACTAGTATAGATAATGGAGAGACATGGGAGATAGAGGAAGTGCCAGATTTGACTAGCATAACGGAGGTTGCTTTTTGGGATGACGACTTTGGGCTGATTTCCAGTGGATCAAAGGTATATAAGACAACTGACAGTGGTAAGACTGTGGAATTAATCAAAAGTGCTTATTCGGCAAGAAATTTTGAGTTTACCTCTAAAGATCATTTTGTTTTTACAGGTGCACAAAATTCCAAAACCACGTTATTTGAATCTATAGATGGTGGCGAAAATGTAACCTCTGCAAAGTTTTATTGTAGCGTTACCAATAATACTTTTTTTGATGGTGATAATACCATTTGGTTAGCACAACAAGGAGGACATATCAATAAATATTTAGTGACTGGTCCCTCAGCTAGTACTGATATTAACATAGAACCTCTCCATGCTTATCCAAATCCAATTAAAAGTAGTGATGTCTTAACAGTTAAAACAAATGGACAAAGCGGAACTCTATCATTTTACAATCCAATGAGGCAACTTGTGAAACAAGTGCAAATCAACGGTGGAGAAGAAGCAAGTATTACACTTGAAAACTTTAGAGTTGGATTACATATGGTTCAGTATAAAACAGAAAATCGACTTTTAATACAGAAAATCATAGTGATTGAGTAAGAAGGTATTTAAACTCAAATGATGAGTTGGAAGCCTGTTTCGGGCTGAAACACCTTCTATGATTACAACTGTAACTTGCTAAGCAAGGCTTTGTATAGTTCTTTCGTTATCTAGTGATTTAGTATCACTTGATAACTTCGCAACAATCAGTAAAAGTACTTGTTTTCCTGCCTGTCAGTCAGGCAGGTTTATCAGCCCTAATCATAAAGGTTCAATAGATAAAAGATGGTTAGAGTATGATATTGTACAAACAATAGCAAATTCCCAGAAATGAGATTACGATATCAATCTTAATAGTATTTTGATTGGTATAAGTCGATAAACTAGTAAATCCTATTATTAATCGATAACACCCTTGTATAATAAAGTATGTAAATAGTTTTAATGAATGTTGATTAATCGGATTAGTGAAATCTAATAGTAAAAACGATAGAAAATCCCTAGTAAGACCACAAGATTTGCACGGTAGTCCTGTAGTTGATAATACCTTACATTGTATGGGATTCAAACTACTCGAAAAATAAAATATAATAACTCCTAACAGTATAAATACTGCTAAAAATCTATTGAATTTGAGGTAATTTTGCACTATTTATCATCGCCTATTCTATCAGCAATTGCATCCATTTTAGCAGTAAATTCTGGATCATCATCACAACCCATCTCAGTGGCTTTTTTCTTATAGGCTGCCACTTTAGTAACTGATTTTAATATTTTTGTGACATCTGACATACCTATTTCTTCTTCATTTTTGTTATTAATCGCCTCAAATTCAGCTGCTACTTTTTCAAATTGTGTTAAAATTTCTTCGCAATTGGCTACTTCTATGTCCATTCCACTTGCTACATCACTTCCTATTGTGCCAAATGCAAAACTCTGGAATCCTGAGAATAAAATCGCTATTGAAGTTAAAACAATTCCAGAAATACCCATAGTGGTGGAAGTATTCATCTCTTTATCTTGTCTGTACCCCAATATAGATAGAATCAATCCTACTATTGCTGGAAATAAAGCCATGGTACCAATACAAGGGATTAAAGAAAATATTAAAGACAGAATCCCAATTACAAGCCCAGCTATTGAAAGTCCTGAGCTGCCTCTACCATTTCTTGAATCTCTGTCTTCAATATAGTCTGCCATTATGTATTCGTTTTATTAGTAAATATAAATTTGATAAAATCAAAGCTTGAATTAGCTTTTCTGCACTATACTAAATCATGTTTAATTTCCATATTTTCTTCAGTATGATGCAGTCCTGTTACCTCTGCAAAAGCATAATAATCTATTAATATGGCTAGTGGAGCAGCAATTAGAACGCCTATAAGAAGTGCAAGCACCCCACCAATAACTAAGGATATTAAAATAAGGATAATCAATAGATTTATCCCAATGTTTTTTGATACTAGTTTGAAACTTGTTGTTATTGCAGCTATTGCATCATAATCATAAAAGTAAACCAACATAGTGGCCCAACGGATACTCATGGCAAGATAAATTATTAATAGAAAGAACAGTAGGCCTGTGATACCAAAGTTTAAGATCGAACTGAAACTATCAGTATTACCACCAAAAAATGCAGCAACTCCAATGGTAAAAATAATTGGAATCATCAAAACAAAGAATGCTACGATGATAATAAAATAGGTAAGTACAACTGGCCAATATTTTTTGAAACCATCAAAGGCATTTTCAAATTTATAAGGAATCTTTTTATCAATTCTATAGGCCAATATAGCATAACCTAAGGAGAGAACTGGAGAAATGAAAATCGTATTTGCCAAAGGGCCTACTATTGGAATAAAGCTGACAAATAAAGTAATGCCCAGGGTTATAAATATTAAGCCGATATATAATCCTGCCCCTTCTTTGAAGGTATTCCAAGCCTTCGAAAAAAGATTGCCTATATCTAAGCTGTACCCATTTTCTAAAGATTCATCAATTTTTACTCGTGATAACATATTTTGTTGGTTTTGTTGAGGTTGTTTTAATGTTTTTTCAAAGTGCCGATAGTATTTATTGTTTCATTATCAGATATTAATCATGTTAAGATAATATAAACAATGAAAGTAAACAAATATAAAATTTTATTATAAGAAAGGTAGGTCTTCAGGTATTATATTTTATTTGGAATAGACATCTTGAGCATAGTCCATCGCTTTTAATAAAATTTTGCAACCTTCTTTAACCTGTTCTTCACTTATAATCAATGGAGGTGCTAGTCTAAAAGATTTATCATTAAAAAGAAAAAAGTCAATCAATGCTCCCTGTTCTATTGTATTGGCGACAACATGCTTAAGGTATTTTCTTTTGGTCAATTCTATACCCATCATTAGTCCACCAGACCGAACTTCTTGGATTATCTCATGTTGTAATAATTCTCGAAATAATTTTTCCTTTTGAAGGACAGAACCTACTAAGTTACTTTCCGTTATTACTTTTAGTGTGGCTAATGCAGATGCAACACATACTGGGTGACCACCGAAAGTAGTTATATGTCCTAAAGCAGGCTTGACTGTGAAACATTCCAAAATGTGTTTTGGAGCAACACATGCACCTACAGGCATTCCTCCGCCCATTCCCTTGGCGATTAAGAGCACATCAGGTACGACATCATATTTTTTATGAGCGAATAAATGACCCGTTCTTCCAAATCCAGTTTGAATTTCGTCGAGGACCATAAGAGCCCCCACTTCCGTACATCTAGCCCTTACTTTTTGTAAATAGTTATTAGTCGGAGGTGTGATGCCAGCTTCGGCTTGTACTGGTTCGAGAATGACACAAGCTGTTTTATTAGTTATTTTTTCTAATTGAGATTCATTATTAAAAGCGATGTGACTTACACCAGGGACACCTGGAGCAAATGCAGATGTAAACTCATAATCACTCCTCAATGCCTCAGATCCCATTGTGCTACCATGATATGCATTTGAACAACTTATGATTTCATATCGCCCAGTATATCTTCTGCCGAGCTTCATTGCTACTTCCACTGCTTCTGATCCAGAATTGACAAAGTAAACATTATCCAAACCATTAGCAAGTTGCTCCGTTAGTAGGGTAGCGTACTCCACTTGAGGACTATGTATATGCTCACCATAAACCATCGTATGCAGGTGTTTGTCCAATTGGGACTTAATCGCTTCTATCACTTTTGGGTGACGATGCCCTAGAGAACTTACTGAAATTCCAGAGTTTAGATCAAGATATTTTTTACCAGATTTGCTATAGATATACATACCTTCTGCATGATCGACTTCTAATGCCATAGATAATGGACTTGTCTGCCCTACATGTTGTAAAAATAGTTCTCTTTGAGTCATCGGAGATTTGGTTTAGTCTGTGATGATAGTATGAGGTACAATTGATAAATCCCAATCAATTACAAGCCCTTTTGCTAACTGTTCTGCGACTTTTTTACCATAAAGTAATTCTGTAAGATATAGAGAAGCTTCAAAGGATTTGGCTCCTCCAGCACTTGTGATAAATTTGCCATCGTGAACAAAAAGGGTACTGTCTCTAATGTCTAGTGTCGGAAACATCTTTCTGTAAGCCTCTACATCGCCAGGGAAGGTGGTTGAGACCGCTCCATCTAGCAATCCAGTTTTTGCCAACATAAATGCACCATCACAATGAGATGTAACATATTGTGCTTTTGTACCGATAGTTTTTATCCAATTAAGTAAGTCTTTATTTTCTAGATCGCTATCTAAATGATGCTCGGCACTAGGTATTACCAATATGTCAATGTGTGGAATGCTATCTATTGAAAAATTGTAATCAGGCATTATTCTTAACCCTTCAAAGGTGACGACGGCATCACTCTTATTACTCACAGAAAATACATTCATTGCTTTTATACCTTCTCTATATTTGGTATGTTGGAATATGTCGAATGGAGCAGTAAATTCTGTATTATAAACCCCGTCAGTAATCAGGAAAGCAACATTATACCAAGATGGATTCAATGATTGTTTGGGTGTGTTTTTTGTAGGCTTATCACATGATATACTTATTGCTAAAACCAGTATAAAAGTTAAACGAGTCATATCTTTTCGATTTCTTCTACTTTAATCCAACCTTCTTCTAGGTTCATAGTATTAACCTTGATCCATTCAGAGGTAGTCTCCTTAATTTTAAGTTTCACTCCTGGACTGAGCGTAGAAATTGATTCACCGCTATCACTTGGACTACTTTTTAGAGTGGACGTCTTCATTACTATCGCTGTCGATGGATCATGAATACTATTATATCTTGATATTCCTGCTACCATTGAAATTACCATGAGTAACATGCTAGTAAATACTATAGGTTTTAATATCGGTGCATTACTAAGATTTTTGAACCATAATAGATAAAAAGCTCCTAAGCTAATTGATAATAAAAATATAGAAAGGATGCTCCACATCGTTGGTGAAATCATGCTTTGTAACTTAAACCACCATCTTTGAAGGAAGAATTCTTCTAGGGGTATAATTGTTGTAGAAACTCTGTCAATAACTATGTTTAGGTTATTAATTACGTTTTGATTTGTAGGCTCAAGTACAAGAGCTCTTTCTAGATAAAGCCTAGCTTTTGCAGTATTATTTGATTCAAGGTATGCAGTACCTAAGTTGTAATAGAGAGTGCTATTGCCTCCAGAAACAGTAATTTCTTCTTCAAAAAAGGCAATTGCTTCTTTATAATTCTTGTTGTTAAAAGCTTCTATACCTTTTTGGAACCCATCATCGGCATGACTTGAGAGATGGCTTGCCATGACGATAAGTAAAAGAATCAATTTTCTCATTAATATTCTAAATGTTAATTAGAATGCAAATATATGAATTATGATCTAGTTTACTAACCAAACTAATTATGTTGATGTATTTATTTTTAGTAGAAGTAGAGTGTGTGTGCTTTTAAAAGTCCCTGTCTTTTCGCATTCTTTGTTTTACTTTTTTTATCAATTCTTCTTTGAATTTTTTCTCACTAGTCAACAGCTTTAGAACCTTTTTGGGTGGAAGGACTTTTTTGAATTTCTCTATATAGGTTTTTTCAATAAGATACTCTTCTTCTTTTAATTTTAAATACTGATTTAGGCTTTGACCAGCATCAGACTGATCTTTATTGTAAAGGTCTTGAAGTTGTTCTCTATTGGATTCTTTCTTTGCTTCATATTCGTTATAAACTGGCCAAAACTTAGTTGCCTCATCAGAACTTAGATCAAGTTCTGATGTGATATATCCAATTTTTTCTACTTTAATCTTTTCTTTAATTCTTTCTCTCATATCTCCTCTTTGTCCAATGGAAGCATAGCTGAATAGCACCATTAAAAGTATGCTTGTAGCTATTTTTATATATGATTGTTTGTATTCTATTTTCATGATTTTATTTTTATGCTATATTGTAAATCTTGTGATTGTTATTGTAGGTCGATATTTTGCATCAAATCTGATTCATTAAGATATTGGAGTAGATCAGCATCTTCAATGTTTTGTGGAATATCAATCTCATCATCCCTATAATCTGAAATGACAGCTAAATCTGTTGCAGTAGTTATTTGGCTAAGCAAGTAAATTACTTCTTCATCTTCCAATTCGTCAACGAATGAAGTTAAATTTGTACTCTCAATTTTAGTCGTTTGTTGTTTTAAAACAAAAACCGTCGTTAGCACAAGTAAAAGTGATGCAGCAAAACCAATCCTCCATTTGACCATAGTTGGATTAGACTTTGGCTTCACTTTAGCTAATACTTTTCCAGGTAAAGCATCAAAATAGCTTTCTAACTTATGCTCTTCTTGAACTTGGTCTGCTATTTTGGCAATAACACTTTGCTGTACTGTTGTAAAATAAGCATCCTCTGGATCTTGCCTTTGAGGTTTCTCTAGTTTACTTAGCTTTGGAGCTATCTCTTGTAATTCTTTTTGTATGTAAAATTTTTCTTCCATTTTATCCTTTTAATTCTGCTTCTATTTTTTTTACTGCGAAATGATATGAAGCTTTTAATGCCCCTTCTGAAGTTGCCAATACGACAGACATTTGTTTATATGGCATCTCTTGAAAGTACCTCATGTTAAATACTAATCGCTGTTTTTCAGGGAGCTTTGTAAGTATTTGATCCAGTTTACTTTTAATTTCATCACCATTTATTTCAACACCATTATTGTCTGCTAAATCAAAGCTTTGTTCAATGTCTACAGTTTTCTTACTTTGAGCTTTTTTTAAATATGTCAATGATTCGTTGGTAGCTATGCGGTACATCCAAGTGTATAAGTTAGAATCTCTCTTAAAACTTTCGAAGTACCTAAATACTTTTATCAGTGTATTTTGCAAAACATCATCTGTATCCTCATGTGTATTGACTATTCCCCGTATATGCCAATAAAGATTTTTTTGATAAGTATTCATAAGTAACTTAAACCCTGCTTCTTTGCGAAAAGGGTCGTCCATTAACTGAAATATCTGTTCATCTACCGACATACTTTGTATTAATATCTTTTAATATCTACTGATTGATTTTTAGACTAAAAATATTCTCATAGGTTTAAACGATTTTGTAAATATTACATTTTTTGCTAAGTTACAGCTAATTAGTTGGTACAAATAGTAGGAGTTGTAATCTGATTGAACAAAATTTGATAACTTTGACTTTCATATTTTATGACAACAATACAAAGATGATTAGACTTTATAAGATCCTTGCTTGTGTTTTTTTGTTTGGAGAAGTCTTTTCCCAACTGCCTGCTACAGATATTTTTATGTTTAATTTTGTAGAATATGATTCAGAGTTAAACTTAAAACAACCCACTTGCCTTAGTGGTTTTAATGAAGGAGGGTACAACAATCAGCCTTATTTTATATCACCTGGGGAATTGTATATTTCAACCAATCATGAGGGTAACTTGCAAACTGATATTGTAGCTTTGGACTATGACTTGGGAAATTATATGTTCATTACAAAGACAGATTCAATAAGTGAATTTTCACCAACTTTGATGCCCGACCGTCTTCATTTTAGCGTCATTAGACAAGAAGGAACTGATCAATGGTTGTGGCAATACCCATTAGATAAGTCTAATGGCGGTAATCCACTATTAAATCTTAATGATGTTGGATATCACTGTTGGTTAAATCAAGATGAAGTTGCTTTATTTAGAGTCACTGATCCAATTACTTTGAGTGTAGCCAATGTGAAAACGGGAAAGATCACAGACAAATTAAATGATATTGGAAGATGTTTTCAACTAGACGATGAAGATAACCTCATTTTTGTTCATAAAATAACATCAGATTTTTGGTATTTGAAAAAACTGAACCCAATTACCAACAAGATTTCTATTATATCTGAGATCGATGTTGAAGACTTTGTTTTACTACCCTCTGGATCCTTTTTAAAAGGAAAAGGCTCTAAATTATATAAATTAGGTATTAAAGACTCAAACTGGACTGAAGTTGCAGATCTTAATGAATATGGAATTCTTAATATAAATAGAATGGCTGTCTCAAGAAACAAGTTGGTGTTAATATCAAATAAGAATTAATATGTATAGTAACCATTTATTTATTTGTTTAATCACGATTATAGTGATAGGCTGTACCCCGAAGACACCAGAACATTATAAGGTATCAATAGCTGAACACAGAGTGGCATATAAACATGATTTTGAAACCAATGAAAGAGCTCCTCTGCAAACAAAAGAAGAGTTGGATTTGATGGATTTCTACGATGCTGACATCTCTTATGTTTGTAATTGTGATATAACCTTAGATAAAGAAAGGAAAGTGTTTGATATGGCTACTTATGCAGGTACTACTAAAGAGTTTTTGACCTATGCTAGGGCTACCTGTAAGACAAGAGGGAAAAAGTTTACACTTGCATTATATCAAAGTGCTAATACTGCAACCCATCCACTCTATGGTAAGAGTTTGTTTCTTCCTTTTAAGGATTATACAAATGATGAGATAACCTATGGAGGTGGACGATATATAGATGTAACAAAAGATAGCATTAAGAATGGCAAACTAACAATAGATTTTAACCATTGTTACAATCCTTGGTGTGCTTATTCTGATGGTTATAGTTGTCCAGTGCCACCCAGAGAAAACCATTTGGAAATGAAAATGGAAGCTGGTGAAAAAATGTATAAAGGGGAGAAAAAACATTGAAGCAATTTCAAATTAAAGATCAATTACATAGGCAAGTGATTCTTAATGATTATCCACTAAGAATTGTAAGCCTTGTACCTTCTATTACTGAAACCTTGTTTGATTTAGGACTCAAGGATATTGTGGTAGGTCGAACTAAATTTTGTATTCATCCACGGTCAGAAGTAACCAAAGTTAAAATAATTGGAGGCACCAAAAATATAGATATCGAGAGGGTAGAAGCTCTTTGTCCTGATCTCATTATTGCTAATAAAGAGGAAAACACTAAGGAGGTTATTGATGCGCTAAGTCAAAAATATCCAACTTATATAAGTGATGTAAAAACAGTAAATGATTGTTTGAATCTAATCTTGGACATTGGAAAAATGACTAATGCTGTTCTACAAAGTAAAGCTATGGTTGCTGATATTTCTAATGAAATAAAACTATATCCGCCGAAGACCCTTAAAAATGCATTATACTTAATATGGAAGGAGCCGTATATGACAATAGGAAATGATACATTTATTCACCAAATGATGTTAGAATCAGGGTTCAATAATGTATATTCTGATTTAACTAGATATCCTGAAATTCAAATTGAGTCAAAGATTAGTGATACAGATATAATACTATTGTCTAGTGAACCTTATCCTTTTAAAGCCAAACATGTAAAGGCTATTTCTGAGAAATACCAGAAACCTGTCTTGTTAGTAGATGGTGAAATGTATTCTTGGTATGGAAGTAGGATGAAGTTGGCTTGGCAGTATTTTGCAAATTTATATCAATAACTAAAGTTTTACAGTTCGCCGTTAAATATTTATCAACATTTTCAATTTTTCTTATCTGTTGGAATGCGGTTTTGAAACAGCTTTCTTTGTTTAGCGGCTACGCCTTGGTTTACGGGGTCTGCGACCGCCTAGGTTAGCGGCTTCGCCTGGGTTTAAAGGGTCTCTTATTGGCTAGTTGGCTGTTAAAAAATCATTAACTATTAACTATCAACTACCTACCCATTTCCTTATAATAGATAAGTGTCCATTCACCATCCATTTTACTAAACCTTCTCATCATCGTAAATTGACCAGAGTCATCCTGAATACTCTCTGTAATAATACCAGCAAAATTAGTAAATGTTCGAGTAAATGTCCCATCATTGTCATTAAATGGTTTGTGGTATTTCCAACCAACCCTTTCCCACCAAAAAGTAAAACCCTCTAAGTCGGTATTCGCTGAAAGAGAAGGAATGCCTTCTAATGGAAACTGAATATGTGCGACTTGGTAAGCTGTGTCAAGGTGGAATTGTTCATAAAAAGCTATAAAGTCCTCTGGAATTTCAGTAAACACTTCTTGGCTTTCTTGAGTGCTATTGTTTTTACAACTTGCTGTAAATAGCAGAATGAAAAGAAGAAAAACTAATAATTGTTTATTCATGGATTGCATATACTAAAATATAATCTTCAAACATATAGCCTTCTAAACGAAATTCTTCATGATAATCTTGCTTGATTATTTTTGCAGAGCCAATCAGATCACCATCAACCTCTTCGATGTATGTAATATGTAAGTCTGATTTGAAATTAACATTCCCTTTACCATATGCTTTAAATAGGCTTTCTTTTGCTCCCCAAATAAAATGCTGATACAATAATTCTTTGTCATTAGGAATCAGTTTTAATTCTTCAGGGCTAATAAATTTTTTAGCAATTCTACCTATTTTAGATACAAAGTACTGGATGTCAACACCAACTAAATAAGGGCTTGCTATGATAGCTGTAAGATCTCTACTGTGGCTTAAAGAAATGTGAAAAGGAGAATCATCTAGGAAAGGTTTACCAAATTGATCTTTAAGGACGGCTCCTCTGGTTTTACGCCCTGACATCAAATGTAAAAGGTACCTTGAAGACAACCACTCCATTAATTTACGATCCTTAAGATTAATTAATGAAGTCTTCTCAGATTCATAAATATAAAGATTTGATAAGAAAAAATCTATATCTTCTTTAATAGTCCAAACCCCTAACTCTCCATAGGGTTCTATATTTTTTTTTAATGTTATCGGCAAGCTTGTAATGTTATTGTTAGTTGACAAAAGTACTTATTATTTATTGTTTTCTGCCCAATAATATTGATGTTGGGCAATTGTTTGCAGCTCCAATAGCTAGTATTGTTGCTTTTTAAGCAAATGTTAAATATTTCTTAATTAAATCATTTGTTGCAACAAATAAAAAACATATTGTGTTTTTTTGGCATTATTTAACAAATTAAAAAATATAACATGAAATCAATTTTTCTTTCATTAATTATGGGCTTTGCCCTAATATCAATGGCATCAAACAATCCGATAGAACCTAAATCGATAAAAGTAGGGGAGTCGTCTATTGTATGGACAGGCAAAAAAGTTACAGGTTCTCATACTGGGACCATCACTTTGCAAGAAGGCACTTTATCATTTGATGGAGATATGTTGACAGGTGGTAATTTTACTATTAATATGTCAACAATTGTATGTACTGATCTTAGTGGAGATTCAAAAGGATCACTAGAAGGACATCTTAAGTCACCTGATTTTTTTGGAGTAGAAAGCAATCCAACAGCTAATTTTAAAATTTCAAAAGTAGTATCAAGAGGCACACCTGGAGATTATAAAGTTATAGGTAATGTTACAATTAAAGGAAAGACTAAAGAAATAAAATTTTTAGCAACAGTTAAAGAAGGAACGGTAAAAGCAGAAGTAACTATTGATAGAACAGACTTTGACGTAAAGTATGGTTCTGGAAGTTTCTTTGACAGCTTAGGAGACAAAACGATATATGACGATTTTAATTTAGTTTTAAACTTGAAATACTAGTAGATTAGTAAAGTTAAAGTACTTTAAAAGAGGGTTATTGACAATGTTGATAACCCTCTTTTAATGTATTAAAACAATAGACGCTTTTTACTTTTTTACAAGCTTTTCAACATACATTCGTTTAGCTATCTCATCAAATATTCTAACAAAATAAACCCCTGAAGGGTAGTTATTTATTAGAAAAGTAATATCATTGGTCAAAGCAATGTTTTTATATATTGATCGACCATCTTGAGTGAAAATTTCTACAAGACTATTTATATTTACATTAGTTATATGAATACGATCATCTGTCGGGTTAGGGTATATTTTGGGTTTTACTTCATTATTTTCTTCAAAAGTTGAGACTGTTTCACTCCAATTAAAAGTCACGGGCTTACTTTCTAGCGTACCTAAACTAAGCCATTTCTCTTTAAGGTAAGCAGATATACCTTTGATCTCTAATTCTGATAATGCTCTATCATAAAGGAGAATTTCGCCTACTTTTCCTTCCCAATGAGTATCAGTATAATAAACATCCCTTGTAGAAGGCTCTGTCATTACAGTAGCTAATATTATAAACTCCATTTCATTGGGTGTGGCGAACGGATCTACCAACACACCATTAACATAAGTACTACCATTCTTTGTTCTATCTGGAGCATTATTGCTGTATATCTGGGTACCGTCTTTATTCTTTGGAATATCACCTGATAAAGATTCAAAAGGAGCTGTTTCACCAAAACTAATAGGATTTTCTTGATATGCCATTATTATGGTTTGATAACCACTGACAGATTCTTCAATTCTTTGTAGCCAAATTGTTGCAAAATCTGCCACTCCCAATCCATTTTGATAGTTAGATCGGTAGGCAAACCAACCATCTGCTGTCATGCCATTATCGGGTGTAAATATCCAGTCATACCCTTCTCCATTGGGAATAGATTCATCTCTTAATCCATCGCCATTAATATCGGATGCATCCATACGTATCAACATACCATCTACTGACAGTGGATCTATAGGATCAATAAATACTGGTTTGTGATTAGCCGTGACAAAATAATCTCCATCTTCCGTTGGTTTGAATGAAGTCCCAATATGCAACGGTGATCCGCATGACAATTCATCATACCAATAGTATTCTTCATCAACTAAAGGATTTAATATACTGAATTCATCATTATTAATGGTATCTACCTCAGGCATAGAAGTTATTTCGACTGAGAAGCCTCTTGTATTATTGTTTAATTCATAAGTGGTTTTATCTACAGCTGCTACATAATAGTTACTAGAATTATTGGGTCTAAAGGAATCTCCTTTGTGGATTAAATTTGATAATTGCTTATCTTTAAACCAGTAATACTCATGAGTCGTTTTAGGATTTTTTACGAATACCTCACAACTCCCATTTATGTCTACGTCTAGATTAGAATATTCAGTAGGTTTTATTGAATTAATTGTAACTGTATTCGAAATTGAAGATCCATTTTCGTCTTTAACAATATATCGATAATTACCACTGTTCAGACTAAAACGATTCCTATATCCTTCAACTTTTTTGTTTGGATTAAATTGACTAGAATTGTCTATGCCTAATAATTCAAGCTCCTGAATCTGCGTAGCAATATCTCCATAATTGTCAATGACAAATAGTCTATAATGTGAAAAAGATGCTGGATTAGCTAATAAAAAAGCTTTTTCTTGATATCTATTTTCAAACAGATGATCAGATTGAACATCTATAGTTTCCCAATTCTGTCCATCGATTGAACCTTGAAATTCCCAATTTTTGGGGTCTCTCTCAGGTACGTCATCTGCAGAGGTTATTATATAACTTTCTACTTGGGTTACTTGGTCAAATAGGTACCCGATATAAGCCTCATTTGACACGGCATGTAGCCATTTTGTTGATCTGTCATTGTCAAATGCATATTCCGGCAGATGTCCCCAGGTATCACCACTGCTTATTATGTGATCAAGATTAGTGTCAGTAAGTTCTGTATTAACTTTATCCTCCCAAAATATAGTATAAGGAGATCTGCCACCACTAATGTCTAAATATATCCTACCAGATGGAGTGTTTATATAAGTCGGTATTACGGTTTCTGTTACCGTAAGTTTGGCATCATCAAAAAATACCTCAATTCTATCTGTTGCAGTACATCCAGTTGTATTTGTTACAGTAACTTCATAAATGCCACTCTGGGATATAGAAATTTCAGTATTGGTATTTCCATTGGACCATAGATAAGAAAGCTCTGAAGTGTCGTAATTTTTTTCTTCAACTTTGAGCATCCAGCCGTTTGCATCTACATTTGAGCAAATGGTAGGGTTAAGATACAAATCACTTTCTATTTCTACTTGCTTAGTAATACCGCACCCATTTGCATCTACAATATCAAAATTATAAAGACCTTGAGACAGACCAACTACAGGATTAGGGACATCAGTATCCTCCAAATTTATAGTATACGGAGCCGTCCCTCCTGAAATGTTAAATTGGACTGTTCCTGTAGATTCTAAAGAACAATCTGAATTGACGACAATCTCATTGCTTGAAATCTCAGCTGTTTGTGCATCATCATTATGGATTAACCATATGTGCTCTTGATAAGGTTTTGGGTATATATGGTCAAATTTAGGGTCATACCTAATTAGTGGGTTTTCATCGAGGACTGTAAATTTTAATTCATAAGATTGACAAGCATCAAAATCAAGAGTTATGGATTCAGTATTTTGTGCTATTGTCTTTCCATTGAGCACCCAAGCAGTAGTCTGAGTATTGGGTTCTGGTTTTACGACATTAACAGAGAATGTGATTTCATTATTATTGTCAATATTGATGACGGGATTCGAGGGTGAAGGGTTTTCTATTACATTAACATATTTGTAGAGGTAGCAAATAACTCTCTGTTTACAAACAGAGCAAAGGGAGAGACCGAAATCTTCTCCAAATCCTCCAGCACCCATAAAGCACGATCGAGCTGATGGTCTATGGCATTGGAAATAATTTGTCATTGCTCCTTCGAAAGCACCATATTTATTTAGATATTCATCTGTGTATGGAGTCGGAATAGGCGTATCCTCATCAATCCAGTTTCTCCATGGTATTTCTTCTCTAGACAATTGCCCTGAAGTGTTTCCTGTTTCCCAGCATTGGCCACCAGACCAACTTGCATCAGAAGAGTATTCGTCTAGTAAGCCTGGCATGGTATGACCAAATTCATGTAAAAATGTTTCATATCCCATTCCATACATCTTACCATCACCAACACGTCGATCTCTCTCAAGTCCAGCTCCACCGCCCCCGCCGCCAGCAGTTGACGAAAACCAAGTTACCCAGCCGGTACTGTCATTTGACCAGGGTAAAAATTTTGCATCTCTTGTTTGTTTTAGGATATTCCAACTCCAACCATTAGAGTCATCAAGGGCATCGGGCCACCAAGAAGTATATAAGTTGAAAAAATTACGATATTGAGCATACGGTGATTGAGCTAATTGATCATTCTGGTCAAAAGCCTTTAGAAGGTCATTCCTATATGCATTAGTGAACGTCTCTTTATTACTAAATGAGTTACCTCTATTTTGAATGACCCAATTGATTCTGTTGTCTTTAGATCCAGAGTATAACATGGTGTCTATCTCCTGAGCATCAATGATCGCTTGAATGTCTTGAGACTCTCCAAAATAAGGAAAAATTAATACTAGAAGGAAGAATAAATAGAATTGACTTTTCATGAACTATTGTTTTATATAAGTTCAAGATATGAAAAAAATACTATTTATCAATAAACGTGAGGTAGGAGTGCTTAATTTCTTTTTATATTTACTCTAAACTTAATTTTTTGATGTTTAACAAATGGACCATACAGTTTTCCATATTTCCAACTGTTAGTACAAACTCTTGAGCCGCTTTAGTACCGTCTTCATATTCAGCTGGTTTCCAATTTGGCATGTTGCAAATGGATTGAAGTAATAATGTATCAATTTCCTCATTTTTAGAAGATTCCCAGATGTGAGCATTGACTATCTCGCCATTTAATTCAACGGTAAACTTAATACCTGCCAAGGCATATCCGGTAAAAGTGCCATTAGGAATTTTATCAATGGCATTAGTTTTAACGTATTGAAGTAGATTACTTTGCCCTCCTTTGTAATTGGCGTCGTTTTTTGGATCGATAGTGAACGTAAAGTCTTCTTCTGCAATATCGTTATGAGGTAAACTGTTTTTAGGCATGTAACGTATCATTACTTTGATGTTTGACCCAGAATCAGCACCTTTCATTAATTGTTTTTGTTCTTCAGTAAGGTAATCACTTTTATTGAACGCTTTTTTAAGTTTTCCACCATGATTAGCTGATATTTCCACTGATAAGTATTCTTTTACCCAAGATGGTTTATAATGTCTATTGAGGTCGAGCAAAGTATTCGCATCGTTCATTTGAGCTTTTGTTATTGAGATTCCTGGGCTAATTCTGTTAACTTCAAAATGTAAATCCTTTTCAAGTGAAATTTCCTGTGCCGCAGTTGATCCAATAGTCGCAAAAGCGATAAAAAGAATTGCAATAAATTTATTCAGTATATAATTCATGTAATTTATTTTATTTGTAAAAATAGGCTTATTGCAGTTCAATAGGCAAATATATTTTGTAAATATGTGTTAAAGTATGTAAAGGTGCAATTGATTGAGCATAATGCTTATATTTGAAAAGATAGTTCTGCAATAATTAAGATGGTAAAGTGAGAGTGTTAAATATATTATCAATTATCATTTTTTTTCAATCTATTTGGCGACTTAGCTAGTTTGCTTGTTGGCTCTTAAACATCTTGTCAACCTATTTCATGAGGACATCATCTATTAACTATTAACTATTAACTAATTTACTACCTACTAATAGCTATTAACTAATTTTTTTATATATTTGAAACGTACTATGACATATATCTAAATTAAAATAGGTAGCCCTAAAAGCGAAAAGTCTATCATACTACAGAGGACTAAATGTAGGCCTTTAACAATATTGAACGGTATTATTATTCTTGGCATTACTTGGTCAGACACATCTCTTAATCGTTTGGCAGCCTAGCTTTGTACTAAAAGTTAAAAAAAGAAAATTCTCACAATGTGGCCTTTGAAAAAAAAGTAAAACGAGGACATTGGCATAAGTTTAAAACCTGACAAAACCAAACAATATTTGTTATCATCGCAACATATAAGAGAAAAATATTGCCTCAAGGTAGAAATTACTTAACCTTGACTAATAATGTTATGGATAAAATGATCAAAAACAGAAATAAAACAACAAAATGAGTGAAAAGCACAATACTCATATTGAAAACATGAACATATAAACAAGTTGTACTTCATTATCACTAACCATTGAACAATGATAAAATTCTTTAGAAAAATTCGCCAAAAACTACTCTCTGAAAATAAATTCAGTAAGTATCTAATTTACGCGATTGGAGAAATATTGCTTGTAGTAATAGGTATTTTAATTGCATTGCAGATAAACAACTGGAATGAAAATAGAGTAAATACGAAAAAGGAAATTTTTCATTTGAAGAACATTTCAAATAATCTAACATATGATTTGAATGAGGAAATAATTCCTTGCATTAAGAAAACTGAAAAACAAGTTAAGGCATACGACCTACTTAAGAGCGACTTTTATGAAAAAAATATCATTAGCAATGATTCAATAAGAAAATTATTTTTTCAAAATTTAAGTGAATGGGATTTGATTTTAAATACTGTTGCTTTTGACAATCTTAAGTCTATTGGAATGGATATAATTTCAAACGACACAATTAAAACACAATTACTTACACTTTATGGCAATAAATATCCGTACATCCAACGAATTGAATCCGAGAATAATAAATTTCATTCTGATGGTGTCACAACATTATTGCAAAACAATGTTGAGTTATGGGATGAATTATCAGAACAAGACAAGAATTTCTTAAGAAATGATAAACGATTAATTAACAGGTTGAGAAGCGAAAAATACGGTTTCCAAAAATACATATATGCTTTAGGTAACATCAAACCTGAAATCGACAATCTTATCAAAGAAATTGAAAATGAAATTATACGTCTAAAGAAAAAATAACGAAAGCACAACACCGTATATAAGCCATAGAAAAAACGGCTCATATACTCAACGTTATATGGGATTAAAACGAACTAAAAATCAACTACTCATGTTGCACTATAGAGAAACATTCCTATATTTGTATTATGCCAAAACAAGACAAACATAGGTACATTGATACATTTGAAGATCATTTTGAGAAGTTCTTTGTAAGACAAGATCAAAAAGTCAAAGACAAAATAATATGGACATTAGAATTAATCGAGGATATCGAACATGTACCGAAAACATATCTTGATATACTTGATGACAAGCTATATGAAGTTAGAGTGAAACAAGGATCAAATATTTTTAGGATATTTTCCTTCTTTGATGACAATAAACTTGTTATACTGATGAATGGCTTTCAAAAGAAAACACAAAAGACACCTAAGAAGGAAATAAAAAAAGCTAGAGCAATCATGAAAAAATATTTTGAATCTAAAACAAAGTAAGATGAATTTAGAACAGATTAAAGAGAAACATTACGGCAAAAAAGGGACACCAAAAAGAGATATCCTAGAAGAAGGATTTAAAAGCTTCAAAATTGGATATCTCCTTAAAGAAGCTAGAGAAAATTCTGGATTAACCCAACAAGAATTAGCAGACAAGTCTGGAACAACCAAATCTTACATTTCAAAGATTGAAAACAATGTTAAAGAAGCAAGATTATCAACTTTAGAAAAAATTGTCGAACTTGGATTGGGAGGAAAAATGGAGCTTCAAATAAAACTCTAAAATAAACCCCATATAACAAGTGACAAGACAGAATGCCACCCTATCGGGATGTCACTCCGCTTGTCACCAAGACGATATCAGAGAATCTTCCCTTTGGGCAGACTCTCGATATCATTGGACGTTGAACATCCCCTAGCTAACTTGTGTCAACATAAACTACTGTATATCAATTAAATGTAAGCGATTTGATATATCTTTGGCTCATTAATTAATTCAAAAAAATGAGACAATGATAGATGTATCTAAAGAAGTATTAGCTTCCAATAGTTATTTGAAATTACGTAATTTTCAACCCTCTACAATCGTAATTTATAGTCGTACATTACAAATATTCTTGACCTATGTTACGCAAAAATATCCAGGAGAAGAATTAAGCCAAGATCATGCTCAATCCTATTTGTTGATGCGGATAGAACAAGGTAAATCGTGGTCGACTATAAATACGGACTATTCAGCCTTGTGAAAATACTTCAAAGTACTAAGCGATTACG
Source organism: Saprospiraceae bacterium (assembly GCA_037968395.1). GTDB lineage: Bacteria > Bacteroidota > Bacteroidia > Chitinophagales > Saprospiraceae > JADKBO01. Next base: position 6,219 of record JBBKVK010000142.1, on the reverse strand, counting down.
AAGAATGGAGTCTAAAGAAACTACCACGTCCTCAAAAAGACAGGAAGCTACCCAGCATTATATCCAAAGAAGAAGTAGGTCGATTGATAGATTCAGGACCAACCTTAAAGTATCAAACCTTCTTGACGCTGATATACTGTACAATATTTACATTGTGATTTAATAGATATTATACCAATGCACTAAGAATCTTGGATATACATAATAATGAAAAATAAATTACTGTTTAGAAGCCAATTCTGTCCTATTCGTTTTCCAATTATTATTCTTCAAATTTATTTCAGAAGCGTAAGCGTCCCTGTATATACTTCATTTTTACCAGAAGAAGTCAAAATTTTAAATTGGTAGACATAGACCCCTTGTTGTACCTCTTTACCATTAAAGGTTCCGTCCCATCCAAGTTGAGCATTATTTGGTTCGATGTCTTCAACATAAAATACCAAATTACCCCAGCGGTCATATATAGAAAATTTTTCAATCCGTTCGACCTGATCATTTCCATAAAGTGTGAAATGACTATTGCCTCTTGATGAGTTAATATTTATAGCATTGGGTATATATACTTCTACTATTTTTTCAATGATGATGATGGTAGATGCTTTAATACTACAACCAGAGATAGATATAACCTCTACCTCAACAATCATATTATCGATAGGATTTATAATCTTATTGTTGACACAGTCATTACAGAGTAATGCGTCAGAAGGAGACCAAATGATTTCAGATATTTCATCCAAAGGACCATCAATATTGACTTTTATCTGTCCTTCCATGTCAGGATTAATAGTAACTGTTTCTGGCAAACTAATACTTGGTATAATCGGTGTCATTACGCTCATGGATTCTGAATTTTTGCACCCATTGATTTCATCCGTTAATTCCAAAGTATAGTCACCGCCTATATTTACACATAAGATCTCCTGATTTTCGGCTATCAAATTCCCGTTATCATCGTACCATTCAAAAAGTAAATCAGAGGCGAATGGAGAATTAGAGCCATCGATGCATACCTCGCCATTTTCGCAATCTATTTCATCTTGTTGTAAAATTATAAAAGGATATTCTTTTAAATCTTCAACCTTAAATTCAGAACTATTTTCACATCCACTTATGGTGTCTAAAGAAATTAAAGTGACTTTTGCAGAACCTGTTACTGTCACCATATTTGAAACAATATTTTGATTATCTATAATCCATTCGTAAATCACATTTGGTTCTTCTAAGTAAGACAATTCTATAGATTCCCAATAACAGTTGATGATGCTATCTGGATCAGCAAATATCTCGACTAGAGGTTCATTGTAATCTACAATGACTTCAATTTCTCCAACTTCAGACCTGCATCCTGTGATCGGATCTTCAATGACAAAGAAATACTTTCCCTCTTGATCAACTGTTGTCATTAAATTTGTTGAAATAATATTTCCAGATTCATCTGACCAAGCAAACTGGGCCCCTGTTGTATAAATACTATTACTTGCATCTAGAGTTCCTTGTGTGATTGCGCAGTTGAGTAATAGATCTGGACCAAGCACAACTAAAGGAATGTCATTATTGGAAATTACTTCAATTGAGTCAATTTGTGAGCAACCATCACTAAAGCTTACTATAACCTCGTACCATCCTGGTAAATTTACATTTATTTTATCGAATGTTGAGCTAAATCCATTCGGTCCAGACCATTGATAAGTTGCTGGTTCTGATGCCGTAATTAAGAGCTCGACTTCAGGCATTGCACAAGTAATCTCATCTGGATTATTTATGCTGATTGTCTGATTACAATCAGAACAGGCCATTGGAGGAGCTATCTCGATCGTCGAAGTACATCTTGAATCAGCATTCAATATTGTCAGTTGAATACTACCTTCAGAAATTTTGAAAGGCCCAAATTCAGTGAGTACGTCATAACTACCGGTGTGAGATAATTCTATAATTGAATAAGTCGTGGAAACATTTAAACCAGAAACCTCAAGATCAAAGTAAAATACATCGTCATCGTTATTAACAACTGTACCGTTTTTATCACATCTGACATTTGTGTATGCAGGATATATTTCACAATCGTCCGAACATGTTTCTAATGGCCCTATCTGTTCGGTAAAAAAACAAGTTTCATCTTCAGTATCAGATACCGTTAACGTAACATTGCTTCCGTCAGCTGGAAGCATAAAATTCACAACTTGATCGTATATAAAAGTATGACTTTGTACTCCATTTATTGCGACATTATAACTGTTCGTGCTACTTCCGTATTCAGCGTTCACATCAAGGGTAATCAAGTAGGAATCATCGGTGGGGTCAAATGGTGTTCCATTGTCTTGACACGTACTATTTATTTCATTAATAATGAGCGTACAACCTTCAGAGCAGGAAATTAAAGGGCCTATAGTTTGGCTATGTGTACACTGATTTTCATCGTCTGTAAATAATAATTCTAATTCCTCTTCATTGGCTGGAATGTTAATACTTATTAAATTTTCGTATGAAAATGTTCCTAAAATATTTTGGTTCTGATCCGTAAGGGAGTATCCTGTCAAAAGACCTAACGAATTGCTTAGTTCGAATTCAACGAGATAAAAATCATCAGTTGGATCATGGCCCGTTCCATTGTCGTTACAATTCCAACTGAAGGAAACCAATTCAATAATTAAACCAGGAGATATAGAAAAATCTAAGGTGTCTCTGCACTCGTGCTGATTCTCTATTATGATCTGATAATCATCTGCCTCCAAATCAATTTGAAATGCTGAATCAATTTCTGTACCGTTCATACTGTAATTCGCTTCAGAATCGAAATTGATTATCTCAACAAAGCCATCATTTTTACCCAAACATTTTTCATTCGTCACATCCACTATGATTTCCGGCTTGGGGTATACATTAAATTCTACCAAGATTAATTCAACACATCTTGACTGCTTCGTAATCATTGCATACAGACTATCCACAAAAGACATATCATTGCTGTAAGGCAAAATAATAGCATTTGTCTGTTGTTTAGCATCACTAAGTGAGGTATAATAAGTTATTTGTTCGGTCTGATTAATATTCAAATAGGACTGCAATTGTAAAGAATCCCAGAGCAGTACTCCATCCGTGTCATTATCACAAACACTAATCAAAACATCAGAGTAATCAGACATTGGTTCTACAGTAATCAACTGAGAATAAGTGATCGTTCTGCTACATTCATCGGTATACTCCCAACTGTAAGTAATAGTACCACCATTGTGGTCAACTTCTCCTGTCACCATTGGGTCTACAGTTCCCTCGATTAAGCAATTGGTGTCACTATTCGTATAGGTCAGACTCGGTACTTCAGTTGGGATGCTGTCACATGAAACAGTAATATCTGCTGGTAAATCAATAAAGCTTGCTTGTGTTGAAGCCCTTACATTTATCAACTGAGAATGGTCGATAAGGTTGCCACAGACATCCATTGTCGACCACTGCACCTCTATCGTTCCACCGCAATAGTCATAATCTTCAATGATTGTAGCCGCAACAGAGTCTTTGATTAAACAAGCCCCTTCCATATTGTTTGTGTATATTAGATCGGGAAAATTCTGTGGTATCTCAGCACAATCAACAGTATCATTTGCTGGAGCATTGATATAACTAGGTGGAATTAATGGCGCTATTGTTATGGTCTGAATATGTTCTCCACTATTCCCGCAATTGTCAACATAGGTCCATGTGCGTATGATAGTGCCACCGTTACAATAATCGAAATTGTCAGATTCAACGCCACTAACTGTTCCCATAAAATCACAATTATCCACCCAAACCTGATCAATTAATGGGGGTAAATCATATATGCAATCCAAAAATAAATCATCGGGAGCATTCTGAAAGTCAGGTTGTGAAATATCTGCAAATTCTACCACCAAAGAATCCAATTCACAACATTCACTGCTGCAATCCAGTATAGAAATATGGTCTCCCACAACAGGAATTATAGATCCACCCATTGTATAATAATTATAACTATATATGGTAAAGCTTTCACACATGGATGAACTAATCGTGCCTGTAGATGTGTTTAGAATTTCAGTAATTATGCCATCGCTATCTACCACCATCAAAAGCTCAGTAAAATCCGGGCTATCATTAAATAAATATACTCCAAATTGAAGTATTGAATTTGGACAAACTGATGTATTTCCACTAAAATAACCTGCGTCAGGCTCGCAATTTTTTAATGATGCTTGACAAATTGCAAATAAAGAACCATTGTGTCCACCACTTCCAGAGAGCGTTAATGACGTGAAATTAGCGGTAGCAGAAATTTGGAACCACCCGCCCCCGCCAAAAGTTGCTCCCGGTACAGATCCATTTCCTGATAATATTTCGTTACCCACGATCGTACTAAAGCATGATGAAGATGCTTCTGTAATTGTAACTGGGCCTCCGTTAGTAGTAAAAATGAAATTTTCATTTGCTGTATGCCCTGTACTATTAAGGACAATTATGAGGTCATTAATCGGTTGATCAAATGAAAAATTTACCGTAAAACTTCCTATTTGTCCAACCCATAAAGAACCAGGATCTGTCGTATATAAACCGCAACTTGTGAACTCAGTATTAAATTCAATAACCGATCCCGTTGATACTGTTGTAATTTGCATACCAAATATTGTAACTGTTCCATTTGGGGGGATGCTTGCCGTTTGATCGCATTGACCAGACAAAAAGACTGGAATAAAAGATAGAAGCAAAATGACATTTAGGTGTTTCATAACTACGAAGGATCATGATTATATACTAATTATTCAAGCATTTCATTTACTGTTTTATAGATGAATGGACTAATAACTAAATAAATTTTTCCAAATATAATTGAAAATGTGCGAAATAATATCCTTTTTTATTAATATCATCTAAAATATTATAGGTTTATGGCGTAGATTCTGCGAAGGATAATGAAGTGTTAGGGGGTGTTTTTTTGCACAGAAATATCTAAATAGGTAAATTCTTTTTGTGTTAAACACCAATTAATTAAGGAAACAGCTCCAAAGTAATTATGCAAAGTAGAATACTGTATCGTTACAAGTTTTACAGTGTTTTACCGTTATCGTTGACCATTTTAAAGAAAAAGAATTAAGTTAAATCCCTGCAAAGCCTTGTTGAACATAGCCGAACATAGCCATTCTAAATGCGTTTATAGATCTACCAAGTAATGAATCAGCTTAATATTAGAAGTAAGAACCTTATATTAAGAAAAGTCGGTAACATTGCATAATATTATCATGCTCTGACGGGTAATTCAGCCACGGCCGAATTACCATAGCATTTGTAAAGTCGTTTTACTTTTGTCATTCATTCCTTAACTTTGATAACGTCGCATATTCTAAGCGTCATCAATAAAAATTAAAAACAATCGAAAATGAAAAAATTAACTTTTATTTTTTTATACATATAAGAAACTTCGGCGTGAGCTCTGTCGAACGCTGACTTCTCTGCTTCATCAATAAATGATTACAGAGACCTCCCTTGGTAAAGCAAATATCTTTCGGTCGATTCCCGCTGAATCTACAAATAGAAAGCTCACTCTTTTGTGTTTTGGGCTTTGGTACGATGTGCTACCTTACCCGTTTCTACCAGCCTCATATCCAGTTCCTGTTCAGTTTATCCTGAGTTTACCGAAGGACCAGTACCGACCTTTGTAGTCCCGCTTACTTCAGATCTCCGATCGCTCGAAACACCCTTGCGGCTTACTAATGCTTCCATGTGTCACCACGGCGCATAAGAGACTTTCACTCTCTAGTCAAATCCTTTGATTTGAAATACTTTTAGTATTATATTTGCCATTCAAGGCACACACAAGTGACAAGACAGAATGCCACCCTTTCGGGATGTCACTCCGCTTGTCACAGAACCGTTATAGATCATATTATCCGTACTCACACAATCTGACTACGGAGAAAAAACCTTTTGAGCTCTGGATTACAAAATGGTAAAATAGGGTAGAAGAGCGAGGAACAAGCTTGAGGCAACTTAGATTTGGTGTGAAGTCTCGAAGTTCGAAAAATTAATTAGGAAAACCGAGGTGAGAAGTCATCCGTAAAATCAATTGGTGAAGAAATAAGCTAGACAATTAAACCCGCATTATTCAATAGGGCTTCGTAAGGAGGGTTGAAAGAGTAACCTGCCAGCCGGTCAGGCTGGTAAAATATGAAGTTTTACTGATTTCAGCATCCCGTTGTACAACGGGAT